>JAUCGB010000097.1 GCA_030377895.1 Anaerolineales bacterium HSG24
GCGATATATTGTCTACCCGTGGGAAACCTCGCTGGTAACGCCCACCGGAACCGGGTCACTACCAGCAATTTAAACCCCATTCACTCCTCACTCTTCATTTCTTCATTTCTTTATTTTTCATAAGTCAACCCGCCCCAACGTTCAAAGGCAACGATGGGCAATAAGGTGTCATCCTGTATCGGCATGCTGTTGGTTGGATTGGCCGATTTCGCCGTCCAACTGATGGGCAATCGGGCTGATTTATCCCATGGGTCGTCGTTGTGGCTGAGACCAATCGCGTAGCCAAAGGCTGTTTTGTCACCCGTCCACCAAGGGATGGTGTTGATTCGGATTTGGCGTTGGTCGCTCTGTTTCCATTGTGAGGTTGGCCACCAGAACAAGGCGGGTTGCGGATAATCGGTAGCTCCGATTACCTCACCATGCTCATCAAGCAGATACAAAAATAGATGATAATCTTGAGCCGGAGCCTGTAGTACCTCAAAATAGAGCAGGAGTTGCGGCTCTGTTTCTGAAGTGGCTAACCTCCGCACCTCCGGTTTTGCCCCCACCAGCCGGAAAGTGTCGCCAAAGGTCGCATCAAACTGTTGAGTATTGGTCGGAAGTTGATCATACTCAGTAAAGGTGAAAAAGCTTTCGGGCATAATCGGACGCTCGGATCCTCGCTGTAACAGCATGTAGCCATCCTGCATGGTCACAAAACCAAACTCATCTTCGATAATCAAGCCTGTTAAAAAATCGCCGTGAGCGTTAAACCGATTTGGAATTTTCTGATGGCTCAAATCGAGCCACACATAATCGTACTCGGTCAACAGCGGCCCGCTCCAGATTCCCAACTCAAGCCGATGAGCCACGTAGGGAATCAATTGCGCTTGAGCCAGAACGCTACTATCAGCCGGAATCGTGCTGGCAATCTCTCGACCCAACTCATGATGAGCGGTCACGGTAATCGGTTCGTAAAGCGCGCTCAACGGTGAGTAACCCCGATAATAATGGTAGGTCAGCGAGGTGCAGAGCAACATGATCACCATTGTGTTGCGGATGTAAGGGCCGGTGTTGTCGCCAAGGCGGGGTTGTATTAGGCGGGTTCCGTAGTGGGTGACGCGGGCTAACCCATCCATGGTGGCTAACATCACAAAAGCCAACATGGGAGAGGCGTAGTGCCATGTTTCTAGTTGGCGTAGAGTCGGGTTGTTGCTCAACAGAACGAAGGCCACGGATGGGGCAGTCATGGCTAACATGGGCAATCCGGCGATAGGCAGGAGGGTCAAGGGCGCGCTAATCATCAGCAAGGCCGGGATATTGCCGGGCCGGAATATCAGGTCGAACACCTTGTCCGGTTTGGTGATTGGGGAGTAGGCGATTTCGAGGGGGGTGTTGCCCAACGTCTCGAACCATGCCGCGTAAATCGACTCGCCTCCGGCGGTGCGATAGGAGGGAATAATGATTTGGAAAGTCACGTAAAACCAAATCAACCCAACGGCGATGAGCGTGCCACCTTCCCACCAGCGCCGTCGGAGCAGGAGCAGATAGAGGCCAATCATAAAAACATGAAGCGAGATATCCTCTTTGGTTGATAAGGCGAGTAGAAAAAAGAGCGCGGTTAGCAGATAGTTGGGTAAGGCGGTTTGCAGACGGCGTTGGAGTGAGGCCAGAAAACCGTTTTTGGGCAGTTCCAGAAAAATAAATCTCCCTGAGCCTGCCGAAGGAAAACTGGCTTCGACAGGTTCAGCCAACGATTTTTTGGCGGTTTTAAAACTTGGAACGGCCTTGGTGATTGTTGGTTGGTCGGTGGGAAGTTTGTTGAGCGGCCATAGCCATAGACTGATACCTTGTTTACTTAGGGCGCGGTCTAAAAAATAAACGGCGGATAGCAAAAATAACGGGGCTAGTGTGACGGCATGGAAATCGAACAGCGTCACTGATTCGGTGGCTGGCATGAGGAAATAGGCCAACACAATCACTAGTGCCGCCCATTCGTTGTGGATGCGTCGGATGGCGAGGGCATACATAGGAATAGCGGCCAGAGTCAAGGCCGCTATTTGAATCACAAACAAGAGGCGCGGGTCGGGAAAAAGGGCGTAAATCGGGACGATGAAATAGAGAATTGGCTCGACATGCGTGGCCCATCGAATCGGGCCGTTATCTTCGATTAAGGAGACCGCGAAATCTTGCCCTTGAGTGTAGTTCCAGATCGGTTGGGCGTAGACTCCCGTGTCGAATGCACCGGTTTCAAAGGCTAAATGGCGTTGATTGACGTAATAGACCGACCAACCAAAGTAGAGCGCAATCAGCAAGATGAGCAGATGTTTAGAGTTCAAAACCCGAAAGGTTTCTAAAACCTTTCGGGTTTTTGCACCCGAGTTTTTTTGTTTTTGGGTCAAGATAGGGCCTGTGGAGTCTTAAAATCGTAAATGCCATCACGGTATGACCAGCCTACCTGACAGGTGTGGCAGACAAAAAGTTGTCCCTCATGGTCAGGATGTTCAGTCAGATATAGGTCATGGTTGTGGCATTGGGGACAACGGAAGAATCCTGTCGCCGAGGTCTGATTCTCTTTTTGTGCTTGTGCCTCAACAATGATGCTCGGTGTGAACTGCCAATAGTTGCCGGTGGGTTGAACCCACGCATCAAGCCTGACGAGCAGGTCGGTGGGTAGGTATTTCTTGAGTAGCTCAATCCGGTAGTGGGATAGGGAACGTTTACTGTTGATATGCAGTCCGGCCTGAGCAAACTGCTCATGCATCCACCGAGGATGAAAGTTGAAATTCATCTCAACAAACTCAATCGGTTCATGCTCAAACGGATGCCAGTTTTGTTGTCGCAATAGCCAACGAGTGATGGCCTTGATGTTCCGTTTGTTGGCATACTCAATCAAACTCGTGCCGTCTGCTTGCAGGATGCGATGAATTTCGCCGAGAGCGTCAGGCACGTCAGTTAGATGATGCATGACCCGAATCATCATGGTGCTGTCGAACAGGTTATCAACAAATGGCAGATTATAAATATCGGCCACCACGTAAACAATTTGGTCATTCGGGCCGAGATACTGTCGCGCCTCTTCGACTTGGGTGCGAGCGTAATCAGATAGGACGATTTGCTGATAGCCACTGTATAAATCAACGAGTCGACCAAAGCCAGCCCCAATTTCTAGTAGCCGATGTCCCGTTGGTGGGAGCATCTTTTTGACGGCGACACGTTCCACGCCGTCTTCGTAGGCCCGATTCTGGTTTTCCCAAAATTCAGTCCGATAGTTACTGCCTTCATAATCACATATTCTAGTCAACGGTTTCACCTCAATAAGAATGTTTCACGTGAAACAATTTTCAGGCTATGGTCTTCGTTTCGTCTATTTCGTCTATCATCCACCACATGTTTCACGTGAAACAATTTTCATGATGCTAACTTTTTCTTTGGTTTAGCCGGAATCAACACTACAACGGATACTTAACTACGGAACGGATAGTTTTCACCCGTATATAATCACTGTAAATAGCAAAGAAATACCGTTATTGGCGAAATATATCCGTTGAGTTTTGAAGTATCCGCTGTAGTGTTCCCGCCAAAGTTTCCGTTAGCGTCAGCAATTTTCATGAATTAATTAGCGAACTGCTTTTTTGCTTGCCACCGCACCCAAAACCATTTAAGATGAATCCCCGACAGCACTAGCCAATGCAGGAACAAGGGGGCATCATCCGCATAATATTTACGATAAAAAATCTCCATCGCTCGATAAAACTCTACCTGAGCCTTGTAACTGTGACGACTGGCGGCCCGTTTGACATGATTAACGCTCACTGCGGGGTTGTAGTAAATCTGCCAACCATGCCGTTTGATTTGGTAGGCCCAGTCTAAATCTTCGCCATACATGAAGTAGCTCTCATCGAGTAGGCCGGATTGAGCAATCGCCTCACGTCGCACCATCATAAACGCCCCGACTACCGAATCGACCTCGATACATTCGTTAGGGTCAACGTAGGTCATGTTATAACGGCCAAAACGTGGATGTTGCGGAAACAGTTTCGACAGTCCAATCATTCGGTAAAAGCTGATTTCGGGTGTGGGAAAGGAGCGGCGACAGGCTAAATCGAGTGAGCCATCGGGTAAGACCAATTTTGGCCCAGCCGCGCCGACGGTGGGATGGGTGTCAAAAAAGCGGATCATGTCAGCGAGGGCATGGGGTGGCAAAACTGTATCGGGGTTGAGCAAGAGCGCGTATCGAGGGGCGTAGGGCTGAGGTGTACCGTCTGCGGAGAATCCGGCTAATTTCAAACCAAGATTATTAGCCTTGGCAAAGCCATCATTGGTTGGGTTGACCAGTAGTGCGGCTTGAGGAAATTCGGCTTGAACCATCGTCACACTATCATCAGGCGAGGCATTATCGACCACAATAACTTGCAACGTCATGTCGCCTTGACTATCGTAAATCGAGGTCAGACAATCTCGTAACAAGGCGGCAGTATTATAATTAACTATAACAATCGCTAAATCTGACATAATTAGATTTCTCGCTTCATCCACAACAGGGTTTGATCCTCGTAAAAGCCTATCGACTTGTAAATCGCAATTGCCTCTGGATGGTCAACCGGATGTTTGACAGTGACATATTGATTGTTCCAGCGAGACAGGTAGTTCAGGGCGCGGGTAATCAGAGGCTCCTCCAAATTGTTCCGATGCTCTGGATGCACCATTAAGTCGATGGTATGGGGTTGTCTAAAAAGATTAGGGCAGATATTCACCGTGGCGATAATCTGTTGTTCTTTTTCGGCCACCCAATGGGCTGGGCCATATCCAGCCAA
This sequence comes from Anaerolineales bacterium HSG24, assembly GCA_030377895.1. Classification (GTDB taxonomy): domain Bacteria; phylum Chloroflexota; class Anaerolineae; order 4572-78; family J111; genus JAUCGB01. The sequence goes on from JAUCGB010000097.1 coordinate 4,797, forward strand.
GCGGCGAAAAAAATCCTTAAATTGATCATAGCCGTCAAGAAAAAAATATCTTTGCCGGAGCGGCCACTCTTTTTGGACTGAGGCAGGAATTGATAGTTTTGCCAGTTGAAACACCTGTCGATTATCGTACCAGTCGTACCGTCTAATCCGTAAGACGATGCCATTAGGCAATGGTGGCGGCCCGGCCGGGGGCCGGGGGATGTAGTTGATTTTAAGATATGCCGTGCCGCCAATTTGCTGAAACTGGAGCGAATTATACAAATAAATGGCTGGCGCGTTATTTGCCCGGACTTGAAGCAGGATATAAGAGCCGTTTTGGTTTTTAACGAGTTCGGCACTTGCCCCCAACAACCCCGTAGCGATGCCACATCCTCGATACGCTTCAGAAACGGCCACATTACTGATTAACCAACGCCGTGGGCTAATGCCCATCTGGTTGACGGTTACATTGCCGACAATTCGCCCATCCTCCTCCCAAACAAATCCCGACAAAAAGTCATTTTGGTCGAAGTTAACGAGTAACATCCACCATAATAGAGGCTTAAAGCGGTTCAACCAGCGTAACTCATTCAATGCGCTCTGCCCCGAATAGTCTAAATCTGTTGAAAAAGCGTCCTCAATAAGATTCGCTACCTGACCTAAATCGGTCAAGGGATTTAGAGGGCGTAAGCCATAGGATTGGGATTTTGTTGAGGGTTGGATTAAGAAAGACATTGCATTTGCAAAAGTAAAGATAACAACACTACAGTTCTTCAGAAAAAGATTTTCATGTGACGCTACAAGCGTCACCTACGGTAATTGGAGGTCAGGCTATCAACTTAACGTGCGACAGATAATATCGTAGCACAGTCTTTAGACTGTGTACGGCACAGGCTGAAGCCTGTACTACATGTCTCGGCTTACGTTGATAGCCGGAGGTCACGCTTGTAGCGTGACTTCTGTACAGGACAAAAAAATCTTCTGTCAAACATTATAACACTATCGTTTAACAATGTCATATCGGGTTATGCAAAGCACCCTTATCACCTTTATCACCTCTGTTGTGAACGGTACAATTGTTTCACGTGAAACATTGCATTAACCAACTTCATCCCTCATCTTCAATCGGCAGAATCGGCAGTCCTTCCAACCGCATCAACTTGAGGGCGTTGGTAGTTGGGCATGGGCCGTCTCGGAGGAGATAGTCAAACACCATCTGATCTGTCTGCACATCATCCCGAAAATGATAGTTTTCAACCTGAGCAAACTGCTCGGCCAGTTTAGTCAACTCTAAATCATGGGTCGAGATGAGTCCCACGCCGTTGTTACCGACCAGCGCCTCGATATAGGCCCAACTGCCGATCCGTCGCTCCCGATTGTTCGTGCCTCGAAAAATCTCGTCGATGAAGAAGAACAGAGGCGTGTCGGCTTCCGTTTGCAGGGTTGAGAGGAGCTGTTTCAGCCGCTTGACCTCGGCATAAAAATAGGAGACTCTACTAGTCACTGAATCGCTCACTTTGATGCAGGTAAAGAGTCGAAACGGAATCGTCTGCAACCGAGTCGCGTTGACTGGCCCACCAGCGTAAGTCAAGGCCAAATTGAGGCCGACGGTGCGTAAAAAAGTACTTTTACCGGCCATGTTCGAGCCAGTTATCAGGCTGATGTCACCCAGTTTGTTGATAGTGTAATCGTTGCAAATCTTCTCCGGCGCGGCGATGAGGGGATGCCCGATGGCTGTGGCCTGAAATACCGATCCGTCATCCGGCAGGGACTTGAGGAGGTGGGGCATGGTGTAGTCAGGATGGAGGTGGGCAAAGTTGGCTAACGCGCTCAGAGCCTCCAACTCAAACCAGCCGGTTAGCCATGTTTCGGCCTGAGTAGCCATGCGCTGCTTCTGCTGTTCGAGCCGATAGGCCACAAACAGATCCCACGGCACGATGCTGTTGAACAGTAACCAAGTGATGGGATTTCCTCGCAATCCGACCAAAAAGAGGGTGCGGGTCAATTGTCCAAAATGGTCGGCGGGGCGTTGGGTGGGAGTAAAAAATGGCGCGCACAACTGTTGCAGGTGGGGCGTTTGTTGATAAGAAAATCGGGTCAACTGTTCAAATATCGCAGTCAGTTGATGCAGAGTCTCCTGCACTCGAATCGCCTCGTTAAAAACATGCCCTGTCAGAGCCGCTTTAGCCATGATGACTCCCAAATAGAAGATAAATGTTATCTGCCACCAAAACGGTAGGATACCCAGTTGGTCGAGGCTGAACAGAATCAGGTTCAGCACAGCCATGCCGCTAGTAATCTGCAACCAGAAACGGAGCGAATCGAGCGAAACCACCTGCTCTAGCCAAGCCATCAGCCCCTGTGCCCCCCACATTTTGCGACCATGTCCAGCCACCACCGCACTGAGTAGGAGTCGATTCCGAAATAGAAAGCGAGGAGTCAATTCTTGCACGAGGGCTTGTCGTCGTGTAATCTCATCGGGGTTGGGTTGGAGGGCGGTTAACCAGTTGGCTAGGAGTTGTCCGGCCTCAAAGGAAACCGTCGTATCAAGCAGATGATGGAGGGATTGTGGCCCTAACAAATCCAAATCAATCTCAAAAGCATGCTGATAGTCGGGCTGACGGTTAGAAAAGTAGGGGATGTTGGGCCAATCTAAGGCCAAGCGTGCGATTTGGCTCGTTTGCAAATCCAGATAAGCCGTATGCCGTTTAACGCTCCGTTTCACTCGCCGATGATAAGCCACGGTCAGGCTGAACAATCCGCTAAACAGAGCGACAATCATTAGCCCCCCCAGCCAACCTACGCCAAGATATAGGGCTAATAACAGGACGACCACGGCAACCAGAAAGATTACCAAACGCGCCCAAGCATACCGATTGCTGAGTTGTTTTAAGGTGTCAAGACGGGCGATGATACATCTGCTCTGCCTCGCTAGTTGTTGTTGTCGGTTAGAATTGGTCATTTTAAGGGGTATTACATATTATTTTTATAATCATTACTGATGTCTCTCGTACATTCCGGCATGGGGGGGTATTGACGGTGTCGGGAAAATCAGGCGACGGGGACATGCCGCTTGATTAGGCTTGATTAGGCATTTGGTGGGGTGGATAGAACTGCGTGGGAACGCATACGGGACGCTCTGCGTCGCGGCTATACGCATAAGGCGAAGCAAAATCGTAGCACAGCGCTTTAGCCTGTGCGGTGCACAGCTTGAAAGCTGTGCTACATATTTCGGCTTATGTTGGTAGCCTGTGTCGCCATCATCAAAACGATAACTCATACCCCACGCCGCGATGACTGACAATCATGTTAGCCGCGTCTGGGCTGATTTTGCCAAGTGTATTGCGGAGTTTGCTCACCATGCGATTCAGGGCATCGTCATCAATCCCCGGCTCGTAGGGACGTTGCCAGACCGTTTCCACGCAATCTTTGCGACTACAGGGCATGTTTCGATTCTCATACAGATGGAGCAGAAGCCGAGTCTGCATGCCCGATAGAGGCAGGAGTCTCCCCTTAAAGAAGAAACTCATCTTTTTACGGTCATAATAGAGCCAGTTCCGCACGATATCGGTGGAGTCGGGGTCGTCAAACCTGAGCATGGACTCTGCATCGCCAATGCCGATTTTATCACCGTGTTGTAACGGATGATTGTCATGAATCCGCTCCCCATTGACAAAGGTGCCGTTGGTGCTGTGCGTGTCAGACAGGATATAGCGCGAGCCATGCCGCTCGATTTTGGCATGGTAGCGCGATACCTTCGTCTGCTGAATGACGATTTCACACTTTAGCAAACGTCCAATCAAACAGAGTGTCACCTCTAATGGGAAGCTAGACGGGTGGATATTATCTTTGAGGGCAGTTAATTTTGGTAAGTTTGGGGCTGGAAAGGTCATGAGTCGTCACTTTATTATGTCATTAGTCATCGGGGTAGTGGTGCAAAGGTAGTGATAAGGAGTGCAAAGCTCGCTTTGCTGGCAAGGCAAGCCTTGCACTCCGGATTCTGCTAGGCAGAGAATCAGCCTTTTTCTGTCATCGCCAACACCCATTGGCCGACAGGCTGCATGGGCGTTTCTTCATCGTTGGCGATTCGTCTAAGTGGCTCAATCGCTCCTTCTCCTAACAAAACAAGCTGATGACGCGCTTGTAAGCGAACTAACCAATCATCATGACTCAGTTTTGATACGATTTTGTGAACCGATTCAGATGAAGGCGTGTTATTGGCTAACAGTTGTAATGGCTCGATCCAAATCTCTCCGACAGCGGGTTGATCAAGGCAGGCTTGCCTCAATGCTTTCTGCTGTTCGATTCGAGAGGGTAAAACTCGCCACCAAAAAAACCAAGCCCGATAAGTATATTCGTAGGTGGGAGCCTTTGCCCCACTGTTTAGCCATTCAATCAGGCCACCCATGCCCCAAAAGAGGCCGAGCGCGCTCACCCAAAAGAACGGGCCAAACACAAAAGTTCCTAGCCCGCCCAATAGTACCCCACCGACCAGCCATTCATCCGGCTTACCGACTGGCAAACTAGCCCCAAGTCGAGTCAGGTAGGTTCGCCACGAAAGATTTAACCCCAAATAGCCGCCACGTATCGAGCCGATAACTGCCCCAACTAGCATGAGTTGTTGCCACAAAGCCGCGCTCGGCCCTAACGCCAACCCGACGAGTAATCCGATGGTTGCACCAGTAATTGCGCTGAACACCATCAGCACCCCAAAGGAGATGGAGGGGGCCGGGGTATCTGCTATGAGGGCATAGAGTTGTTGGGCGTACTGCTCATCGTGACTATTACGCCACTCACGCCACAGAATCGATTGCCAATCTTTTTTCATAGGATAATTTTTCTAAAGCGGGGTTCACATTTTCACATTGAAGGGAGTAGGTGTTAAAACAGGAAGTTTCCCTTGCCTTTCTCTACATTCGCTCTAGCGCCGTCCGAGCGGCATGTTTCACATAATCCCGCTCATCATCATTTGAGGCAATCTGCTCCAACACCGCCCGCGCTCGATGATCAGCCAACTTGCCCAGCGATTTGACTGCGACTCGACGGTTTTGCGGGTCTTTGTCATGGCTCAACAGAAATAGGAGTGGTTGGACTGCCTGCGGATCGCCAATTTTCCCCAAAGCTAGGGCAGCTAAACGGCAAATTTTCCCATCAGCATGTTGCATGGCTTGAATCAACTCCGGCAGATGTTGGCTATCTTTGGTGTTGCCTAAGGCCGCAATCCGTTTGATCGGATTCTCTGCCGCGGAGGGTAGTTGCGCTGGTTGGAGCGACTTTGGTACGCTATCGCCATACGCGGCAATCACACACCGAATATGGTTATAGCTGATCTCTTCCGGCAGAATGGCTTTAATCGGAAACATAACATCGGTATCCCCCACCAAGGCAATTGCCTCTACAATCTGTTTCTCCAACTCAATCGGTAATATCTCATTGATCGTCACCTTTTTGGCCTCAATTAGTTGGGCAAAATGGCTATAAACTGTATTCTCGTTAATACCCCGCTCCGAAGCAATCTCGATTGGCGACAATCCCTGTTTGAACAGGTCTAACGTATCAAGCAAAGTTTGCCCCCGTTTACGACTACGGGTGGTGATGCTCGGTTTAGGCCGTGTGCCATTGGTGGTGGGAATAGAAACCGGCAACGAGGCTCGATGTTTAATCGCCTCGAGACCCAACTCACTCGCTTCGATGACGGGTTTTTCGTTGCCCGCGATTTGCATGTATCGGTTAGAGATGAGGCTGTCAATCAAGGATACCACCTGTTTTTTACTCAAACGACCGCCTAATTTGCCGTAAAACTTATGTCGATTATAACCAAAACGAGTCACCTTTGCCGCTTGAGAGCCGACCAGCACGTCGGCCAATAGGACACGCCCAACTAGACGGGGCAGACTGTTGGCCGTTTCCAAGATAATCAACGGATACCACTCTTCGGGGGTGGCCGCTTTGGGCAAGTCGGACACCTCTTCCTCTTGATGATTGTCACAACAGCGCGGTGATTTGGGCGGAGTTACATCACCAAAGTAGTTGAGCAGAAACTTTCGCCGACAACGGGTTAGTTTGGCATAATTCAACATGGTATTCAACAAGTCAAAACGGTTATTCTTGCGAGCTTGGATAGCCTGATTTCGCTGGTTGAGAGCCGCTCTTGAAAATTGGGCCATGCGCCATCTGTTGACAAAGCCCTCCATGCCCAAATTGATAATCAATCCGGCCTGTTCCAACTCACTCAAAGCAACTCGCACCTTGGTCGGAAACATGTTGGTATGGTCGCTCAACTCGCCGATGGTGGCCTGCGTTTCTCCGTCATTCGTACTATTTGCCAACAATTTGTACAACTGCTCCATGTCCTCATACGTCGGAATATCACTTTTGATAAGAAATTCCTGTAGCCCTTGGTCATTAGGCGAGAAGAATAGAGTGCAGTTGGCCGGTAGTCCATCCCGTCCGGCTCGACCTGATTCTTGATAGTAAGCTTCGACGCTACTCGGTATATTGTAGTGAATGACCACTCGCACATTCGCCTTGTCAACCCCCATGCCAAAGGCGTTGGTGGCGACGACGACTTTGATCTTATCGGCCATGAACTCATCCTGTACCTGATAACGGATATTACGCTCTAAACCAGCATGGTACGCCTGCGCCGGAATCCCTATTTGGCGAATAAAGTCGGCCACCTCATCGGTATTCCGCCGCGTTGAGGTGTAAACGATTGAACTCCCTGTGTCGATTTTTCGCAGAATCGACTGCAAAGTTTGTAATTTGATGTTGTCATCGGGCGTATATTTGACCGAAAAGGAGAGGTTTGGCCGATTGAATCCGGCCACGATAATCCGCGCTTTTTTCAAGCCGAGCAGTTGCACAATCTGTTTTTGTACCGCGGGGGTAGCGGTAGCAGTGGTGGCTAACAACGTCGGGCGGCCCAACGCTTGCCATGTCGGGCCAATTCGCAAATAATCGGGCCGAAAATCATGCCCCCATTGCGAGACACAGTGGGCCTCGTCGATGGCTAACAAGCTGATTTTGATGTTCGCCAAGACGCGCATAAACCGATTGTTACGCAAACGCTCCGGAGCAACATAAAGCAGTTTGACATGCCCTTCCCGAACCGCTCGCATGCGCTCGTTGGCCTCGTAACCGGGCAGGGAGCTGTTGATATAGGTAGCCGATATGCCCGCTTGCACCAGACTATCAACCTGATCTTTCATCAGGGCAATCAGGGGCGAAATCACGAGGGTCAGACCGGGTAGCATCAAGCCCGGAAGCTGATAGCCCAACGATTTACCAGAGCCGGTAGGCATCACCAAGAGAGTCTCTTGCCCCTTCAACACCCGATTAATGGCCACCTCTTGACCTTCACGGAACTCATCAAATCCAAAATATTGTTTTAAGGCTTCTTTAGGGGTCATAGTAGGGGGATTATACCAAAGGTTGATGATTTGGGAAACGTGGTTAGGACGTAATGCGTGACCTCGTTCTACGCAATCTAAAATCGGCCTGAGGTGAATGATCTTTACAAATTGCAAATTGTAAAGTTGCTACCCGACAGAAAATAATTTTCAATTCAAGACCAACCTTCCCGCAAGTTTTGAACTTGCGGGAAGGGGCTATCAACTTAACGTGCGACAGATAATATCGTAACACAGTCTTTAGACTGTGCGGCACAGGCTGAAGCATGTGCTACATATCTCGGCTTACGTTGATAGCCCGGGAAGGTAACGACTGAAAATGTTTATCTGAACAACTATAAGAATCCCCATATCATCTTGAGAGTAGCACCCATCAACAATGTACTGGAGGTGAATGGAGCCACCAAGTCTCGTCCAAACTCTTTGAAAGATGGGTACTACACGCAAAATGACATGGGATCATGGGATAAAGGATGGAGGCTCTTCCTCTATCCTTCAAACCTCAATCTCAAAACAAAAAACCTCCACGGTGATTGCACCGGGAGGTATGGGGTTTATCGTGAAATGCCAGTTCTGGTCTAATCTATTGATAACGATTAGGTCAAACTACAAACACAATGATATAATCCGTCTCGCCTCTCGGTGGTTGTTCCCACCGTGTGGAGTTGGAGTCGCCCCCTTACCTGGGGGTGATTCCTTCAAAAGCAAATGTTAAATTTTTAAGTACTACTATCCTAGCATAGTTTAATGATTTTGGCAAATGTGAATTGTGAATTTTAAATGCTCATTCCCAAGACGCAAATTTGCCTTTTAGATGGGTAGAAAATCATTTATGTGTCTTTATATGTTCAAATACCGCTCCGCCAATTCCTTAATCGCCTGATCATCATACACCTTAGCCAATGCTTCTACCTGCTCGGCGAAGGGGCGATACTGCTCATCTATCTCTATGATACGTTCTGCCCATTGCCGGACTTTCTTCATGCTTCCTCGTTGGGCCAGACGAAGCAACTCGGTCAACTCCTCTACAGGTGGCACAACCAACTCAGCGGGTGACTTATGAAAAATAAAGAAATGAAGAAATGAAGAGTGAGGAGTGAATGGGGTTTAAATTGCTGGTAGTGACCCGGTTCCGGTGGGCGTTACCAGCGAGGTTTCCCACGGGTAGACAATATATCGC
>JAUCGB010000098.1 GCA_030377895.1 Anaerolineales bacterium HSG24
CTAACTTGAAATACCAAATGCACCCGATTAAGGAGACGAGCCATGAATTTGTTATTGGCATCTGCAAATCCGCTCTCTCTTTCCAACAACTTTTTCGAATCCGGTATGCCTAATCTTTTTTCCCACCCAACTAACGCAGTGCCGAACCACTATATATGGAAACAATTCAGGCGCAAATATTAAATACTTGGGAAATATTCATTCAGGTAACCTACTATGTGGTTAAGTCAGTCAGGGTTGCTGCTTCGCCACCGACATTTTTATATTTTGTACCGATTTCTGCGTATCCACTTCTGACAGGAAAGTGATCTCTTAGCAGATAAAGCGTACTCGATGCAATAACACCATACGAATAGATATCGTAATTTTGCATATTAGAAGATGTTTCTTGGTAGTTGATTTTGATACTCCATTTAAATTTTTGGTAGTCCTGCCGTGACCGATATGCGTATGGGCCATTGATGAAACAGCGGCAAGTCCCCACAGTATATAGGATTTTGGGGAATCGTCCAAAGCAGGAATGGAGATTGGCTCGTAAAAGAGGTTGAACGGGGAATTTGCCTGCATATAAATGGTATGCTCAGTCGGAATTAGCATCAATCGCATTTGAGGGGTAAACTATACCTCTGACAAAATCCAAACGTGGGTGATTGCACCCATATCATTAAGTCGGTGAAAAAGTCAAATCACTGAATCACTGAGTTGGAGAAAATTATGCGAACATTTAGTTCCTATGAAGAAGTAAACACCAATGTTAATTACTATGTCCCCCGTGAGAAATTGATTGAACAGGGGTATAATCAACTACTTGGGGATGAACCGAGCTACGGCGGTCATTACATGACCGTATGGGCACCTCGTCAGACGGGCAAAAGTTGGGTTATGCGCCAAGTCGTTAGCCGAATCAGGAAACATGGTGATTTTGAGGTGGCAATCGTAACATTGCAGTCCACCAAAACTGCCAAAAATGAACAGGACGTTTTGGATGTGTTTATCAAAAAATTGCGGAATGGATTTGACAGAGATTTTCCAGAGCTTACGTCGTGGAAAGAGTTGGACAGTTTGTTTACTGCCACCTATTTCGATAAACCAGTAATTTTGATTCTGGATGAGTTTGACTCGATGGGAGAAGCGTATATCAACAATTTTGCCAATGAGTTCAGAAATATGTACAGTGATCGAATAAACGACCTAGGCAAGCTGAGCGGGGAGAAGGGCTGTTTGTTGCATGGGTTGGCCCTAGTCGGGGTGCGGGCGGTGTTGGGTATTGAGAGCCGGAGTGGTTCACCATTCAACGTGCAACGCAGTTTGCATATCCCCAACTTGACCTTTGCCGAAGTGAATTCGATGTACAAATGGTATGAACGAGAAAGCGGTCAGACAGTAGAAGACCGGGTTATTGAGCAAATCTACTATGTCACCCGAGGCCAGCCGGGATTGGTTAGTTGGTTTGGGGAACTGTTGACCAAAGAGTACAAACCGGGACCAGACCAACCACCTCTCGATTGGGAAACTTGGGAATGGGCTTGGAATAGTGCCCGCTACCTTGAACCAAACAATACGGTGATGAATCTGATTGCCAAAGCCAGAACCTTGGAATATCAGGGGGACTTATTGCAACTGTTTGCCCAATCGGATATTCCTTTCTCTTTTCATAACCCCACCCACAACTATTTATATATGAACGGGATCATTGTGCCGGAGACAATTCGGCAAACAAACGGCAAAATTATTAGTATTTGTCGCTTTAGTTCACCCTTTATCCAAGATTGTATTTATGATGCCTTGGGTGATGACTTGGTTTCGGATAGCCGGATTTTGGATCTTGAGCCAATGGATGATTTGGCGGATGTGTTTGATCCGGCCAAGAAAAACATAGATTTACCGGCCTTGCTACAGCGTTACAAAGATTATCTGGTTCGTTTGAAGGCGGCCGGATACAACCCTTGGAAGGAACAGCCTCGCCGAGAGACTGATTTTCATTTGTCCGAGGCGGTGGGTCATTTTCATCTCTATAGCTGGCTCCAGTCAGCGGCTCGACGTTGTATCATTAGCCCAGAATTTCCAACTGGAAACGGCAAGGTAGACCTTCATTTGCGATACGAGCAGAAACAAGGGGTCATTGAGGTGAAGAGTTTTGTAGACAATTACCAACTAGGTCAGGACAAGGGGAAAGCATCCACTTATGCCAAGAATTTAGGACTGGACAACATCACCATGGCCGTCTTTGTACCTGTGCTAGATGAGAAAGTGTTAGCCAAACTGTCTGGAGTAGATATGATTAATGGTATCGAAGTGACCGTCGTGACGATTGGTTGGGTGTGATTCGTGAGTCCCAAACAGTATCCAACCTCAAAACCAATCTATCTGTTACAGATGTTCGTCGCGTGTTTTATATTGATATTGGTGCTTCTGCCGCGCCTCACTCATTTGGGTGGTTATGTCATTATCGACGAGGCTGACCGGTGGCGTTGGGCTGAGTCGTTTGTTCTGGCTCTGAATGAGGGTGATGCCGCGGCCACCTTAGTCGGTGACGGCTACCCCGGTATTGTACCAATTTGGGCTGAAACTATCTGGATATACGGCGAAGCGGCCCGTCGTTCCCTACAACAGGGCGAATGGATTGGTGAACCCGGCCTGTATGCCTTGATGCATGAATGGGAACGAGTCGAGAATATCCAGTGGCAACGTCTGCCTATCGTCCTCGTAAACAGTTTGTTAGGACTGATGGTTATTGGCATGTCATGGTGGCTATTCGGCTGGCAAATTGGCATGATGGTCGGCCTACTGGTTGCCTTCGACCCGTTCTACCTGAGCGACTCGCGGGTCAACCGAGCCGAGGCACTCCTCACTGGCTTGATGACCATGTCGGTGCTGAGTCTGATCGCCTTTGGACAACATCAGCAACGTCGTTATATCATGCTCTCCGGCCTATTCGGTGGTCTAAGCCTGCTGACCAAGATTCAAGCTCTGGCCATGTTACCAGCCATCGGCCTGATTCTTCTCTGGCTGGAGATTGGGTTTTGGGTAGATGATTTTCTTCAAAATAACGAGAAGTATTCACTAGAGCCACCCTTCGCTCCTATCTTCATCTCCATCAAAAGTTTTCTAATCTGGTTGAGCGTGGCTGGTTTGACTTGGTTTATCCTGTGGCCGGCCATGTGGGTTACACCGCTAGAAACTATTCAACTCGTTTATAATTACACCACCCACAAAGTTGGAGCTGAGGGAATCAACCTGTTTTTTTGGGGGCAGACCTATCGCGATGCCGACCCCGGCCTTCTATTTTATCCTTATGTCTTCCTCATGCGGATTACGCCTGTGGCCTTATTGGGGCTGGTTGGCTTTGTCTGGGGTACTCGACATAGGGTTAGACTAAACGCAAATAAAAGACTCGTAGCAGGGGGAACCTACTACTACGCCCCCGTTCTGCTGATTTACATCGTCACCTATCTGCTGGCTATGACCATCGGTAGCCACAAACAAGACCGATATATTATGCCCATTTTTTTGAGCGTTGATATTTTGGCCGCTATTGGGTTGTTTTATATCGGGTATCGTCTGCCAATAAGAAGCAGACCAGTTATTCACCTCACATTTTTCTCTGGTTTTGTGACTTTGTTGCTGGTCACTCAATTACTGACCATTTATCCGCACCATCCCTATTACTACTCCTATTTTAACCCACTTTTTGGCGGTGGAGCGACAGCCACGCAGACTCTGCGTATCGGTTGGGGGGAGGGCATGGATCAGGTGGGCGCGTATCTGGCTGATAAACCGGATAGCCGGAATTTACGAGTCGCCTCGCGGTGGACGCATAACATGGTCGGTTTTAAGGGGGAGTTGATTTCGTTGTTGGCAAATGGGCGCTGGACACAAGCCGACTATATCGTGCTGTATATTCATCAGCGACAACGTTATCAAGAGCCGAGCGTCGGTTTTCTGGACTATTTTGCCGCCCGTCAGCCAGAGCATACGATCACCATTGGCGGGATTGATTACGCCCACATCTACCCGATTCCGTTTGATGTGCCTGCCGACCCACAACAAAGCCGTATCCCTGAACGAGTGACCCTGCTTGGCTATCGTTGGGAGCAGGCAGATTCTGTCCCCGTGTTACAGATAGTTGGTGAGAATTTGGGTGATTCGATTGAAGCACAATTACAGGCTCAACTCAGTCATGAGGATCATCATACTGATTGGGTATCATGTTCGGCTGAGGCTAACCATGATACCACCCTTCGAGGCCGCTATGTGGAGTGGTCTTGCCCCTTTCCGACAATTACCGAACTACCCGCAGACGTGTACAATATTCAATTTGGTCTTGCTGATGGTCATTCCGTGACTGGTAGTCAGTCGATTCCGTTTTCGCGTGGCAGGCTGGCGGTGCAAATCAACCAAAACGGACAAGTTAGCAACACCCCAGAAATTGAGAGGCTGGATACGTTGACGAGGCAAACACTGCCTGAATCAACTCGCCTCCTAGAGCGAGTCTATCAAAAACGGTTGCAGTTGGTCGGTTATCAACTTGAGCCATCTCAGCCCCACCCCGGCCATGAGGTCAGATTGACCTTACATTGGCAAAAGAGTGATGAACTGCTCGAACCGTTACAGCTAACGGTGCAGTTGGCCGATAGTCGGAGTCTAAACTTGGGCCGAGATGATCAACCATTAGACGTACCGACATGGCAACTCGGTCAGATTATGACCAGTCAACACCATTTTGAGCTAGATTCTGCCTTGGACGTGCCGTTAGCCGGACAGATTGAGGTAATGCTCGCCAATCCGGCGCAGGTCATGATTCCGGCCACAAATCGAGACGGCAAACCATTAGACATGGCAATTGGACGATTCACCGTTCAACTGCCTGATATGCCCAAGCCTGACATGGTCGCCCATAATCTCAGTTGGCAAGACAACATCAACCTGACTGGCTATAAAACCTCCGCCGCATCGGTCAAGGCAGGCGACACCGTCACCATCAACCTGTTTTGGCAGGCTAGTCAGACAGTCGAGGGGAACTACATGGCCTTCATTCATCTGCTCGACGAGGCAGGGCAAATTGTGGCACAAAATGATGGTCTACCCCGAGCCGGAGCTTATCCGACTCCGTGGTGGCAAGTCGGTCTGCTGGTTTCCGACCTGCGCCACCTGACCATTCCGGCGGATACACCAGCAGGCCAGTATCAGCTACAGGTTGGGCTGTATGAGCCAGAGAGTTGGGCACGACTGCCGTTAGGAACTGGTGCAGATTCAGCAGAGTTGACGAAGTTGGAAGTTAAGGAATGATAATCAATTCAACGTAGGTGGGTTCACCAGCGAGGCCAAAATCTTTTGTCACGCCCATCACATTGGCCTGACCAGAGAATCGCTTGGCTTTAGGAGTATTTTTATGACCGATAATTGGCACGACTTAAACCATGATGTGATTACCTGTCGAGCCTGCCCTCGTTTGGTGGCGTGGCGAGAGCAGGTAACTCGCGAAAAACGACGAGCTTATCAAGATTGGGATTATTGGGGAAAACCCGTCCCCGGTTTTGGTGATGTGTTGGGGCGGGTGTTGATTGTGGGACTGGCTCCGGGAGCGCATGGCTCTAATCGAACGGGGCGCATGTTCACGGGCGACAGTTCTGGTGATACCCTGTTTGGAGCTATGCACCGCACCGGATTTGCCAGCCAACCGACGGCCTACAGTCGCGAGGATGGGCTGGAACTGCATGACGCGTTCATCACTGCGATTGGTCGCTGTGCGCCGCCGAAGAATCGACCGACATCAGCCGAGTTAAGTAGTTGTCGGTCTTTTTTTGCCCGTGAGTTGGCTCTTATGCCCCAACTAGAGGTAATTTTAGCCTTAGGACAGATGGCCTTCGACGGATCGCTGAAACTGTTGCGTACCCAAGGGTATGACATCCCTCGTCTGAAATTTGGGCATGGCGTTCATTATCTTATGGAGGCACCGTCTCATTTAGATGTACCACCCAATATCCGCCTGAAACATTTGTTAGGTTGTTATCATCCAAGTAGGCAAAATACTCAAACAGGTCGGCTGACGTTGGAGATGATTGATGCGGTTTTTGAGCAAGCGAGAGGGTTGTTGTCGTGAGGGCTGGAAGCGCAGATTCGCAGGCAAGATGCCTGCGTTCCTAGTTGGTCTGCGCTTCCAGTTTAGTCTAGTTTAGTCTAGTTTAGTCTTAATTTTGGCCCGTTCCGTTTCCTGCTTCGGCAAACTGAACCTTGCCAAAACCAGCTACTTCAGCCGCTTCCAAGGCTCTGGTGGCACTGCTGACCAAATCCTCTTTAGAGGTATCATCAAGCCGATAGGCAACCACTCCGGCGGTACTGCTGAGGTTTAGTTTTGTGCCACTACTCTCTAGCTCAATGGGAGTCCAAGCAAAACGGGCTTGGAGTTTTTCGAGTGTTTCGCGGGTATTAACACCCGACATGTCTGGAAAAAGAAAGGCAAATACTGCGCTACCAAAGTGGGCCATCACATCCTCTTCCCGTAAATAGGGTTTCAACATCAACGAGACTCGACGCATGGCTTCATGCCGTACCTGTGGGGTCGATGAGGAAATTGTGCCCATGTGGTCAACATTCATCAAGGCCACTGACAGCGGATAGCCGTTCCGTTTGGCCCGACTCATTTCCTCAGCCAACCGCTGCATAAAATAACGTTTGTTGTACACGCCAGTTTCATCATCAATAATACCAAAACTGCTGACCCGCTCGGTGGGTGCTTCCAAATAAACGGCCAAAAAGGCCAAGCCAATACCTAATATGGTGCCGACCATGGCCCCAAGGGTCAAGTTGAGGGGGATGTTGGGGCTGATGGTGTTTTTGGGCGCGCGAGCTACATCAAGCGGTTCTAGGGAGAAGGTTTCATAATGTTCCCGCACCGTTTCAATTGTTTCCTGTCCAACTTGATTGGTAAAATCTCGCACCAATTTGGAATTACCTCCTCGAGCGATGATTTTGAGAACGATTGTACCCGGTTGTACCTGACTTTGGACAATCAATCCTTCTCGTTTGTCGGGGGGAACCTCAAGTTTATCTGCGGCGGCGACTTTAATGGCGTTACTGGCCGCGATTGCAGCATAAGTTGATGGAATTTCGGAGCGGCTACTGAGTAGGCTATAGATGGAGATATCAGTCCGAATCTCTGCGGTTTTGGGGACAACCAAAAATGTGGCAAATGCCTCGTAAACAGGTGGTTGGATATAGCTGTAGTAGGCGGCAACCACAAAGGTAATCAAAAATGACAGAAATACAATCCACCATTTTCGTAATAAAATACGGAGATAAATTTTTAATTCCATCGCAGCAGTCCCAAGTTGTAAAGTAGAATACGGGCCTTGTTACCCGACAAAAATGTAATGTTTAGCCTTAGTACCCGACAGAAAAGTTAGCCAAAACTAATTATCACAGAGTTTCACAGAGGAACACGGAGATTCACAGAGAAAAAGCGATTTGTTTTTCCTCTGTGCCCCTCTGTGCATCTCTGTGTTACGGTTTGTCGGGTAGCAAGATGTTTAGCTAAAACTGACGGATCGAGGTTTTTGACTTCATTAATAGATAGTAGCACATAAACAGTTTGAGGTAAAGAATTTTGTTACGTTTTACCCAATAGGAATTACGTGCTACAATAGGCGAATTAGTGAATAGTGAATAGTGGCACAATGCCCATTCGCCCATTCGCATATTCGTTCATTCGCCCCAATCAAAATGACTCAACATAACACATCCTCTCAAGAGGATATTATAGCCGAATTACAAACTAAAATCGAACAACAAGATGAGCAACTGAACGCGCAGGCTTATCGCATCCAACATCTCGAAGATCGGTTGATGGCTTGGGAATATAAGATTAACAAATATACTCAGTCTGATGAGCAGATTAGTCAACTGAAGAAAGAGTTGATGGTCTATATTACCAGTATTTCCGGTCAGCCACAAACAACCTCAAGTTCGGTGGTGAGCGCGCAGTTGGAACATCAGACCAAAACGTTGACTACGCTGACCCGTCAAGTCGAAAAAACTCAGCGGTATAGCGAGCAGATGAATCTGGTCAAAACCGATTTTGATCACATGACTACTCAGATTGGCATGTTACAGAATCAGTTGAAACTCCTGCAACGCCGCTTTGAGGAGACGATTCAGCACAATAAATATTTGGAAGATCAACGCCGCCTGGATGCCCGTCGTTTAACCGAGGTGCAAGGCGAACTCCCTAGCTTGCAAAGAAAGGTTGAAACTACCTTGCTGGCAAAAATTCATGCCTTAGAGCAACAGATGCCGCAGTTTACGCAGTATCAGTTGGCGTTGGAAAAAATCAAAGAAGAGGCTCGACATCATCAGGGACAACTCGATTATCAGTTTGCCCAACGCGAGCGACAGATTAAAAGTTGGGTTGAGCAGTCGGAGGAGTACGAACAGCGCATACATCGCTACGCCACCGACCTTGATAAATATGCCGAGCAGTATCGCGAAAGTCGTCGCATCATCGAATCCTTGCACGATTTTCAGGAACGGTTACAACGTGACCAACACCAAACTAGCGAACTCCAACGGCTCATGGAGGAGCGTCAACAAAGTTTGTTTGATAAGTGGCGCACCGATTATGAAAAACGGTGGCAACAACAGGATTTACAGTGGAAACCGTCCGTCTCTGAAGTGCAACGTACTCTGCAACTGATGCAGAAACAGTTGGACGATGTTCATAAATTTAACCGAACCATCGAGGAACAGTTAGAGATCGTCCTGAAAATTATCGAAGAGGATGTCTACCATCGTAGCACTGTCGCCCAAACATGGCAACAACGTTTTGAGGCAATTGCTGGTGGGGATAAAATCTAATTAAAAATTGAGAACGAGGAATGAAGAACGAGGAATGAAGAACGAGGAATGAAGAACGAGGAATGAAGAACGAAGAATGACCTTCGACTAGCTCAGACAGCGTTTTTCATTCCTCATTCTTCATTAAATTCACATGTACGTAATCGGAACCGCGGGCCATGTGGATCATGGCAAATCGACTTTGGTTGAGGCCCTGACTGGCATCGACCCGGATCGCCTAAAAGAAGAGAAGCAACGGGCCATGACGATTGATTTGGGCTTTGCTTGGCTGACCCTGCCTTCGGGCGAGGGGGTGGGCGTGGTTGACGTGCCGGGTCATCAGGATTTTATCAAAAATATGTTGGCGGGCGTGGGGGGCATTGATGCGGCTTTGTTTGTGGTTGCCGCCGACGAAGGGATTATGCCTCAAAGCCGTGAACATCTCGCAATTTTGGATTTATTGCGGATTAGGCGAGGCGTAATTGCCGTTACCAAAGCCGATTTGATTGACGATGAGGATTGGCTAGAACTGGTACAGGCCGATATTGCTGAGACGGTCGCAGGCACAATTTTGGAAAACGCGCCTTTGATTTCGGTTTCGGCTATGACCGGCATGGGGCTGAAACAACTGTTGCAGACCCTCGACGATACCTTGGCCGATGTGCCAACTCGCTTGAATCGGGGGCGACCTCGCTTGCCGATTGACCGCGTCTTTTCGATCAGTGGCTTTGGCACCATTGTAACCGGAACCTTGCTCGATGGCAATCTACAGGTCGGGCAGGAAATCGAGATTTTGCCGCAGGGCCTAAAAAGCCGGATTCGCGGCTTGCAGAGCCATAAACAAAAGGTTGATGAGAGCGTGCCCGGCTCCCGAGCCGCCGTCAACCTGACTGGACTGAGCGCAACCGAGGTTAAACGTGGCTCTGTCCTGACCTCGCCCGGCTGGCTAGACCCGTCTCAACTGCTCGACACTCATTTGGAGGTGCTGACCGACGCGCCTCGACCATTGAAGCATAATCAAGAAATTGAGCTATTTACTGGCGCAACCCAGATGATGGGGCATGCTCGCCTATTGGGGACGCGTCAAATTAAGCCCGGCGAGAGTGGCTGGGTGCAACTCCGCTTGCTGGAACGAATTCCGGTCATGAAAGGCGACCGCTTTATCATCCGCCAACCCTCCCCCTCGTTGACTATTGGCGGTGGGGTGATTGTTGACCCGCTCCCCCGTCGTCGTCATCGCCGCTTTCAGCCCGAACTGATTAGCCGCTTAGAGATGTTGCTGGCCGGTACGCCGGAGGATGTTCTGCTGGCCGAGTTAGACCGACGTGGCCCGTTAGCCATCAGAACCGTATTGGCCGAGACTGGCCTACCCACCAAAACCGCGTCCAATGCCTTGACCAATCTTTTAGACGAGGCGCAGGTTTTCTCCTTGACCGATACCGTCGAAAATGTTGCTAATTTACCCCGTTCCAAAACCATCATCGCCTCACCGGGGGGCTGGGCCACCGTTTTGGGGCAGATTAAGAGCCGCCTGAACAACTATCATCAGCAATACCCCTTACGACTCGGCTTGCCCAAAAATGAACTAAAAAGCCGTCTCCAGTTTGAAACTCGACAATTTAACGACCTACTCCAGTATGCTCAACAACATGGAGATTTGGTGGTGGCCGAGACGGTGGTGCGTCTGCCTCAGCATCAGGTCAGCTTTACCCCTGACCAACAGCGCACCGTTGACCAACTTCTCGCTAAATTCCATCAAGCCCCCTACAATACTCCCTTACCCAAAGATGTCACCGCCAAAATCGGAGATGACCTGTTCGTGGCCCTGTTAGAGGGCGGCCAGTTGATTCGCCTCTCCAAAGAGGTGGTCTTGTTACAGGAGACCTACCACGGTTTTGTTGATTGGTTACGCGCCTATTTTGACCATGCTGATTCCATCAACCTAGCTCATGTACGAGACCAGTTTAAGACTAGTCGTAAATATGCTATGGCCCTATTAGAGTACACCGACGAACAACGTCTAACTAAACGCATGGGAGATGTGCGGGTGAGGGGCAGCCGATTGTAAGTAACTAAGTAAATCTAATCGTCAGGAGAATGTATGGAGCGCAGTCATACCGCACCACTTGCTAATATAGAGCAGTTGAAAACAAGGCTGGATCCGTCCAACAAACCATCAGTTTGGACGGGAAAGATACCGCGTGTCCTGTACGTCGATGACCATTCGACCACGCGCGAGATTATGGTCTATATTTTTGAAGCGGCCGGAGCCGATATTTTGTTGGCCGAAGATGGCCTAGAAGGGGTGGAGATGGCTCACCAGTGGCAACCGGACATCATCCTCATGGATTTACGCATGCCTCGCTTGAACGGCTTTGATGCAATTAGAGATATTCGGGCCGATGAGACCACCGCCCACATCCCGATTATCGTCACCTCGGCCTGGGCCAACGCCAAACATAAAAAACGCTCCGCCGCCGCTGGTGCAGACGAACATCTCTCTAAACCCGTTGATTTTAATTATCTGGTAACGATGATTAACCAGTACGTGGGGGAATGAGGGGTGAACTCGCACCGTTCACCCCTTCGTTCTCAATCTGGAGATTGGGGACGAATTTGCTCTGTTTCTGGCATATTGCAAGTCGCAAACTACGCTCAGAATGACATAGTGAGCTAAGTACCGGACAAAACAGTTAGGACACGGATAAACGCGGATAAACACGGATTTTTTAGGCTTATCTGTGTGTATCCGTGTTTATCCGTGTCCCTTTTTTCTTCTGTAACAAGTTCAATCTTTTTTTGTCCTGTACTCAGCATAGTGAGTGATGGTCAAAATGAAGACCATAGCCTGACATGGACATGGCAATACCTACCGTTATCCCGGTGGTATTTCCGCCCCAATTGGAGTTTCCTCAAGAGATATATCGATCTCTTCTAGGGCCTCGGCAAAGACGGGCGAATCGAGAACCTGTAACCCTTTCGCCTCTCGCACTCGATTCTCAATCTCAAACATCAAATGGGGCGTGGCCTCAAGATAGGTTTTGGCATTATTCCGTCCCTGCGCCAACCGTTGCCCATTATAAGAGTAGAACGAGCCTCGTTTTTCAACGATATTTTCCTCGGTGGCAATATCTAAAATATCCCCCGAGCGAGAAATCCCCTCATTATACATAATATCAAATTCGCAAATACGGAACGGGGGCGATACTTTGTTTTTCTTCACCGTGACTTTGGTGCGATTACCAATCACTTCGCCACTGTCTTTAATCGCTTGAATCCGACGAATGTCGATTCGGACGGAGGCATAAAAGCGGAGGGCCATGCCGCCGGTTGTAGTTTCAGGATTGCCAAACATAACTCCGATTTTTTGCCGCAATTGATTAGTAAATATCAACAAACAGTTGCTTTGTTTGAGCGTTCCGGCTAATTTACGGAGAGCTTGGCTCATTAAACGAGCATGAAGCCCCATATGACTGTCCCCCATCTCTCCTTCAATTTCAGCCCGAGGTACGAGCGCGGCCACACTATCAACCACAACCACATCCACCCCCCCAGAACGAATCAGAACCTCGGTAATCTCTAGGGCTTGCTCCCCCGTATCTGGTTGGGAGACGTACAAATCGTTGATATTGACTCCACACATGCCCGCATAAGTGGGGTCAAGGGCATGCTCCACATCAACAAACGCGGCCACCCCTCCCTTTTTCTGGGCTTCGGCGATAATATGTTGACACAATGTCGTCTTCCCAGAACTTTCAGGGCCGTATATTTCAACCACTCGCCCGCGTGGTAAACCGCCTACGCCTAAGGCTAAATCTAAGGATAAACAGCCAGTAGAAATGGTTTCGATGTTCAGTTCGTTACGGTCACCAAGTCGCATAATCGACCCTTCACCGAAGCGTTTTTTCAACTCGCCTAAGGCCGAGTCTAACGCTTTTGTTCGTTCATTACCACTAACTGGTTTTGATTTTGTTTTTGGTGTTGATGTTTTTTTTGCCACAGTATCGCCTCCAATGCGAACATACATTTTGTGATGTTAAGGACTTGCTACCCGACAAAGTAGTTTAG
Source organism: Anaerolineales bacterium HSG24 (assembly GCA_030377895.1). Classification (GTDB taxonomy): domain Bacteria; phylum Chloroflexota; class Anaerolineae; order 4572-78; family J111; genus JAUCGB01. The sequence continues at coordinate 12,901 of JAUCGB010000098.1, forward strand.
GAAAAGCTAAAACAGGAACACAGAGGAACACGGAGATGCACAGAGTTTCACAGAGTAATCCAAAGGAAAAATAATTCGCTTTTTCTCTGTGAAACTCGGTGT
>JAUCGB010000099.1 GCA_030377895.1 Anaerolineales bacterium HSG24
AGGAAAATTCTCCCTTTTACGGGGCTGTGATTTCATTTAAGAAGACGTTTGCTTATCAACGGCCCTTGCCATTGTTCAATTTCAACCCTCTTTGAAACTTCTCCCTTCCTATTGCGCAATTATTAGGTTAGTATATCAAGATGACCAACATCGACAAACGTAACCGCTTCGCCGAGCAGGTATTTACCTATCGAATAAGCAAGGACAACAAGGTTTTTATCTCATGGTATGGCAAGCTGGTTATGATTCTAAAAGGCCAAAAGGCCAAACGGTTTATTCGCCGAGTGGAGGGTGTTGATGATCGCACCGCCCAGTTGGAGATGGCCCGAATTACAGGTAATTTTAAGCGAGGTAATGAATGAAACGTGATGCGTGATGCTTCATGCATCAGGTTTCATTCGCCATAATTAGTTATGAAAATTGTAGTCTTAGTCAAACAAACTCCCGATACGGCCAAACTATCGAAACGGATGGATGGCCTCCAACTCTCGGCGGATGGGGGGCCGCGCATTGTCAATCCGTGGGATGAGTACGCGATTGAAGCGGGGTTGGTGTTAGCTGAAAAGAATAAAGGTAGCAAGGTTACTGCGCTCTGTTTGGGCAAACCGGAGGCTACCGAGGCCCTCAAACGGGCTATCGCTATGGGCGCGAACGATGCAGTGCTAATCTCTGATTCTGTGCTGGCTCAGGCTGATAGTCTCGTTACGGCTAAGGTGTTGGCCGCGGCCATCAAAAAGATTGGCGAGGTTGATTTGGTCTTGGCCGGACGCTCCTCGATTGATGGAAATAACGCCGCCACTGCGGTACAAATTGCCGCACTGCTCGATATGAGCATGCTCTCTTATGTGGCTAGTATCGAGGCGGTTGAAGAGGGTAGCATCACTGCGGTGCGAGCCGTCGAAGCCGGACGGGAGACCGTCAGCGATAACCTGCCCGCCGTTATCTCGGTGGTGCGAGAGATCAACGAACCTCGTTACCCCAGTTTCATGAAAATTCGCAAAGCGACCAAAGCCAAAATTCCTATTTGGGGCGTGGCTGACCTCGGCCTCAGCGATGGAGATGTGGTGCCTCAAGTATTATGGGAGATGGCTCTGCCACCATCCCGCAATGCCAAAATCGATCTGATTAACGGCACTCCGGTTGAAGCGGCCAAGCTGTTAGCGGATAAATTGATGAGTGAAAAGGTGATTTAGGGAAAGCAACTATGATTTTAACTTGGATAGAACAACGTGACGGAAACGTCGATACGATTTCGTGGGAAGCAGTAACCGCCGGGCGACAGATTGCCGACGAGTTGGGCGGTGAGTTGGTTGCGCTGGTGTTGGGCGCTGGTGTAGATGGGCTGGCGAATGAGGCGATTCAGCGGGGGGCTGATAAGGCTGTGCTGGTAAATGACGCGTCGTTGGCCCAGTTCCGGCTGAAACCGTACGCGGCTACGGTGCAACATGTGATTGAAAGTCATGATGTAAAAGCGGTGGTCATGGGGGCTAGTAGCAGTGGGCTAGAGTTATCAGCCTACGTGGCGGCCAAGTTGGGCGTGGGTCTGGCCGCCGACTGTACCGATGTGGCGGTTGAGGGTGGCAAGGTAGTCATCAGTCGCCCGGCCTTGATTGGGAACTTGGTGGTGAAGGTCAATTTTGGCGAGGCCACTCCCAACATGCTGACCGTGCGTCGGCGGATTTTCCCTGTGATGGAGGCTGATGAGTCCCGCCGTGGCGATGTCGTCAGCATGAATGCAGTGTTAGGCGCGGGCGACATCAGCACTGAAATAAAAGGACTTGAAGCAGCAGAAAACACCATCACCCTAGCCAATGCCCGTATCATCGCCTCCGGTGGACGAGGACTTGGTGGGCCGGAAGGATTTCCTATGATGCAAGCGTTGGCCGATACGCTTGGCGGGGCTTTAGGGGCGAGTCGGGCCGCAGTCGATGCTGGCTGGATTCCTTATGAGTATCAAGTCGGTCAAACTGGCAAAACGGTGCAACCCGACCTCTATATCGCCTGCGCCATCTCTGGGGCGATTCAACATCTGGCGGGCATGAAAACCTCTAAGGTTATCGTCGCCATCAACAAAGACCCGGACGCGCCTATCTTCAAATATGCTCATTATGGCATTGTGGGCGATATATTTGATTATGTTCCAGCCTTGACCGCCGAGTTCAAAAAGGCTCAAAAGTAGACCGCAATGGGTGGTAGATTGATAAATGGATAAATGAGGAGACATCATGACAACGTAGTATAGCCGTAGGGTTGACATAACCAACACGTCAAGTCAGCCGCTAAAAAGCATGATATAGTTGGTCTTGTAAATATGGTTTCTCTTCTTCTCCTTATTAAAAAAGCTAGGTTTGGGCAACCTAGCTTTTTTGATTCCTAGCTTCCTAGCTTCCTAGCTACGTTTCACGCCTCACGCCTAAGCATCATATAGACCGTCCAGCCAATCATGCCGATAAAAGGAATAATGCCAAGGGCCAGAGAAATCTGGTGAGGCGATAGGCCCAAGTTGTCTTTGGCCCAGCCGACCCATAGGGTGGAGATGGCCGCGGCCAGCGTGACCATGGCGATGTCGAAAGCAAAGACTCGACCGAGATAGTTGCTCGGAACCATTATCTGTAACATGGATGAGGAGAAGACCCAATTTGTGCCACTACCAATCGTTCGGGCAAAAGTTCCGAGCAACATCACTGTCAAAATCGGCGACCAGCCAATCAGCAGAAAGCCAATCAATGAGACAATGTAGGTGAACAAAATGGCCCAATGCATGGTGATAAGATTATCGCCGGTGATGCGTCGAGCCACGATAGGGCCGATTCCGGTGCCCAAACCAGCCACCAGAAGAATAAGCCCAAACGCCCCCGAACTATCTGACCCGATGGGGAAAATTTCTTCGGCAAAGGTTAGCTCGACGACGTTCATGCCTCCAAATCCAATGGCCGCGGAGGCTTTGAGCAAGGCCACCACCAGAACAGGTGGATGTGCGCGCAGGTAACGTAACCCGGCCAGAAATGCCTGCCAACCGCCGTCAGCATCGTCATCGGTGCGTTCTTGGGGTAGTACCGTTGCGTTGTAGGTCAGGCGGCTGACAAACCAAGCCGAAATGATGAAGGTTAGCGAATCTAAGAGGAAGGCTATCGTTACCCCAAATAGAGCGGTGGCGAATCCGCCCAAGGCCGCGCCCAAGGCGAGCATACTGCTCCAAGTGACACTAGCGAGGGCGTTAGCCGTGATCAAATCCTTTCTTTCTACAATCTGCGGTACAATGGCGGCTCGGGCCGGTTCAAAAAATGCGCTGATGCTCAACTGTAACACCGTCAGACTATAAATCAACCAGACATCTTGCTCAGTTTTAACCAGTAAAAAGCCAAGCACGATTACCATCCGCAACAGGTCGGAAATGATGAGGATTTTACGCCGGTCGAAACGGTCTGCGACCACGCCAGCGATGGGGCCGAGTAGGAACGGTGGTAATAAGCGGGCTAAAAAGAGCGCGCCAATCGCCATGCCGGAGCCGGTCAGACCCGATATGAGCGTAGCCGAGGCAATCAGGTTAAACCAGTCGCCTAGTTGGCTGATAATTTGACTCAACCAAAGGTAACGATACTGTTGATTATTCTTAATAAAGTTGATATAAACATCTAATAATGGAATACGTATAGAAATTTCTCCGTGACATTTAACATGGTAAGGAGTATAGCATATCGACTGCAATTCGTCATCATGCAACGTTGGGAGGTTTATTTTTCCCATGTCAACCAAAAACGCTTCGGCTCAATTAAGCCGAAGCGTTTTTGTGATTCAGCGCGCAACGTCGTTTACACTTTATGGAACCATGCCAATTAATGCTCATTCCTTAGATGGAGATGATGGCATTTGCGACATAACTTGCTCATAAACATCAAATTCATCAAACCGAATATCATCCTGCCCGATACCGTCAAACGGCTTTTCCAAATTGTCCTGCACGTTCGACAGGCTGACCAACACCACACTGTAGACAATAGACACTCCGATGCCAGCCAGTAAAAAATGTTTTTGGCCTAATAGAGCGAAATAGGGCGAAAAAATAATCGGGAAAAAATATAAAAGTACCGTAGTATAGGCTCGTAACGAGATGGGGGTGCGGTAGATGTAGATATTTCGGATATTCTCAAAGCTACGCATCATGTTCTGATGATATATATTTACGCGAGCCATACCCGCACCGATAATTCCGGCCTCTCGTAAATATTCAAACGATTCTGACATATCAGAAAAATGTTGATATATCTGTAGTAGCAGGAGCTCATTTTCCTTTTCTTCATCGGCTACTAGGTAATCTTTGAGGGTACGAAATAGAGCTAAGTTCAAGGTACGGATTCGACTAGCATGTTCTTCCCTATCCTCTTTAACCCAATCTCGATGAATATAGAACATGGCCATCGCATTCGCTCTCATGGAGGCAAGTTCACTGAGAGCATCCTCTCGTCGCCTGTAGGCCGAGTTAATGGCAAACACAATCGGAAAAACAACCGCCACCCCAATTAAGTTACCGGGAATATCACTCGTAATCTGGTAAGTGTAAAAAATATAGGTAATAACAACCGATATAGCTGTTATTATACCTGTTTTATAATCAACAACATCGCCAAACTGTTTAAGAATTTGCATAAAATAGTACTTCCTTGATTTTCGGGGTAGTCCTGCACAGATAGTGATGGAAATACAGTTTATATTTCCACATGCTTATGAGCACCTTATCACTACTTTTGCAGGACTACCAAATTTCGACCCTAACTGTCGAGGCCCATTGTATTACGTATTAAATCCTTACTCTGTACATTATGCACTATAACACCATTCTAAAAATATAGCAATTAGTTTGGATAACTAACAACTTCGTTTGACATCATTTGGTTATTCCAAGTCAACGTCTAACATACTCATTGTAAGTGAGCAAAAGTCATCCACAAAAATGTTTGCACTGATTCTAACAAAGTTCTAACAAACATGCTGATATAATCCAACAGTTTTCTAACATACTTCCCGTATTATAAAGCCAAACTTTGAAAACCATATCAGAGTAGGCAAAACGTATAGCTTACCAAAAAAGTTTTGGCCCCTTATAGAGGCTTCTTGGCTTCGAGGAATACAGTCGGAACTTATCTGGGCATCTATATACCTAACTCTGCAATAATAGGAGGCTTAGATTATGTCGAAGATAATCGGAATAGATTTAGGAACAACCAATAGCGTGGTTGCCGTGATGGAAGCTGGTGACCCGACCGTAATTCCTAATGCTGAAGGGGGGCGCACGACACCGAGCGTGGTGGCCTTCAATAAAAACCAAGAGCGATTGGTTGGTCAAACTGCCAAACGACAAGCAGTAACCAATGCCGATAATACCGTCTACTCTGTCAAGCGATTGATGGGGATGGGTTACGCTGATACTATTAAAGAACAGAAAACGTTATCCTATCGGATTAAAAAAGGGCCGAGTGGTGACCCTCGGGTTGGCGTGCCGATCATGAATCGGGATTACACCCCGCAAGAGGTATCGGCCATGATTCTGCAAAAGCTAAAAACCGATGCCGAAGCCTACTTGGGCGAGAGCATCACCGAAGCGGTCATTACCGTTCCGGCCTACTTTAACGATAGTCAGCGTCAAGCCACCAAAGACGCGGGTAAAATCGCGGGGCTGAATGTGCGCCGCATCATCAACGAGCCGACCGCGGCCGCTTTGGCTTACGGGCTAGACAAGAAAAGTGATGAAACTATCCTCGTGTTTGACTTGGGGGGCGGGACGTTTGATGTCAGCTTGCTCGAAGTCGGTGATGGGATTATCAAAGTAAAATCGACCAGTGGCGATACCCATTTAGGGGGTGATGACTGGGATCAGCGCATCGTTGAGTGGATTGTAGTTGAATTTAAAAAGGAACAAGGCATCGACTTAGGCCAAGATAAACAAGCACTACAACGCTTAAAAGAAGCGGCAGAAAAGGCCAAAATTGAGCTTTCTTCCATGATGGAAACAGAAATCAACTTGCCTTTTGTAACGGCTGATGCTACCGGCCCCAAACACTTACAATTGAAATTGAGCCGCAGTAGGTTTGAACAAATCACCACTGACTTACTCCGTCGGGTGGAAATTCCCTTCCAACAAGCCTTAAGAGATGGTAACATCCCGGCTGACCAAATTGATGAGATTGTCCTCGTTGGTGGTTCTACCCGTATGCCGATGGTTCAGGAGTTGGTTAAAAAATTGACTGACGGCAAAGAGCCACACAAAGGGGTCAACCCTGATGAAGTGGTTGCCGTGGGCGCGGCCATCCAAGGTGGCGTATTAGCTGGTGATGTGAAAGATGTTCTATTGTTGGATGTGACTCCGTTGAGCTTAGGGCTAGAGACCTTGGGCAGTGTCATGACCATCCAGATTGAACGGAATACCACCATCCCGACCAAAAAGAGCGAGGTGTTCAGCACGGCTGATGATAATCAAACGGCCGTTGATATCCACGTACTACAAGGTGAACGCCCTATGGCTAATGACAACATGACTTTGGGCCGCTTCCGATTGGAAGGTATTCCGCCTGCACCGCGTGGTATTCCGCAAGTTGAAGTGACCTTTGATATTGATGCCAACGGGATTTTGCATGTGAGTGCGGTAGACAAAGCAACAGGTAAAGAGCAAAAAATTGCCATTACAGCCAGCACCAATCTCAACCAAAGCGAGATTGACCGCATGGTGAGAGAATCGGAAGAAAACGCCGAGACTGATCGAGAGCGTAAAGCCATGATTGAGGCTCGAAACTTGGCCGATAATCTGGTTTATCAGACCGAAAAATTGCTTAATGAAAATGCTGATAAGATTGAGGCCAATATTAAAGCCGAAGTTGAAAGCAAAATCGCTGATGTTAAAAAAGCGTTGGAAGGGGATAATAAAGAACAAATTGTCGCCTCTAGCGAAGCTCTACAGCAAATTATGTCTCAAGTTGGACAGGCCATGCATCAGCAAGCCGGAGAGCCACCTCCGGGAGCGACCAGCGATCCGGCTAATGGTTCAAACGGGCCTGACCTGAAAAAACGCTCTGATGACGAGAACGTGGTCGAGGGAGAGTTTACCGAAGCGTAAACGGGTTTTAGATTGCAGATTGCAATTTTAGATTGAAAAATTTTAGATGAAAATCATTACTTGTTAGACCCTAAAGGTTTTATAAACTTTTAGGGTCTTCCGCAGTAGGCTATCAACTTAACCTGCGACAGATAATATCGTAGCACAGTCTTTAGACTGTGTGCGGCACAGGCTGAAGCATGTGCTACATGTCTCGGCTTACGTTGATAGTCCCCCAGTATAACTAATAATTCGGGCTATCAACTTAACCTGCGACAGATAATATATATCATAATATCGTAGCACAACCTTTAGGCCGTGTGCGACACAGGCCGAAGCATGTTGATAGCCATAATTCGTAAATTAAGAGGTGAAAGAATGAGTACAACAGCAGAAGCAACAAACCAAAATGTAGCATTTAAAGCAGAGATTCAACAACTGCTTGATATTTTGATTCACTCCTTGTACACCGAAAAGGAGATATTTTTGCGCGAGTTACTCTCAAACGCATCCGATGCCTTGAATCGGGTTCAGTTTGAGATGTTGACCAACCGTGACGTACATGATGCCGAGGCCGAGCTTCGCATTCGAATTGACGCTGACCCCGACAACAACATCCTCCGTATTACCGATACCGGAATCGGCATGACCGCCGAGGAAATTGAAGAAAATCTTGGTACTATCGCTCGCTCTGGGGCGAAAAGCTTCCTCAAAGCGATGGAAGATACTGGTCAAAAAGGTGCCGTGATGGACGATATTATCGGTCAGTTTGGCGTTGGATTCTACTCCGTCTTTATGGCTGCTGAAGAGGTGAATGTTATCTCTAAATCTTACCTAAAAGATACTGAAGCCGTTAAATGGTCTTCGACGGGACAAGGCACCTATAGCATCAGCCCAGCAGATAAAGCCGAGCGTGGTACGACTATCGAAATCAAACTGAAAGAAGAGACCAAAGAGTTTGCTCAAGGCTATAAAATTCGCCAAATTATCAAGACATATTCCGATTTTGTGGCCTTCCCCATCTATCTGCTCGAAGAAAAACCGCCTGCCGAAGAGGAAGGCGAAAAGACAAAAGAGTGGACGCAGATTAATCAGCAAAAAGCGTTGTGGCGACAGTCACCCCGTGAAGTGAAGGAAGAGACCTACAAATCGTTTTACCAACAGTTCACCTTCGACTTTGGCGATCCACTCCTACGGATTCATACCTCAGCCGATGCACCTGTACAGTTTTATACTATGCTCTTTGTCCCATCCAAAAAAGACTATAAAATGTTTGGCAAGAAAGATGAGCATGGCCTAAAATTGTATGCCCGTAAAGTCCTCATCCAAGAGAATTTCAAAGAGTTGTTACCGAACTATCTGCGTTTTGTGGAAGGTGTGGTCGACTCAGAAGATATTCCCTTGAATGTTTCTCGTGAAGCGGTACAAAATACCCCTATCATCAAGAAAATACAAAAAGTGTTGGTGCGTCGGGTATCTAGCGAACTGAAAAATCTGGCTGAAAACGAGCCGGAAAAATATATAACCTTCTGGAGTGAGTTTGGCCCCTTCATTAAAGAAGGCATCGCCACCGAGCCGGAAAGCAAAAGCAAATTTACCGACCTGCTACGTTTCCAATCTAGCAAAGCCGAAAATGCAGAAGATTTGATCTCCTTGGCCGATTATGCTGGTCGCATAAAAGACGACCAAAGCGAAATCTACTACATCATCGGCGATAGTTATGAGGTGATTAACCGTAGCCCGCACTTGGAATATTTCAAGAAGCATGACATTGAAGTCCTGTTCCTGACCGACCCCATGGACAGTTTCATGCTGATTGGCTTGACCGAGTACAACGGCAAATCGCTCAAAAATATTGATGATGCCGGTCTTGATTTGCCAGAAAGTAGCGACAAAAAGGATGATGATGCCTCGAAAGACGGCAAAATCTCCGATGATGCATTTGAAGCATTGGTCACTCGCTTTAAAGATGTGTTAGGGGATCGGGTTGAAGATGTGAAAGAGAGTAAAATTTTGACCGACAGCCCGACCCGATTGGTTAATCCGCCGGATGCCGTGAACACCAACATGCAACGGGTTCAGCGCATGCTCGATAAGGATTTCCAAATCCCGAAGAAGATTCTGGAATTGAATCGAGACAGTAGCATCGTTGGCAGTATCTCCAACCGTTTGTCGGGCAATGGTGATGATGCCTTGATTAACCCGCTGATTGAGCAATTGTTCGAGAACGCGCTGGTAACGGAGGGGATTCACCCCAATCCAGCGGACATGATTCCTCGTTTGCAAACGATTTTGGAAGCCGCGGCCAAGACTAACTAGTCAGCACTATTCTTTTGTTATGAATAACCAGTCCCCACCAAAATGGTGGGGGCTTTTTTGTTTCTTGAAACGCTGAACGGCTGAAACGTAATCATTCAGCCCCCTTGTTCCCAAACTTCTATCGTGACATATGTCACCTACCACTATATATAGTGGTTGAGTGACAGATGTTACCATACAGATAGTGTCAGTTGTTGCAGTAGTGGGTGACAAATGGCACTATCTGGGTTTGGGAACACAATTGCACAACATGCCAGACAGCCCCCTTGTTCCCAAACTGGGTTTGGGAACACAATTGCACAACATGCCAGAAACAGAGTTTCTCTGGCAAATACGTTCCCAATCTGGAGATTGGGAACGAGGGGGCGAATCATTCAGCGGGCGCATAGACCTCTTTTTAGCTCAAAAATCATCCTGCGAGTGACGCTCTCAATGCGGCCCTTCCATCAAATCCAAAATAGAGGGACCACTTTTAGTACAGTTGGGACATCCTTTCATCGGATCCGGTACTTCGCTGAAACATTCACTGCACCAGCCCTCGACGGTAATCTCCTCTTTAAAGCCAAACCATTTGTCTTTAATGGTAATCTCTAACTTTAATGATCCATCACTGGTGGCCCGTAAAATATCGGGAACGGGGCATAGTTGGCAGTGATGGGGTTTCCATGGTTTCGATTCGGGATTCTTCTCGACGAGGCGACATTCTTGCATGTCGCGCCCGCGATGATAATCGGCATAGTAGTAGTCACATTCTTTACCAGCAGGTGTTTTCATAAGGTTTTTTCTCCTATAGATGTTCAGATAAACATTTTCAGCCGTTACCTTCCCGCAAGTTTAGAACTTGCGGGAAGGTTGGTCTTGAATTGAAAACCATTATCTGAAAGACTGTATTAAGCTAATTGCCGTTTGGCGAGTTGGGCAAATGGCCCAGGTTCGTTAATCAGGTCGTTGTAGGTGCCTTGTTGCACAATTTTACCCTCATCAAGGACACAAATCAAATCGGCTTTCATAATTGTACTCAAACGGTGGGCGATGACAATTCGCGTGGCATGCAGGTTCTCTAGGCTAAGGCTGACAATGGCCTGAGTGCGATTATCGAGGGCGCTGGTGGCTTCATCAAACAACAAAATACGGGGCTGATTGATAATCGCTCGGGCAATCATTAGGCGTTGACGTTGCCCACCCGAAAAGGTACTGGCCCCCTCGCTGATGATGGTATGCATGCCCATCGGCATCTGTTCGATATCATCCGCGAGACCGGCCATGTCGGCGGCCCGCCATGCGTCATCAAGGGTCAAGGAACGGGTTCCGATAATGTTGGAAAATATCGTTCCCGGCAGTAGTCCCCCGTTTTGTAACACCGTGCCAATCTGCTGACGAACCGCAGACAGGTCGAGGGTTTTTAGGTCTTGATGGTCGTAATAAATCGAGCCAGATTCAAGGGACTCAAAGCCTAACAACAGCCGAAACAGGGTCGATTTACCCGAGCCGGATGGGCCAACGAGCGCAACAAATTGGCCCGGCTTGATATTGAGTGTCAGCCCATTAAAGATGGGTGGCCCGTCGGCCTGATACCGAAACACGGCGTTGCTAATCTCTATCGTGCCGATTAAATCACCGGGGTCGATTTTGGCTTCATCCACTTCGGGCAAGGTTTTGATAATCGGTTTGAGTCGCTCATAAATCGGGATGATACGAAGCAGATTAGTTAGGGTCGAGGTTAGCTGACCACTGGCGACAATCAAAATACCAAAAGCGGCATAAAAGGCCAAAAAATCGCCGGTTGATAAAGACTGTCGGCCTTGGTTTAATCCATATCCTAAAAAGGCAAAAATGACCATGCCCGCAAAGACAGGGTAACTGTCATTAAAGACGAATAACCCATTGGCGATGCTTTCAGCCTTAAATGCCAGTTTACGTTGCTCGGCAAATTGGGTGGCCCATGAGCCAAAGGCCCAGCTTTCGGTACCGGAGACTCGAAACTTACTAATCCCGCTGATATATTCAAACAATAGACCGTAAATATTCCCTTCCATGTCAATCAATTGGCGTTGATAATGGAGTCTCACTATGCCCACAACTAGGGCAACCGTCACGGCAATGGCAATTAAAACGATGGCGACGAGGGTAAGCTGCCAACTGAAGAAAAACATCAGCACCAGATTAAAACTAGAGGCGATTCCCGCAAAAAGTGTGGCAAGAGTCGAGCCAGTGATAATCTGTCGCAGGGCGTTGACTCCGTTGGCCCGCATGGTTAAATCTCCAGCGGAGTAGTTACTAAAAAAACTGGTCGGCAGGCGGAGCAGACGATCCCATATTGCGGCCTGAAGTACAGCATCCCGTTTAGTTTGGAGGCGCAAAAAGGCAAAACTACGGGTTAAACGGAGTAGCGTGGTGGCAAATATCACCACCAGTAAGGTCACGGCCATCTCTAGCAGGGCCAGTGGATTGGCATCGGGGATGATATAGTCGTACAAAATGCTAATGCTAAGGGGGATGATCAGATTCAGCAGTCCGACGATGACTGTGCTGATTGCAATTGCTATCATGTCGGGGTGGAGACCTTGAAAACCGAACCTGATCAAATCTAGGGCATGTAGGGCTTGGTTGGGTAGGGAGCGATAGAATACGTAGGCGAAATAGTTCAGGGTGGCCGCGCTGACTTCATCGACGGGGGTTCTGGTTTTGGTACGTGGGTCAAGAATTTCGTATCCTTTTCCAGATTGAGCAGGTAAGATGGCAACAGGCTGTAAACCTCGCAACGAACTGGCTGAAGCGGCAGAGGGTTGGGGTGACTTTTCCGCTTCGTTCTGCTCGGTCTGTTTTTCGTTGACGAAGGCCAAAAACGGTTCGATATCGGTTTGCCACCACTCACCCCGTAAGGCCACCTGACGGATACGAATTTTGGAGACTTTGGCGATGTCGTTTAACGAAGGGCGACGACCGTTAATATGGGAAGGGGCATAAATTGGGATGAGTCGCGCGTCGCCTACTAATCGACAGGCGAGTAGCAAGGGAGTACTGTAGCGTCCCAAATGAGGCAGCCACTGTTCATGGTGCGATTCGAGGACGGCGGCCATGCCGGTTAAGGCCGTGTCGAAGGTGTAATTGTCGGACAGTGCTTTACTGAGAAGTTGATCCTGTTGTCGCTGTTGTCGTTTTTGTTCATCAAATTCAATCAATTTTAACAAAAGGGTATAAAATTGCTTCAAACCGGCCTCGATCAGGTCAGATTGAGCTAAATTTTGCAGGTCAGTTACCTCAATCCAACTCGTCCCGCGAGAGATGACCCACATCTCTTTGGTTAAGGGCAGATAGGCTTCATCGCTGAGGGGGAGTTTGGGATCATTCTTAAAATAGAGTTTGCCCATCAGCTTTTTGATCCAAATAATCTCGTTTTTTGGTAGGGCGACCATGTTTTTGGAGAGCATGATCTCGTCATTTCTTACCAATTTAATCGCCATTTTGGCATCATTTGGAAATGCGGCATGCTTTGAGATGCCGTTGGATAGTTCGATCACC
>JAUCGB010000100.1 GCA_030377895.1 Anaerolineales bacterium HSG24
GACCCTCGTGGAATGAAGGGAATGGGCATTGGCTACGCGACCAGTAACCGAGGAGCTTGTCATTTGCGAGCCTATACTCCCGCCGCCGAGTTAGGCGTAATGCCCTTTGGGTCACTCAAAGTTGACCCGTTGGATTGGAAAGGCAAGGGTGGGTTGGCTAAAGTCTTCCAAGATGTCCATGCCGTATCTGACTCGTTTGATATCTGCAAATTCTCAGCCTTTGCTCAAGGTATGGATGAATATACGGCCCAGTTTAATGGTGTAACTGGCCTAGAGTATAGCATAGAAGAAATGCTCCGGTGTGGTGAGCGTGTTTACAACCTAGAGCGACACTATAATAATCTGGCTGGATTTGGCGAAGGTTCCGATTACCTGCCTAAACGCTTCACCGATGAGCCTAGCACCATGCCCGGCTCCGAAGGTCACGTTTGCGAACTCGACAAGATGCTTGAAGAGTATTATCAAGAGCGAGGTTGGGTAAACGGTGTGGTTCCAGAAGAAAAGTTAAGAGAATTAGGGATTATTGAGTAGTGAATTAAGTGAATAGTGAATAGTGATTAGTGATTAGTGAACAAAAAACAGTAGTGAGAGTATTATCCTCACTACTGTTTTTTTATTTATTATCAGTAGTAAACACCTACGAGATGCTTATGCTCCCAATCATCCGCCACCACGTAACGATTTCCAATGCAGTTTTTCCAACATCGCCTCAATAGCGGCCTCATCACCAGACACATCCACCTCTATCCGGCCCACCACCAACGAGCCAATTTTATGTGGTTCGCTTTTTCTAACTACCGCCTGCCAATTATCAGCAACCATAACGTTTTCCTCTGCCTCAGTTGCGCCCAGGTCGGTTAAATAGTTTTTCATCAACCAAAGAGGCACTCCAAAAATGAGTTGCATCGTTTCGTCATCGTCCTCCCCCAATAGGAGGGAACATACGAATATCATCTTCAATGGTCATAATTGTTTCCATACCCTTGATGTAACGCATATCTCGACCATTAATCAAAATTTGGATAGCTGTATACAGTTCACCTGTAGCAGGATTATGTAGTTTAGCATGTAGGTTAGGGTATTTGATAGACAACTCTTTTAGCATCTGGCCTACAGTTATCTCTGACGCGGTATCAAGATGAACGGATTTGCTACCCACAACATCTCGCAGTGTGGCATAAATTTTGATTTTCATTTTGCAATTTATGGTCTTTATTTAATTCCGATTCCGTAGTACTTAGTACCCGACAGCCTGAACTAATTATAGATGTTCAGATAATGTTTTGCAGTTCAATACCCTAAAGGTTTTAGAAACCTTTAGGGTCTGTCTATCCGAGTGAAAATCTTTATCTGAAAGACTGTAGCACAGAGTTTCACAGAGAAAAAGCGAATTGGCTATAAACATAAGGCGAAACAGATAGCGTGGGAATAAATCCCCACGCTAAAAGCTGAAGACCGCTGAAGCGGCCTAAATAGCTGGCTTTAGCCTGCTTTAGCTATCAGCATCGGGATTTATTCCGATGTGTTTTGTCGCACCTTAAGTTGGTAGCCAGCGAATTAATCTTTCCTCTGTGAAACTGTTTTAGCCTTCCCTAAACCACTTTGTCGGGTAACAAGGCTATATCACTACTCACATATACCACTTAATCAATCTGTTCAGGCGTTAAGTGCGACCCAGCCGCGACATACTCTTCTGGTTTGCTGACTAAAAACTGTCCCATGACCAGTTGGTCAATATCGGAGGCGGCAAAGGTGTTGATGGCATGTTGCGGGGTGGTGACTATCGGCTCGCCTCGCAAGTTGTAGGAGGTATTCAGCAATACCGGCACACCTGTGGCCTCGTTGAACTTCTTGATGAGGTTATAATAACCGGAATTCCACTCCTCGCGGACGCTTTGTAATCGCCCCGTCCCCATGTGGCAGACGGCTTTGATTTTGTCCTGTTTATCCTCAGCAATCGGGGAGACCATCAGCATGTAGCGAGGGGGATATTGGTCGTCTAAATGGGGATTAGTGAAGTAGTCTGAGGCATGCTCTTCCATGATGACCGGCGCAAATGGACGGAACGGCTCACGGAATTTGATTTTGGTGTTGACAATCTCTTTAATCTCGTCCGAACGCGGGTCGGCAATAATCGAGCGGTGTCCCAAGGCTCGCGGCCCCCATTCAAAACGACCTCGATACCATGAGATGACCTTTTGAGACAGAATGGTATCAACTGCTCGGTCTAATAGTTTATCATCATCATCAAACCGCTCGTAAGGAAAGCCGGAATTTTTGATAGCTTCGATCATATCACTTTCGGGATATTCCGCGCCCCAATAGGCGTGTTCCATGACAAATTTGCGAGGTTTGCCAAACACAACATGATAGGCATACAGGGCCGCCCCAACTGCTCCGCCCGCGTCACCCGCGGCCGGTTGAATATAGACTCGCTCAAATGGGCCTTCACGCATCAAACGACCATTGGCCGCGCTATTCAGGGCCACGCCACCAGCCATAACCAGATTTTTCGAGCCACTTTTTTGCTGGGCCGCTACCGCCATTTTGAGAATCACATCTTCCGTAACTCGTTGGATACTGGCGGCAATATCGGCATATTTTTGGTTTTGTTTGGCGACCTCATTATTCCAATCCGGGTGGTCTCTGTTGGGGTGGGTGATTGAGGAGAAGAACTCCGCTTCAGGCACGCGACGTGGGCCAAATAACTCCTCAAATTTAGAACTAAAGGTGTTTTGAGTAGAGTAATGGAAGCTAAAATAGTCCATATTCAGACTAATTCCCCCTTCGTTATCTACATTGACCACTTTGTAAACTTCATCCATATAGTTTGGCTGACCATAAGGAGACATGCCCATCACCTTATACTCGCCGTTATTCACCCGAAAGCCCAAATAGGCGGTAAAAGCCGAGTAGAGCAAGCCCAACGAGTGAGGGAAGCGCAGTTCATGATCAAGGCTAATATGGTTGATGCCTGAACCGTCCCAATCGGCGGTAGCTTTACCGATAGCGGCAGTCGTCCATTCACCGACACCGTCAATCGTCAAGACGGCGGCATCCTTGAAGGGGGAACAGAACATGGAACTCGCGGCGTGGCTAAGGTGGTGTTCGACAAATAGGATTTTTTCGGTAGAAATCCCAATTCCGGTTCGCAACTTACTCTTAATCCACAGCTTTTCATCAAACCATGTGACCATCGATTCTCGGAACACTCCCCAAGATTGGGGAAAGGTACTCATGGTCGTTTGCAAAATTCGTTCAAACTTCAGCATTGGTTTTTCGTAAAAAACGACATAATCGAGGTCTTTCGCAGTTAAACCGGCAAAGTTCAGACAAAAGTTGATCGACTGTTCGGGGAAACTACTGTCATGTTTTTTACGAGTAAAACGTTCTTCTTCGCAAGCCGCGACCAACTCTCCATCGACCAACAAGGCCGCAGCTGCATCATGGTAGTAACAGGAAATGCCTAAAATATTCATGGTTAGTATTGCCTCTTAATATCTTGTAGGGTTTTGTCACCAGTGGCACGAGGTCGCCATAGGGTATTGGGCTGAGTTTTGATTTGGAGAGGATCACTGAATAGTCTGACTCCAATGCCATACGGCACGAGAATCGTAAAGTAAAAAATGGTCATGGCAATCCGACCAAGTATATTGCCTAAAAAATGACCAAATGCCTTCCAACTAGCCCAAAATATTTGGTTTTGGTTCATTATTGTTTTTGGATCGTGCATTATTTTATCAACCTAAAGTTAGTTTTGTGGTAATGGTGCAGAAGTAGTGATCCGGATCCGTTAGCTACCCGCAAGTTTAGAACTTGCGGGTAGCTGACCACTACCTATGCAGGACTACCGGATTTCGTAAAAAATCTGCCACCATGCGACAAACTCGATAGTTGTGAGGCGCATCGTGACAGATGGGATGGTACATTAACAACGTTTAGAACAGGGTATAGATAAATGGAGCCACACCGGATGATGAGGCAAAGACCAGTAGTAAGCCAAAGAGTAATAGGACGCTAACCATGGGGATCATCCACCACAATTTTCTGGCCCATAAAAACTGCATCACTTCACCGACAACACCGACGTTGGTGGCCATACCTTTCCCAAATTTCTCCATACCACCCATTTCATTGGTTGATGTGGTTGAGTCGGGAGTTTTAGTTTGAATGTTGTTATTCGTAATATTTGCCATAAGATTTATTCTCCTTATAAAATTAAAGCGTCAAAAGTTTGTCGATATAGTTTTAGGACACAGAAAAATCCGTGTAAATCCACGTTTATCTGTATTCCATACTTAAACCTGTTGAAAAACGATAAACTTCTGAACTGTATATCAGTATCCCTTAGTATAAAGTCTATTCTGTTTTCGGGCAATTTAGCTTACCTAAAGATTATTTTGACTGATTGGCCCACCCAAGAAAGACTCATAGAGGCAATCGAAAATCGACATGCCTCTAGCCAAATAAAAAAAGGTATAGAAACGGTACAGTTGAATGACTGTGTCGTTTTTTTATCATAGCTTGGATGGGGGGATTGGGCAACTTTTGTGGGTGAGGGCGGCTAATTGACCAATTCGCTATTGGTTAGTATGATATGGTAAATTTTACGTGAATCTCCGTGATGCGTGATGCTTCACGTTTTCACGTTGGGATTCCCGCCTCCCTCAATCCTTTTTCAAAAGACTTATCAATATAAATATAAATGGAGAATTAATACCCTATGAAAACTGACACAATTGCAATACATGGTGGTTACAAAACCGACCCCACGACCAAATCCGTGGCTGTCCCGATTTATCAAACGGTGGCTTATGAATTTGACGATGCCCAACATGGGGCTGACCTGTTTAACTTGGCCGTACCGGGCAACATCTACACTCGGATTATGAATCCGACCAGCGATGTGCTAGAAAAACGAGTGGCCGAGTTAGAGGGCGGAATCGCTGGATTGGCCCTGAGCGCGGGAAGTGCCGCAGTCAACTACGCCATCCTGACCCTCGCCGAGCAGGGCAACAATATCGTCTCGGTGCCGCTACTATATGGTGGAACTTACACCTTGTTTGCCCACATGTTCCCCAAACAGGGCATTGAGGTACGCTTTGCCAAAGATGACCAGCCGAACAGCCTTGAATCCCTGATTGATGACAAGACCACAGCCGTCTATTGTGAGATGATTGGCAACCCAGCCGGTAACATCGTTGATGTGGAAGCGATTGCCAACATAGCCCACAAATATGGCGTGCCTGTCATTGTTGATAATACCGTCGCCACGCCCATGCTCATCAAGCCGATTGAGTACGGAGCCGACATAATCGTCCACTCGCTGACCAAATATATGGGCGGTCATGGTAACTCTTTGGGTGGCATTATTGTCGATTCCGGCAAGTTCCCTTGGGCCGAGCATACCGAGCGATTTCCCATGTTCAATCAACCTGAGCCGTCCTATCACGACGTGGTCTACAGCAAAGATTTTGGATCAGCCGCGTTTATTGGGCGAGCTAGAACCGTGCCACTACGAAACACCGGTTCGGCGCTTAGCCCCTTAAATGCCTTTTTGATTTTACAAGGTATCGAAACTCTCGCCCTCCGCATGGAGCGACATTGCGATAACGCCCTCGCCGTCGCCAACTACCTCAACGAGCATGACAACGTGGCTTGGGTCAAATTCGCCGGACTGCCCGACTCGCCCTACTATGAGTTGGCTCAGAAATACACCAATGGTCGCCCCTCCGCCCTGCTGACCTTCGGGATTAAAGGTGGCTTTGATGCTGGCGTACAGTTCTACGACGCTCTGAAACTGTTCAAGCGGCTGGTCAACATCGGAGATGCCAAATCGTTAGCCGCCCATCCCGCCTCCACCACTCACCGCCAACTGTCTGGGGCAGAGCTAGAATCGGCAGGAGTCACGCCTGACATGATTCGTCTCTGCGTGGGGATTGAGCATATTGACGATATTATCGCCGATTTAGAGCAAGCCTTGGCCGAAACGGCATAGGAGTGTAAAATTTGCTTTGCCTGCCCGCGTATTGACACGGCTGGGATACTCAACCTGATATTGGGATGAAATAAGTTGCCCGTTCACCTCTCCTCGTTCACAATCTCCAGATTGGGAACGTATTTGCCATAGAAACTCTGTTTCTGGCATGTTGCAAGTTGCAAACAGAGTTTGCTTGAGCAATTGTGTTCCCAAACTCAGTTTGGGAACAAGGGGGTGAATCGGGATTAAATAAGTTGCCCGTTAGGAGATTAAATTATGTTACAACGACAAACCCTTTTTCTATTGACTCTAACCCTCGCTATTTTGACCACGTTACACCCCTTCCCAAGCCATGCTGATGAAAACGGCTGGACGTTGACCATCGTCAGCCAGACAGCCGACAGCCTGATTGTGGAGCTAACTCTAACCGATTACGAACCGCATGACGGTCAATTTGCATTAGCGGGCTGGTACAACAATGCCCAAGGTTTGCCTCAACATACCGTTCTACTCGGTTTACCTCGCGAAGAACTACCTAAAGTCGAAATTCTGGCAACTGAACAAAAAATCCTATCTAATATCTGGCTCAAGCCTGACGCTGACTCCTGTTTTGATTGTACGCCTCTAGCTCAGGTTGACTCGCTTGGTTGGTTTGGTCAACAGGCGGTGGCTCGATTGCATGTCGCTCCGTTTCGATATGATGCCACGCAACAACAACTGACCGTCTATAATCGTCTGCAAATCAAAATTAGCATGCCAATTGGTGCGATACAGAGTAAACCCTCTCCAACTTTCAGACCGCTTTTGGAAAACAGTTTATTTAATTATGAGCAGACTAGACTGTGGTCTCAGCCCCTCATCCCCCCCAAAGGAGGATTTGCTTTGGGGGGGACTGAGAGGCATACCCCTCGCGCCAACACCCCCCGCCTCAAAATAACCATCCCTCAAACAGGTCTCTACCAACTCACTTATGCGGACATCAGCGCGGTAGCCCCTAGTTTTTTGAGCCATGACCCTCGCCAATTGAGACTGACCATGCAAGGCCAAACCATCCCCATGCTATTTCAGGGCGAGATTGACGGCTCGTTTGATGTGGGAGATTTATTGTTGTTTTATGGTGAAGGCGCAGTAACCGACTACACTAATGAGAATATCTACTGGCTGGAAACAATCGATTTTGCCAGTTTACGTCTGGATCAGCATGATGTTTTCCCCACTAACCAAAATATCTCATCCTTTTTCCGACAAACCAGCCACCATGAGCAGAACAACCAGTTCCGACAATATATCCCCAACGGTGAACAGGCCGACCATTGGCTGTGGCAACGACTCGACAGTTCAGCCAGTACTCCTCTCGTCAGCGCCACCTACCCCTTCACTCTAAGCAATCTGTCTGCTCAAAGCACGCCCGCTCAACTGCGGGTCATGTTGCAGGGAGTCAGCTACGGTCAGCACACCAGCCAAATCAGCCTGAACGGTACGCCCTTGTTGAGCGCAGATCAGCAAGCATGGTCAGGCATGACTCAACAGTTGTTTGAGGTGAGTTTTGACCCGAATCTGCTACAGGTTGGGCTGAATCAATTTATTTTGGAGAATAGTTTGCCCGCAGGAGAGAGTAGTAGCGGATTCTACCTGAACTGGTTCGAGGTCGATTATGACCAGCCTTACATAGCCGAGGCAAATCGGCTATTCTTTAATAGCTCGACACAAACTAGCCCGACCAGTTTTCTGATTACCAATTTTGACAGCCCCGATATCGACCTACTCGATGTCACCTCGCCGACCATGCCGATTGTGTTGATCAACCATGTCGCCACCAGTAGCGGCTCTAGTTACCAACTCAGTTTCAGCCTCAGTTTCAACGATAACAGCACGACGACCAAGCAGTATCTGGCTCAAACTGTTGGGCAACGGCTCACCCCCCAAATCGAACTGATTACGCCCACCGAATGGCAGTCGCCGGAGCATGGCGCGTCCTACCTTATCATCAGTTACCCCGATTTTTATGATGCTGTGCAACCCTTGGCCGACTATCGGCGCGCCCAAGGCGAAACGGTGGTGGTAGTCAAAACCGATGACCTGTATGACGAGTTTAACGAGGGCATCTATCATCCCCAAGCCATGCGAGATTTTATCGCATACAGCTACGCAAATTGGTCGCCGCAACCGCAATATCTTCTGCTGGTGGGCGATGCCAGTTTCGACCCGAACAACTTCATGGGAGATTCACTATCCGATTTTTTACCTGCTCCCTACACCGACACCCCTCTGCTTGGACGTACTTCCAACGATAGCTGGTACGCGCAGGTTAATGGTGATGATCCCTATCCTGACCTGATTATGGGACGAATTACCGCTCGTACTCCAGCAGATGTGACCGCGGTCATCGACAAGGTCAAAACTTACGAACAAACTCCGCCGGATGGGCCATGGCGACGACGGGCGATTCTGGTGGCGGATGATGATGAGCCGACCTTCGCCAATGACATGGATCAGTTAGCCGATTTGTTAGGAAACGCGTATAACCCCCAAAAACTGTATGACGGAAACTCGATATATGTGGTGCGTGATGCCGTAAATGAGGGAGCTATGTTTTTGGCCTATTCGGGACATGGCAATGTGGGCGTGTGGGGCGAGTGGAATGATCAGTATCGAATCTTCAATCGAGGCCGAGCGGTAGAGTTACAAAATGGGAATAAACTGCCCTTCATGACGGTGGTCAACTGTTTGAACGGCGCGTTCGCGGATCGCACTCGCCCGCGCACGTTGGCCGAGGAGATGGTTCTGCAACCGAACAAGGGCAGTATCGCCGCCCTCGCCACCGCCGGATATGGCTACCCCGCCCCGAACAGTATCATGCAAGAGACGCTCTACAGTCGTATTATATCAGACCCGAATCTGAGTTTGGGCGGAGCGGTAACCGGCAGTATCATCGACAGTATCACTCAACGGCCCGATTTTCCGAGTTCAGTATTCGAGACCTTCACCTACTTTGGCGATCCGGCGGTACGGCTGAATCTGCCGCCCACTCTGGCCCTGACCGGCACGGTCACACCAGAAAAGTTGGTCACAGGTCAGCAGGCCGATTATCAGTTCGCCTACAGTGCCAGCGGACGAGTCGGCGCGTCGGCTGAGTTGCAAATCATCAGCAATTTGCCGACGGGCATGCAGTATCAAACTGCCAGCCCACCGCCAAGCCGTATCAAAGGCCAAACGCTGATTTGGGAGTTGGGCGCGGTCACGCTCAACCAGACCGACACCATCACCATGCGCGCTATCGTCAGCAGTAACGGTTTGTTAGAAGGGGAACAGTTGCAGAATCAAACCATGTTGACCGACACTAGCGGCGGTCAGGTTGACTTAGTCCTTGAAAATACCGTTTTTCCGACCAACAGCGCACCCCAAGCCAGTTTCAGCAGTTCCAGCCCCGATCTACTCGGCACGGCGACGACGTTCCGCAGTACCAGTATCGGCACGAATCTCGACTATTTGTGGGTCTTTGGCGACCAGACTCCGGCAATCAACAGTAGCGACCCGACCATTGAGCATACCTACAGCGCAATCGGATGTTATTCGGTCGGACTGACCGCGGCGAATCTGGCCGGACAGGATACCATAACCGATACGGTCTGCGTCTACCAGCCCCCGTTAGCCACCTTCACCGCCAGCGGCCTGTGGCCCAATTCGCCGATTTTGCTTGACAATAGTAGCAACTTGGGCGGTGATGAGTCGAGCAACGGACGGTATATCTGGGATTTTGGCGATGGTCAGCAGAGTGACATGGAAAATCCAATCCACAGTTATGCCCAAAACGGGCAATATTTGGTCAGCCTGACCGTTTTTAACAGTGTGACCCAATCAACCGTGACCGAGTGGCTGACCATCAGCGACCAGCCGATTGAGGGGTTGCGCGTCCTCTATAATCCTGTGACCAGTTTGGGGCAGGCGACCACTTTTTTAGCCAGCCAAGACAGCGGAACCAACATCAACTATGTGTGGCAGTTTGAGGCCGCACAAACCGCTACCGAGCCGTTTGTGCAGTATGAGTTTCAGACTGCGGGCGTTTACACCGTCATTCTGACCGCCAGCAACGGGGCGGGACTCATCTCGGTCAGCGTGCCAGTTACGATAGAGGATAACAGTCCGGTGGCCGTGTTCAGTAGTAGTTCGCCCGATACGCTCGGTCAACAGAGTATTTTCTACGATAATTCATCGGGGCAGGCGTTGCAGTATGCATGGGATTTTGGCGACCAGACTCGCCCGCTCGTCGGAAGCAATCTGACTGAGGTCAAACATACCTATCAGCAAAGCGGCACCTATCGGGTGGTGTTGACGGTCAGCAATGGTTTGGGGCATAATGTAACCAGCCAGACCGTCGAGATTGTTCCCGATGTGCGCCCGCCTATAGCCGGATTCACGACAAATCAGGCGACGTATCAGCTTAGTCAAACGGTGCAGTTTGTCAACATTAGCCAAGATGGGGGCGACACACCCGACCAGATTAGCTACCTGTGGAATTTGGGGGATGGTACGATTACCAGCACCGTCAGCCCTAGTCATACGTATACGGCCATTGGCGACTATCGGGTCTGGCTGACCATCACCAACCAGATTACGGTCAGCAGTATCAGCCACACCATAATTATCACCGAGGAACAGATAAATCGTCCGACTATCGGGCATAATACGCCAGCGATTGTCGGTCAGCCAGTCATGTTTACTGGCACGATTGCTGGCGGAAGCCATGTTAATTATGCATGGAATTTTGATGATGGGACAAGCAGTACTGGCGCAACATCGAGCCATGTTTACGACCTGCTTGGTCAGTATGTGGTGACATTGACGGTCAGTAATTTGGCTGGACAAGAGACGGTCACGACCATGATTAATGTGGTCGATGCGCCGATTCAGGGATTGGCGATTTCTAGCACCATGCCGATCAGTCACCATGTTTTGCTGAATGAAACCATCGACCTAACGGCCATGTTTACTGCTGGAACCAATGTCCAATTTAGTTGGAATTTGGGTAATGGTATCACCCGCACCGAGCAGAGTGTGAGCCACAGTTTTGACAAGGTGGGCGATTATACGATTATCCTCAAGGCCAGCAACGGGCAAGGATCGCAGATTGTGGCTCTGCCAGTCACGGTGCAGGATGTTCCTCTGATTGGATTGAACTTGAATGTACTAACGAATACCCTAACGTTGGGTGATACGGCGCATCTAACGGCCACACTCAGCGCCGGAAGTGGGGTCAGCTACATTTGGAATTTGGGGGATGGTAACCATGCCACCGGCCCGACGGTCAGCCACATCTATACCGAGCCGGGAGTCTACACCGTCACCCTGACCGCCAGCAATAGCGTGGGGAGCAAGACGAGTCAGGTGGTGCTTGAGGTGATTGCGGTGATTCCGCTCATGAAGCGGTATTTGCCAGTGTTGATGCGACAAAATTAGCTTATAAATTGGGGTTATACTGATTAAATTCTGAACCACGCAAGAGTATAGGCCAAACATCTGCGAGGACAAAAACAGACCTCGCAGGAGATGCCGTGCCGGAGATATGATCGCTAATCCAGTTGACGCGAATACCCACTTCCAAAATGCGGAGTGATAATTGTTGTTTAGGAGCAGAATTTGTGATATAATTTGCGGGTATTCCAGTCCTGTTATAAACAATTGACCGCAGACCAACCATTCGCGCTCCGCTAGATTAGCGGTCATATCCCTGTTAGAACACGGATTCGGTGAATTTTGCTGATCTGATCCGTTTAATTCACCGAATTCGCGTTCTGAACCATGAGCTTGAAACAATGACCGACCAACAAATCAACCAAATCAAGTCCCACCTGCAAACCTTCATCATTGCCGAGACATGGACGGAGAAGAAAGCTTACCTAGAACAACACCCGTCCCTGCTGACCGATGAGGCCATGCAAGTACTACAGGCTCTCATTGAGCAGGCTCATCAGGATGAACAAATTGATAACTTGCTGATACAACATTATAAATTACTCATCGACTGCCAACAAAAGGGGATTGAAGTTGTTTTTGCTATGGATACCATTCAACAGCTTGTAAGAGAAATCAATGGTAAATTTCAGCCTCAAAAAATTATTCTGTTTGGCTCTTATGCCTATGGCAAACCAACCGTAGATAGTGATGTCGATTTATTGCTTTTGATGGAAACGGAGCAAAAGCCAATCCACATGGCCGCTCAGGTGGCCGCGGCGATTCCTCACCCCTTACCACTTGATATTCTGGTTTGGACACCTACCCATTTTGCCGATTCTGTGGCCAGACAGGCTGTTTTTGCTACCGAAATTATGAACAAAGGAGTTGTATTATATGAAAGTGGAAACCCAAGAGTGGGTCAGTAAAGCCGAAGGTGATTGGCAAGTTGCCAATCGAGAAATACAAAATGATTCATCTGTTTGGGATGTGGTCAGTTTTCTATAGATGTTCAGATAAACATTTTCAGCCGTTACCTTCCCGCAAGTTTAGAACTTGCGGGAAGGTTGGTCTTGAATTGAAAACCATTATCTGAAAGACTGTATGTCAACAATGTGCCGAAAAATATCTCAAGGCATTCTTGGAAGAATATAATATTCAATTTCGGAAAACTCACGATTTGGTTTTGCTTCACGATAGCAGTGGAGGCTTGTTGCCAGAATTAGATGCCCACCGTGTTGCTCTAGCTCATTTGACAGTATTTGGTATCGCCGCTCGCTATCCCGGCACAGAAGCCGATGAACCAGCCGCCACAGATGCACTCAATACCGCCGATACTGTACGAACTGTTATCCGCACCAAGTTAGGGTTATAACATC
>JAUCGB010000101.1 GCA_030377895.1 Anaerolineales bacterium HSG24
TTAGAACTTGCGGGAAGGTAACGGCTGAAAATGTTTATCTGAACATCTATAGAGTCACCCCACATTTGGGTATTATGGCTACGAGGAGATTAGTATGGAGGTCATGCTTGTAGCGTGACAAAACGGAGAACTGAACAGCCCTGTCTACAGGGAGGCTTCGCGCTGATGCATGATTCCGTCCGTGGTGGGTAGGGCGGCATGCAACTCCTGCACCGTCTGTTTGAGTTGGGGATGAGGCAAGTCGGGAGCAATCTCTAATAGAGGGGTTAAAACAAAGGCTCGCTCGACCAAGCGGGGATGCGGGATTTGCAAGGTCGGTGTTTCCAGAATCAACTGATCATAAAACAGAATATCTAAGTCGATTTTGCGAGGGCCGTAGCGGATAGTTTTTTGACGACCAATGGTTGTCTCTAGGGTTTTGAGATAAACCAGCAAATCGTCAGGGGAAAGAGCGGTTTGTCCGGCCAATACCATGTTCAAAAAATTGGGTTGGTCGGTCACATAAAGCGGCGCGGTTTCGTAAACAGACGAGGTGGTGTTGACGATGACTGAAGGCGGCAGAGCCTCCACTGCTTGGCGCAGATTTGCCAAGCGATTGCCTATGTTTGTGCCTAAAGCAAGGTAGATGTTGACCATATTTATTGGATAAATTACGAATTATAAATTATAAATTGTGAATTATGAATTATGAATGACTGGTAGTCTGCCAATTGTAGCACAATCTGCTATTTAGGTGAAACTATTAACGGTTTTTATGAATCTTGGTGATGCCCATACATTCACCCCAAAGTTGCCAACTCAAAAAAGTTGAGTATAATATGCACTATAGCTAACGTTTACGCCTTCGTAGCTCAATTGGATAGAGCACTAGTCTTCGGAACTAGGTGTTGGGGGTTCGAATCCCTCCGGAGGTACTACTCAAAAAGCCACCTAATTAGGTGGCTTTTTTGCATGGATTATGTTTGGTCATGAAAAAGAGCATCAGCAACAGTCAAAAATTTGTCGATTCGTCGAACTACAGATTTTTCGGACACAAACCTACAGCACAGATTGACAGTAATCATTCAGCCCTCTTGTTCCCAAATTGGATTTGGGAACACAATTGCTGTTTGCGACTTGCAACATGCCAGAAACAGAGTTTCTATGGCAAATACGTTCCCAATCTGGAGATTGGGAACGAGGGGGGTGAACGGTTAAAAAATCCGTTTATCCGTGTCCCATACTTAAACTTGTTGAGAAACGATAAACTTCTGAACAGTATCCTCCTCCTCAGCAGTATCCTTCTCAGCCTATTTTTGTTGGAGTTGGCTGCTTGGTGGTTGCTACCGCCCCCGCTTGACGGCTCTAGTAATCCAGCCGACACCTGCTCGACCATAACTGGCTGGCAGGGCAAGCCACATTATCAAACCACCGTCGCCACCGAAGATTACACCCACAACCTGACCCTCAATAGCCAAGGCATGCACGACACCGAGCATGCCCAAATCAAACCCGATGATACCTTCCGCATCTTGCTAATTGGCGACTCCTTTGTGCAGGCAGTCCAGGTGGCTGAGCCAGAAACCAACCATCAACAGTTGGAGGATTGGCTCAATCAACAGGCCGGAGCGAAGAAGTTCGAGGTGATTAGCGGTGGGGTTGGTGGTTGGGGTACGGGTCAACAACTGCTTTACTACCGCGCCAACGGGCGAACTTATCAACCCGATTTGGTTCTGCTGATGTTCTACATGGGCAACGATGTCAAGGACAATCTGCCCGGTCGAGGGGTGACGGTGGAGGGGTACAACTGCTACACCCCCTACTTTGTCCAACCCAGCAATCAGCTTGATACGAACCCATGGTTCTTTGCTCCCGGCCTGACCCCGACCACCACGCAGCGCGGGGCGATATGGAAACTGCTCAACAATATTTTGGGGCGATTATATCAATCGTCGCGGCTGTATGCTCAGTTAGAGCCGCTCCTCTCCACGCCTCAGCTTAAGGCCAGCCTGCTCGACTTTTATCTGGGTGAGAACGAAACCTTCAGCTACGCCCTCGACCTGACCATCGCCCTCGTCAATCAGTTTGAGCATGAGGTTAAGGTGGACGGGGCACAATTTGGCGTGGTGCTGATTCCACCACTCAGCCTGCTCGATTTTAGCCAACTCAGCCCGGCGGAACGAGAAACCATCTATCAAGAGATTCCCGGCATGCGCCGCGCCGAGGAGATTCCATCGCCCAACGAGATGCTCGATGATCGGTTCAGCACACTTGAATTAACTGTGCTAGACCTGTTTCCGGCCTTTGCCGAGGTAGACCCGACTGGACAATCGCTCTATTTTGGAAATGATAAACATTGGAACCAAGCCGGTAATCAACTGGCTGGAGAGACGATTGGCGAGTGGCTGTGGCAAGAGAGGATGGTCGGTTTGCGTTCAGAATGACATGTACAGTCTTTCAGAAAATAATTTTCAATTCAAGACCAACCTTCCCGCAAGTTCAAAACTTGCGGGAAGGGGCTATCAACTTAACGTGCGACAGATAATATCGTAACACAGTCTTTAGACTGTGCGGCACAGGCTGAAGCATGTGCTACATATCTCGGCTTACGTTGATAGCCCGGGAAGGTAACGACTGAAAATGTTTGTCTGAACAACTATAGGTAGTGACCACCATAGCCATGTTTCCTAAAGCAAAGTGGACGGTTGAAAGAAAGTAGCGAAACGAGTATAATTATCAACAAGGTAACAGATTCTAAATTGTGACATCTTCAATGTTGTTAAAGTTGTTAAATTACGACCCATGTTACCAAAACACTACCCATTCGAAAGGATAACCCTTTATGCAGCATTTTCTTGATATAAACAGTTTCTCCGCTACAGAATTATGGCAATTTCTTAAAAAGGCCAAAGCATTAAAAGATGAGTTAAAAACCAACGGTAGCAACAAACCGATTTTAGCTGGTAAAACATTAGGCATGATTTTTCAAAAGCCCTCTTTACGCACCCGAGTGTCGTTTGAGGTGGGCATGCTACATCTTGGCGGCCAAGCCGTCTACATCTCCCCCCAAGAAATCGGTTTGGGCAAACGAGAATCGGTGGCCGATGTGGCGCGAGTGCTGTCCGGCTATGTCGATGGAATCATGGCCCGCGTCTTTTCTCATGACCATATTTTAGAGTTGGCCGAATACAGCCGAGTGCCGGTCATAAACGGCCTGAGTGATTATAACCATCCCTGTCAAGCTCTGACCGACGTGTTTACCATGTGGGAACATTTTGGTCGAATTGAGGGGCTGACTATGGCCTACGTGGGGGATGGAAACAACATGGCGACCTCGCTAGTGATTGCCGCGGCCAAGTTAGGCTTCCATATCAACATCGCTAGCCCCGCGGGATACAGCCTCCCCCCTACCATTCTATCACAGGCCAAAAGTTTGACCGAAGATACAGAAGTCAACATTCTTGTAACCGAAGACTCCATTGAAGCCGTTACCGATGTTGATGTAATCTATACCGATACATGGGCGAGCATGGGCCAAGAGGCCGAGTCTCAAGAAAGACTGAAGGTTTTCCCTCCCTACCAAGTAAATAATAAGTTAGTAGCCTTCGCAAAACCAGAGGCTGTTGTCATGCACTGCCTGCCCGCTCATCGAGGCGAGGAAATTACAGATGAGGTCGCAGATGGCCCTCAAGCAATCGTTTTCCCTCAAGCAGAAAATCGTCTCCATGCTCAAAAAGCAATTTTGGCATTATTACTTTAATAAATATCCGAGCAAAAATGGTAGACCCTAAAGGTCTTCAAGACCTTTAGGGTCTACCACAGAATTTATGCTTATATTTAACTGAAGGTGAAGCGTTAATATGGCTGGTGATCAAAATAAGTTTCGGACGGCAATGTTTCATGCAGAACGTTTTAGCGAAGAAGGCGACTGGAATCAAGCCAGTACCGCCTATCGGTATGCCTTGGCTGAGTTTCCTAGTAGTGAAGCGGCAATTGTGGGCTTTGGCGTAGCCACCTATCAACTTGGTTCGGCAGAAAACGCTTGGCGCGCCTTTCAGCAGGTGCTTAAAATCAACCCGAACAATACCGACGCGTTAACTTGTATGGCCGATATACAGGTGGAGATGGGACGGCCCGATACCGCCGCTCAAACCTATCTCCGAGCGGGTAATCTTCTCGCCTCAAAAGGGGACATCAACGCGGGAATTGAGGCTTGGCAACAGGCAGTCGAGGCCAAATCAAACTTTGTCGAGGCGCATCGTAATCTGGCTCATGGTTTGGCTCGGCAGGGCGAAGAGCGTCTCGCCGCCCGTCAATTTTTGACCCTGGCCGCGCTATATCAGCAACAGCGCAACATCCCCTTGGCCGCCCAACAGATTGAAGCGGCCCGAAAACTTATTCCTGATGATCCCGGTATTGAAACCGCGATTTCAGCCTTAAAACAGGGCCAACTAGTTAATGCGGACATGGTCAGCGAGACCGAACCAGCCCCCTTTGAACCAGACCTCTTTGAATTTGAAGAAGCTGAGGAAGAATACACCGAGGTGATTCCCTCGCTGATGCTTCCCGAAGAGGAAGAAGAGGAAGAAGAGGATGAGGCGGATGAAGTCACGCTCCCCATGACCTCGTCGTTTCTGACCCCAGAGGATGATGAACCGGAAGAGGATGATTTCGGTGCGGATATTCCATCGCTGTTAGTGCCAGAGGATGATGAACCGGAAGAGGATGATTTCGGTGCGGATATTCCATCGCTGTTAGTGCCAGAGGATGATGAACCGGAAGAGGATGATTTCAGTGCGGATATTCCATCGCTGTTAGTGCCAGAGGATGATGAACCAGAAGAGGATGATTTCAGTGACCTCATGCCCTCACTGTTAGTGCCAGAGGATGATGAGCCAGAGGATGATTTCGGCACATCACCCTTAATGATGCCCTCTGATGAGGTTGTGGCAGACGAGCCAGAGGAGACAATTGAAGTTGAAGAGGATGAGGATGATCCCTTTGCTGAGGATGCTTTGGGTGACTTTTTTGATGATACGCCTGCCGAAGAGGTGGTCGAAGAAGACCCCTTTGATTTTAGTCTCGACTCCCCAACCAGCGACGAGGCGGGGGGCTTAATTGACGGTAAACGTCAAAAAGCACTGGCCGAATTAGCCAACATCATTTTTGAAGATGATCAAGGCGGGCCGGAAACATCGGTCTTACCCGATGGCAGGCAAGTCTCACGCATGGAAATTAACATGATGGTCATCCAAGCCATTGATTTGCAAGCGCGTGGTGACATGCCCGAAGCGGTTGATAAATATCGGCAGGTGGTGCAAGCCAACGCCGGACGACCGGCCCTATACTATAATTTGGGACTGTTATATCAAGAACAAGAAGAGTACGCCGAATCGATTAAGCTACTCCGCATGGCCTCACCCGACCCCGATTACCGCCTGAGCGCGTTGTTTGCTTTAGGTCAGGCTTATTACGCCTCCGATAAACCAGAGCAAGCCTTAATGCAGTTTTCTGAGGTGTTAAAAGATGTCGATTTGGAGACGGTTGATGATGAACGGTACGATGATTTAGAATCGTTCTACGATAGTTTCGCCGATGAGTTTTTTGCCGATGAAACGCCGAATAAGTTAGAGGATTTTGTGACTGCGGCCGATCAGTTTTTTAGCCATGACAATTGGCAACAACGGGTTGAGGATGCACGCCAACGACTTGACCGTATCTCGGATGATCGGGTCATGAGTCTAGCCGAATTTCTTGAATCACCCAAAACCGAGGTGATTATTACCGCCTTAGCCAATACCAACGAATATTTGGAACTCGGTTTGCCGATGTCCGCCTCTGAGGAATGTTTGCGAGCGATTCAACGAGCGCCGTCATATTTGCCGCTCCATACCCGTTTGGCCGATATTTTGCTCAGACAAAATAAGACCGATGCTGCTATCAACAAATACATGTCGGTAGCCAATGTTTACGAAATGCGCCGTCAAACCGAACAAGCAGTTGGAGTATTCAAGAAAATATTGAAAATTTCTCCATTAGATATCAACGTCCGCACCAAACTGATTGATGTGAATTTGCAACGTGACAAAATCGACCCGGCCATGGAACATTCCTTAGCCCTAGCTGATACTTACTATCAGTTAGCGCAAGAAGATAAAGCGTTGAAACAATATGAGGACGCGTTACGATTGGCCGGCAAATCGAAAGACCCGTCCCATTGGCAAGTAAAAATATTGAACCAAACAGGTGACATATACAAGCAACGATTCGACTGGACCAAAGCCACGGCCTATTTTGAGCAATCTCACCAACTCGACCCTCAAAATGAAAGGGCCTCGAGGCAGTTGATAGATCTGTATTACAAACAAGGTCGAACCAGCCACGCGATTAAGGTGTTGGATAAACTATTGGCTGTTTACCATAAGAAAGAACCAATCAAAGCGGTCAAATTTTTAAAAGAGTTAGTGACCATTAATTCAGGAGATATGTTCCTCCAGCAACGACTAGCAATTTCTTACATGCAGGCAGGTAAGAAACAAGATGCGATTTCGGCTTATGATGAACTCGGTGAGATGCAACTCAATAAAAATATGAATAGTCAGGCCGCGCAGACCATTCAGACGATTTTGAGGCTAAAACCTGAGAATCCAGATGGATATAGACAATTATTACAGCAAATTAAAGCAGGTACGATTTAATACCACATGATGCGTGATGCGTGATACGTTCACGTTTCACGCATCACGCTAACCACTTGTGTTTGATACATCATTTATTTTATCCCGACTAAATTACCTCAGTATTGTTGATATACTGCTTGTCACCTTCATTTTCTACTGGATATTAAAGCTTATCCAAGGAACGCAAGCTGTTCAGCTTTTACGCGGGATGCTAATCATCCTCGTTTTAGCCGTTATCTCCTCAAGTTTTTTAGAGCCATTTATTGCCTTTCGTTGGCTCTTATCAAACAGTTTACCTGCTCTACTGATTTCAATACCGATTATTTTTCAACCAGAACTGCGTCGTGCGCTTGATCGATTGGGCAGTACTGGTCAGATTATTGCCTCTTCCCAACGTTCTGCTGAAATTGAGCAAAGTATTGAGGCGGTGGTTACAGCCTGCCTGCATCTATCTCAAGAACAGCATGGCGCGCTTATCGTTTTTGAGCGGAGTACAGCCTTGGGTGATTATATTGAAACGGGGATAACTCTGAACGCGTTGACCACCCCTGAACTCCTCATCACTATATTTTTTCCCAATACCCAGTTACATGATGGGGGGGTAATTATCCGAAACAATTGTATCGTTGCTGCGGCAACGGTATTTCCGCTGGGTAACACTGTTGTGTCGAGTGACAACATGCTTGGCACTCGACACCGAGCAGCCATCGGAGTCAGCGAAATCACCGATGCGATTGCTGTCGTTGTGTCAGAAGAAACAGGCATCATCTCCATTGCTGTTGATGGGACATTAACTCGCAATTTAGGGGAAATCGAGTTGCGACATATCTTAAAAAGTTTTTATACCTTACAATTACATCCCCCTTTTTCAAGTTGGAATAACGCCAAGCAGTCCCTCACTAACAAACTATCAATCCGTAGGTGATAACTAAAATTAGACCCTAAAGAAATTGAACTCTTAGGGCCTGCCACAAAATTTTACGCTCGCATACTTATGTTAAAAAATCTCGGTACACTCCTTTTTGCCCTATTTTTGGCGGTTTTGGTTTGGGTTGTCGCGGTCAGGGAACAAAACCCACCTGTCGAAGGAATCTACAAACGCCTGATTGTTATCGAGGTTATCCCGCCACCGGCAGGTCTGACCACTACCGATGAATTGCCCGATAACCTGCAAGTTCACATTAATGCCCCCCAAGACCGTTGGGATAAACTGACTCCAGCCAAATTCAAAGCGGCACTAGACCTCTCAAATGCCTCTGTTGGTCTTAACGAAATTCCCATTCAATTAGTTGTTTCAGATAATCAAGTCGAAATAGAAGAATATGAACCAGCCTCTGTCAGTATCAACCTGCAAGCAGAGCAAACGTTGACGTTACCAGTTACGGTTGAGTTAAGCGAACAACCGGCTCTGGGCCATATTAGCCGCCAACCTATTGTGACCCCGCCAACGGTAACGGTGACTGGCCCGTCCTCCATTATCAACCAAGTTGATAAAGCCATCACCAAAATATCTGTGCGCCGAGCCAAGGAGGCGGTAGAACGTACTCGTTCGGTCATTATTCGCGACCGTGACGACTTGACGGTTAGTGGTTTGGAGGTTGAACCGGCTCAAGTCGATGTTATCGTCCCGATAGAGCAACGGTTTGATTATAAGGATGTTTCGGTGAGCGCGGTGGTAGATGGACCGGTCGAGCCGGGCTATTGGGTCAGCAATATCGCCGTTGAACCAGCCACGGTTACTATTTTTGGTGACCCGCATGTTCTCAATGCTCTACCCGGTTTTGTGGAGACGGCTCCCGTTCACTTAAACCAAGCCACGAGTGATATTGTGCAGACGGTTCCGCTGAATTTGCCTGACGGGGTAACAGTCGTATCATCCGATGACCAGCAAGCCTCAAACAGCGCACAGGTGACGGTTAATATTGAGGCAATTGAGGGGGGTAAAACTATTCAGCGCCCCGTAAAACAACAAGGAATTGATCCTAATTATGACTGGAGTGCCTCGCCTGACCAAGTTGATGTAATCCTATCGGGACCGATTCCATTATTAGAAGCGATTACACCTGATGAAATTGAGGTTATTGTGAACTTGTTTGAGTTGCCACTGGGAACACACAAAGTAACGCCCACCGTTTTCGCGCCAGACGGTTTACAAGCTACAACGATATTAAACACGGTCGAAGTCACCATCATGTCTCAACCAACGCCGACTACAACTCCCACCCCACCGCCACCAACGCCAACACCAAAAGCGGTGGGCGGACGATAAGGCACATAGAATACCTAATGAAAAAAAGTGGCTATCAACGTAAGCCGAGACATGTAGCACATGCTTCAGCCTGTGCCGCACACAGTCTAAAGACTGTGCTACGATATTATCTGTCTCACGTTAAGTTGATAGCCAAAAGAGTCAAGTGGGAGCATGATGAATATCAATAAATTACTTTCCAAACTAATTAATCTTTTAATAAGGAACAGGATTTTAATAACTTGCGCCTTTGCGTCGGAGATTATGGTAGGGGCTAGGCAGGGCGGTCTGATTTTGGAACGTACATCCATGTTCTCTCCGTCCCTGCCTCGCCGTCATTCCATAGTTTCAGGGCGAGGCAAGGCGGATTGGAGTTCTGATTTCAAACCAACGCTACACCGCCTTGCCTAGCCCCTACGATTGCCAAACGCGCAACTTATTCAGGACTCATTCCTAAGTCGATAAACAATTGGTATAATGCCTCTGCTACTTTTCCATGAGTTAGCTCATTCGGGTGCGGGTCAACCCAACTAACAATGCGCTCATTGGGAGCAATCCCCTTAAGCAAAGGAGCGACATCAAGTACTGGCACATTATGGGTTTCAAATAACGATATGATGGGTTTGGCAATCGCTTGACTCTCTTCAATCTGTACCAGATCGGGAAAAACAACCACAATCATAGGAATATGTTGGGCAATTGTCATCTCATGAATTGACAGCAAATCTTGTTGATGTATTTCACCCACAATAGGGTCGTTGAAGGCAGAAAGTCGCCACTGCCAACGCTCGTCCACTCGCTTAGATTGTTGCAAACGATAGATACGCCAAAAAGCAAAATTAAAGGCATAAGAGTTATCCACCCAAGATTTTAGGTTTTCAGGAACAGGTGGTACATTTTGCGGCCCTTTAATGTCCAACTCACGAGATAAATCGTCAATATCATTGACAAAATAGGTCCACACTAAAATATCGGCCTGATATGGGTACTCTTGCATGGCCTTTATTTCTTTGCGTGTACCGGCTCCACGCTTACCTAAATTGAATACCACATAATCTGAACCTAATTTTTCCCCCAAAAGGTCAGGAAAACGGTCTTGAGTGTATTTGATGCCAAATCCTTCCACAAAAGAATCGCCCACTACCATTACTTTTGTTTTGCCCGCGATATTCTCATCTGTCCATTCTTGGTCACGATAACGGAAACTATTGAACGTTCCCTCATAATAACGGTCTCGCCAATTTTGACGGGCTAGAGTTTTGTAACTATCACTCTCGGCATAAAACAGGTTAAAATAAAGCTCCAACCCCATAATCGTCACAAATAGAGAGAGGAATAACAAGGTTATATTACCAACCCAAGTCGATTTTCGGCCAATAATCAACAATGTAATGCTAATTCCTAATCCTATAAATAATGCAAAAAAATAACCAACCCAATATGTAATTATCATGATATATCCATTTAGTAGCGTTATTAAGACAAAATATGGGCAGTGGTACAGAGGGTAAGTGTCTTGCTACCCGACAAAGTAGTTTAGGAAAAGCTAAAACAGGAACACAGAGTTTCACAGAGATGCACAGAGGGGCACAGAGGAAAAAATAAATCGCTTTTTCTCTGTGAAACTCTGTGTTCCTCTGTGAAACTCTGTGTTAATTAGTTCAGACTAAATTTTCTGTCGGGTACTAAGGTAAGTGTCTTGCTTACAGGTCGACATCCTGCCGACGCGCCGAATCGCCTTTTGGAATTAACTCAACAAGCAACATTTGTAAATGTTGTTTTTCTTGAGCCGATAGTGGTGAACTCAGAGAGACACTGCCAAACTCAATCGCCTCTTCGATGAGAGACTGGCTCAACGGTTGCCACGTTAAACGTCGCTCGGTGTTTTCTAAGCGGGTTGCGGGTCGCTCGGCACTGCTGACAACGACTCGCACATGCCCTGCTATGCGCTGTTTAGGCTGAATATCCATCCGCACCGCAAAACAGTGTAACGCCTCATCCATCTTAAGCAGATAATGCCCGCCGTAGTTCAGCGGAGGGAGGCGAAGGTTGTTAACGATGATTCCATCGGCGGCTAATTTAGCCCGATAGTTCAGAAATGTGGGCAAGGGTAAGACCCGTATTTTATCGGAGACTATCGTTTTTAGGGTCGCATCAAGGCAGATGAACGTGGTGAATAGCAGGCTACTGGCTTCCGCTTGAAACAAAAAGTTTTGGAGCGTTGCTTCACCGCCATCATCCGAGTTCAGTCGGGCAATCGCTTGCGGAATTAAGCCGGTTGCGTACTCATCTAGTAACGGCTCTTGCTTGAGTTGGACCAACGTTGCTGAAGGGGCAAGGTAGATACCGTCGCGTTGAATTGTTAGAATAGTTGTCATAGATCACTCAATTTGGCATGGGCTGGTTTTAGTTTGGGGCTACAGCGGGAGCAGAAACGCGTTCATTAGGATAGGAGTGGAACAGATGTATCCGTTGATGAGTGAAAAAGCGTCTCGTCCCAAATAGGGGATGAGACGCTTTTTGTTTTCATGTCTCACACCTCACGCCTTACGTCTTACGTCTTATGTTCTGCCTGAAACTTGATCATAAAGTCGCGTAGTGCCTGCACCGATTCAAGAGGCATGGCATTGTAAATCGAGGCACGAATCCCACCGATAGAGCGATGTCCTTTTAAGGTATGTAGATCATGCTGGGCCGCTTCCGTTAAGAAGGTTTGCTCAAGTTCTGGCGTGGGCAGGTTAAAGCTAACATTCATAATCGAGCGGCTATCGGTTTGAGCATGCCCCACATAAAAACCGCCACTCTCATCAATCAGGTTATAGAGCAAGCTAGCTTTCTGATGGTTCAGTTTGGCAACCTCGGCCAAGCCGCCAATATCGTTCAGCAACCAGCGCGTTACCAACATGACCACGTAGACGGAGAAAACGGGCGGTGTATTATAGGAGGATTCTTTTTTGATATGGATTCGATAATCGAGCATGGTATGAAGATCGTCGGGAATCTTAGCTAATAAATCATCCCGAATAATCACGATGGTCGCTCCGGCAGGCCCAGCGTTCTTCTGCGCCCCAGCATAAATCAACCCGTATCGGCTTATGTCGAACGGACGAGCCATGAAATCGGAGGACATGTCACATACCAACGGCACATCCCCTACGTCCGGCTCAACCGGAAACTCAACCCCTTGAATCGTCTCGTTAGAGGTAAAGTGGACGTAAGCCGCGTCAGAATTAAACGTCAGTTCGGTCTGTTTCGGGACGCGGACGAAGTTATCATCTTTACCGTTCCACAGCACCCGCACCTCTCCTTCGCGTTGAGCCTCTTTTACGGCCTTCGCTCCCCATGTACCGGTGACAATGTAGTCAGCCGGTGCATTTTGACCGCGTAACAGGTTAATAGGTATCATAGAAAATTGAAAGTTGGCCCCGCCCTGCAAAAACAAAATATGATAGTTGCTTGGAATATTAAGTAATTTGCGTAAATTGGCTTGCACTTCCTCATAAATCTCAATATACCATTTAGAGCGATGACTAATCTCCAACACAGAGATGCCCGCTTTTGGTAAAGACAACATGTCACGCTGAATTGTTTCTAAAACTGGCACAGGCAATACACCCGGTCCGGCTGAAAAGTTATGTACTCGTTTTGTCACTTTATTTTCCTTTCCTTATGAATCAGGCGTAAATAATGTTATTTCGAGCAAAACGAAATAATCCGAATATGCAACTTATTTACGACCCATTCATTGATAATAAATTTGTTAACATAGTCCTTTTGAACTATTGCTCAATTATACTATAGTTCTCTAAGATAGAAGAAATAACTATGTTAATATGTCTACCTGCTTCTTAAGCATTATTCATTTAATACAGCTTAGTAT
>JAUCGB010000102.1 GCA_030377895.1 Anaerolineales bacterium HSG24
CAGAAGAGGGGATGGGGACACCGTGGGCTATCAATTGGTAAGTGTACGACCTATTTGTTGAGGTGAAAGCACCAACCACGCTATCAGGTAGAGAGGACATAACCGTATGATGTCCACTCCGAGAGGAAGTCCTCCCAATGCTTCGGTACACTCCGGAACTTGGCATACCTGAAACCCGCCGAAACGTGCTTCCCCCCCAACCCCGAGACTTGCCTACTCCGTGCCTACCCCTTGCAGGATAAACCTAGGTCTTAGCCCTCTTGGGTTCGGGTCTCATGTTCAGTACCGTTACGGAACGGCACTGGCTGGATTTGCACCAACTTGGTTTTACACCTTCAATTCACACGGAGTGCAAAGCTCGCTTTGCATGCAGTCAAGCCTTGTACTCCGGATTTCCCCATCACTACTTGTGCAGGGCTACCATATTATCGGCTACGGTAGTCCTGCAAAGGTAGTGGTCAGCTACCCGCAAGTTTAGAACTTGCGGGTAGCTAACGTATCCGGATCACTACTTCTGCACCATTACCCGGCTACCAACTTAACGTGCGACAGATAATATCGTAACACAGTCTTTAGACTGTGCGGCACAGGCTGAAGCATGTGCTACATGTCTCGGCTTACGTTGATAGCCATATTATCAAAGTAGACAACCCAAAATCTAAAGTTATTTCAGAGGAGAACAATTATGATACTCGTTGGTGATACCGGCGGAACAAAAACAAATTTAGCCATTTACTCAGTTGATGATAAAAAACCCAAGTTAGAGATGGAATCGACCTTTCGGAGTGCTGATTTTCCCACCTTAGATGTCATCATCAAAAAGTTTTTAAATGATACCAATGTTAACGTTGACAAAGCGGTGCTCGGTGTTGCCGGCCCAATAGCCAAGGGCAAAGCACATGTTACCAACCTCTCATGGGAAATATCAGAAGCCACCTTGAAAGAGATTATCCAAGTTGAAAAGTTGAAACTGATTAACGATTTGGAAGCGACAGCCTACGCCATCCCCCATTTGGCAGACCACGAGGTGGCCGCGCTGAATAGCGAACGTGCCGAGCGACGACTTAACGCGAACAAAGCCGTCATCGCGCCCGGAACCGGCTTAGGGGAAGCGTTTTTAGTTTATCATGACGATGGATACCAAATTATTCCTTCTGAGGGCGGACATGCCGGTTTTGCCCCCACAACACCAGTACAGCTAGGTCTACTTCAATACATGTGGCGTACCCATAACCATGTCAGCTACGAGCGAGTCTGCTCCGGCAGTATGGGCATCCCCCATATCTACGCCTATTTAAGCGAAACTCGATTCGGTGAAGCAAACGATGATGTAACTGCAAAAATAAAAGCCGCCAGCGACCCAACCCCGGTCATCGTCAACGCGGCCTTATCCGATGAGTGTGAGGTTTGCTTAGGTACGTTAAAAACCTTCATCTCGATTTTGGGAAACGAAGCCAGCAACCTAACTATCAAGACAATGGCTATGGGCGGTGTATATTTGGGGGGAGGAATTCCACCTCGTATCTTGCCTAAGCTAAAAGAAGGTCGTTTTATGGCCGCGTTTATCGACAAAGGCCGATTTTCTGACATGTTATCCCATGTACCTGTTTTTGTCATTCTTAACGACAAAGCGGCTCTTTTAGGCGCGTTTCATTACGCAATGAGGTTATAAGGCATGTTAAACCTTTCTAAAATCCGTCAACAGTTTCCGGCCTTAAAAGAAACCGATGCTCAAGGGCAACCTTATGCCTTTTTTGATGGGCCGGGTGGTACCCAAGTTCCGCACCAAGTCATAACTGCCATGAACCGCTATCTGACCGAAGCTAACGCCAATCATGGCGGGCATTTCATTACCAGCCAACGTAATGATCAGTTAATCGAAACAACACGCCAAGCTATGGCCGATTTTCTAAATGCTTCTGCGGCAAAAGAGATTGTATTTGGGCAAAATATGACCAGCCTGACCTTTAATCTGAGCCGAGCCATGAGCCGTCTGTTTCAACCCGGAGACGAAATCATCGTCACCAATTTAGACCATGACGCTAATATCAGCCCATGGCTAGCCCTAGAGGAGCAGGGCATCATCATCAAATGGGTTGATTTTGATGTCACCGATTGCCGCCTCGACCTGACCCAACTGACCGATTCATTGAGCGAAAAAACAAAATTGGTCGCGGTCGGATATGCCTCCAACGCGGTCGGAACCATCAACCCTATCGCCAAAATCGTTGAACTCGTGCGCCAGAAAAGCTCGGCGTGGGTGTGGGTTGATGCGGTGCATTACGCCCCGCACGGCCCGATTGATGTGCAAGCATTAGGGTGTGACTTTTTAGTCTGCTCGGCCTATAAATTTTTTGGCCCGCATATCGGTGTGTTGTGGGGTCGGTATGACCTGCTGGAACAGATACCGGCCTATAAAGTCCGTCCGGCTGATGATAATCCACCCGGCAAGTTTGAGACCGGCACGCAAAACCATGAGGGGATTGCCGGAACGAACGCGACCATCGCCTATCTAGCAGAGTTGGGGCGCACCTATGGTCAATCGTTTGCTCCGGATCCAACCTGTTATCCGGCTCGTCGGGGTGAGCTAAAACAGGCCATGCAGACGATTATGCACCATGAGCGTGAGTTGTTTACCACATTGTTGAATGGACTGCAAACCATCCCCGAAGTGACGATTTATGGTCTAACCAACTCGGCTGAGTTTGCCGAACGATGTCCGACCTTGGCCTTTACCCATGCTAAATTCAGTCCTACCGAAATAGCCGCGTACTTAGGTGAACGCGGCATTTTTGTTTGGAACGGGCATTATTACGCCATCACCGTGATTAACCGCTTGGGTTTGGCTGAAAGCGGCGGCGCAGTACGGGTTGG
Source organism: Anaerolineales bacterium HSG24 (assembly GCA_030377895.1). Taxonomy (GTDB): domain Bacteria; phylum Chloroflexota; class Anaerolineae; order 4572-78; family J111; genus JAUCGB01. Next base: position 2,875 of record JAUCGB010000102.1, read on the forward strand.
TTTGGCCCATTACAACACCCCAGACGAAATCGAGCGTTTGATTCTGGCTGTGCGAGAGATGGCAGAACGTGGCTCGTGAAAACGTGATACGTGATGTGTGAAAAGATACGAAAATTATATATTTATCACCATTTAATGTGCAAGGTGTGACCAGTGACGGTATAGTATGTCGCGAAATTCACACCTTGTGCATTATTTTTTTAGGAGCTAATTCAATCTGATGTTAAAAGGCAAACGGATTAACTTACGAGCCACTGAACGTGATGATTTACCTCGCTATGTCAAATGGTTCAACGATGAAGAGGTAAATGCCCACTTAACAACATTTATGCCCATGAATTTAGATGATGAAACTGCTTGGTATGAGAACCAGCGTCAAGATTCATCCATGCTTACCCTCGCCATTGTTATCACTGCGGAGGATAAACACATCGGTTCCATCGGGTTAATGCACATAAAACCTCGTATCCAAAGTGCCGAACTTGGTATCTCCATTGGTGATAAAGAGAGTTGGGGGCAAGGGTATGGGCAAGAAGCGATTGAGCTACTGGTTGACTTTGGTTTTATGCACCTGAATCTGCATCGGTTATTTTTGCGGGTTGATGCCAATCATCCGACGGCAAAACGATGTTATGAAAAATCTGGTTTTGTCGAGGAAGGACGGTTACGTTCTGCCGGATTTCGGCATGGTCAATTTTTTGACCAGTTTATAATGAGTATTTTGCGTTCAGAGTATAAAAAATAAGGTAGTGGTGCAGAAGTAATGATCCGGATCCGTTAGCTACCCGCAAGTTTAGAACTTGCGGGTAGCTGACCACTACCTATGCAGGACTACCAAATAAGGTGGTGGTGCAGAAGCAGTGATCCGGAGTGCAAAGCTCGCTTTGCATGCAAGCCTGTAGAGGCACCGGATTTCTCCATCACTACTTGTGCAAGACTACCAAAAATAACAATTATTGATTCGGATGGTGACTTATCGTTTTTCCACAAGAGGAGCGTTATTATGTACGGAGATATAGCCTTATTTAGCGGCACTGCAAACCCAAAACTGGCAAAAGAAATTAGCCAATCATTATGCGTACCGTTAGCTAAGGCAGATGTTTTCAGATTTTCTAATCACAATATTTTTTGTCGATTACACCACAGTGTCCGTAGTAAAGATGTGTTTATCATTCAGCCCATCGCGGCTTCTTATAACGAACAAGGACACATGTCATCAGCAAATGACAATTTGATGGAACTGTTGATTATGATTGACACGGTTAAACGGGATTCGGGGGGACGGATTACCGCGGTTGTGCCTTATTACGGTTATGGTCGAACCGATAAAAAAGACCAGCCCCGTGTTCCGATAACGGCCCGTCTGATTGCCGATTTAATCAGCACCGCGGGCGCGGAACGGTTTTTGACTATCGACCTGCATGCCGGACAGATTCAGGGCTTCTTTAACATTCCAGTTGATGAGTTGACAGCTTTTTATTTGCTCAGTGACCACATGCGAGCGAAAAAAATCGAAAATGGGGTGGTTGTCGCGGGTGACATTGGAGCCACCAAACGGGCCAGAAATTTTGCCCAAGCCCTCGACATGCCCTTGGCCATCATAGAAAAGCGCCGTATACAACATCGAGACGGTAGTGACGCGGAAGCACTGAACATTATCGGTGATGTGGAGGGAAAAAACTGTCTTATTTTTGATGATGAAATCGACACCGCCGGAACGATAGTTCAAGCTGTTCATTTCTTAAAAGGGGCGGAAGCGGCTGATATATATGTCTGCGTTAGTCACCCTGTTTTTTCAGGCCCAGCGATAAAACGGTTGACCACATCCCCCATCAAAGAGGTGGTGGTCTCCAATACAATCGCCTTACCACCTGAAAAAATCTTCGACAAGTTGACGATTCTCTCCGTAGCTCCCCTGCTCGGCGAGGTGATTCGCCGCATCCATTTGGGCATCTCGGTAGGAGAATTGTTTGACGAGTAACGGTAGGCCTGAAACGTGAGGCGTAAACAAAAAGTTTTTACATGGCTGAATCATTGCATTGTTGATAATTAAAAAGCGTCTCGTTCCCAAATAAGGGAATGAGACACTTCATATTTTCATGCTTCACACTTCACGCTAGAAGGCAATCAGAATTTATCTGGGAGCGCGATGATAGTAAACAACGATTAACTAAAAATTTCGCTAATTTGACGCGCCGCTCAGCGCACCGAAAGGATGACCAACCCCAACTTCACATCGGCTGGAACCGAAACGGCTAGGATGGTATGTATGCCCGCTCGCACAATCATAGTCGTGCGTCGCTCCCCCTCTAACACAATCCGGTTGAGCATGCCTTGCTCTAACCGTTCGCTAAAATCGCTAACCGCATCAACCAAGTCGGAGGCGGTTAAGGCAATCACGGCATCATCATCATGATGCAAGCCAGAGCCGACATTTAGCCCCTCATCGCTGACTACAATCGCATTGACAATTAATGGGTTATGTAATAACAATTCATCAAGAACGTCTTGAAGCAGTTGACTGTTATTTTTTTTACTGTTCGTCACGAGCGACTACCCTCTAAGATTTCACTAATATTTTTGGCGGCTTGCTGTAATCCGTATAGCACTAACCCCATCTTAGCCTCAGTTCCAACCATCACCGCCACCGAAGAGCGTCGGTCAGCCGGAACAACGAGCATGCCACCATCATTACCTTCAATCAAAAGGCGGATCATCTCACCTTGGGCCAGTCGTGACAACGTCCGTTCCCCCAAAGCTATCAGGGTCGCGGCCATAGCGGCCACTTGAGGGCTACTGGTAGGGCCTTCCTCATCCATATCACTTTCGTGAGGTGAATAGGAGGCAACCACAAACCCTTCAATACTAACGATCACTGCCCCTTGAACCCCTTCTAATTTATCACATAGTTCTACAAGTGCATCTTCAAGTAGATCGGTTTTATAAACCTGAGCCATTAGTTTTCCCAACCTTACATTATGGAGTATCCGTTTATAGCAAAAATAATTCGATGTATCACGGTTAACTGAATTATTTTTCGAGAAATTTTTGGGTTTTCTCAAAAATAACGTTTTATAACCCGTAACCACCTGTTTAATGCCGTCAGTCACAATCAGTAGACCGCGACACAACTGAGCTAACCTTTCTAAAAGATAAGCATCCCGCTTATCTGTAGACTAAAAGCCTACTCTCCATATCGAGTTTAGAAATTCAATCTATAGCCTTTCAGATAATCTTTTTCAGGTTATTGTCACGCTACAAGCGTGACCTCCAATTATCGTAGGTGACGCTTGTAGCGGGCTATCAACTTAACGTGCGACAGATAATATCGTAGCACAGTCTTTAGACTGTGTGCGGCACAGGCTGAAGCATGTGCTACATGTCTCGGCTTACGCTGATAGCCTTGTAGCGTCACATGAAAATCTTTTTCTGAAAAACTGTAAGTCTCTAAATAGTATAAATGATTTTTAAGCCTTTGACAATCTGACACCTTTTAACTGAAATCGGAGAGCGGTTTAATTTTCGGTAGCAACTGTTCAACTAATTGTGGGTGTCCGGCTAACATAGGCGATTTGGCTTCTCCGGTGATTAGTATATCCTTTAACAATACTGGCGAGCCGTCTAAATAGGTGGCTACCCCGCCGACTGCGGTGAGAATCGCATGCGCCCCAGCCAAATCCCACAGGGCCGACCGTCGATGCAAGGTTGCCACAGCCGCGCCCCGAGCCACATACACATGGTGGGTGGCAATCGCCCCAAAGGAGCGTACTCGCGGAAAATCGATCTCAAAATAACGGTGCGTTCCTGATGGCACGGCGATGAACGAATCCCGATTCCATTCTGTGGCGATCATGTTGTCCAACGGTTCACCATTCCAAAGGGCTTGTCCTTCATTATTGGTATAATACATATCTCCAATCACTGGCAGATAGACTGCCCCACGATAGGATTTGCCGTTTCGTAATAGGCCCACCGAAATGCACCAGGTGGGCAATCCATCTAAAAAGACTCGAGTGCCATCAATCGGGTCAATGACCCAAGAATACTCTTTGCCTTGGTTCTTGCCTCCGAACTCCTCGCCAATAATCTCATAATCAAACGCGGAATAAAGATGTTCGATTTTCGTAATTAAAAATCGCTCCACGGCCTGATCTGCTTTGGTGACGGGACTATCGTCGGCCTTATATTCGCGGGTTAATCCGGTTTGGAAAAAGTTGAGGGCTACTTGTCCTGCTTCTCGGATATGTGGTTGAATTTTTGAAAATTCAAGGGATATGCTCATCGGTTTAGGTCTCCATTAATTGAGGTGCTGGTGTAAAGGTCGGCTACGACGGGCAAAAGTCAGAGCCTGCCGCAGGCAAGATGCCCAGGCTATCAACTTAACGTGCGACAGATAATATCGTAACACAGTCTTTAGACTGTGCGGCACAGGCTGAAGCATGTGCTACATGTCTCGGCTTACGTTGGTAGCCGATGCCCACGCTCCCAGTTATTTGAGTAAGATTGGTAAATAAACATCCTGTTGTTGTAAAAACAGCCACGCCGTTAATTCGATTGGTTCATGCACCGAATCATCAATATAGGCGTTGGTTTCGATAGATTTGGCGGTGGTTTGAGTGATTATGGCCCGATAGGTCAACGTCACGGCTTGTTGAGCCGGTACGGGAATCGACCATGTCAGCCCAGTGGTTGAGGTGATGACCGTGCCTACAACAGGTGAATCAACCTCAGTCAAAATAATCTCTGTCTCAAGTATACTACTAGCCGTCACAACAGGCACATCAACCAAACTATTATTGCTGAGGACAAGAGTATAGGTTACCATGTCGCTTGGTGCAACTCGATGAGCGGGATTAACTTCAAACGAAGAGTCGGTCAAATCAGGCTCATTAATAATAACTTGATTGATCCGATCAAATCGCACGGTATGATCAGGATAGCTAAACCAACTGACCTGTTGAGCCGTTGTGCCGAGTGGCGTTCCCTCAGCCACTTGAGCCGTATATTTGAAGGTTTTGTCTTCATCTTTAGCTAATCGCCCCTGCCAAACCAATTGATCACCAACTGGCGTTAGCTCCGATGACATGGGAGTTGGAATCAAGGCCGGTGGGAAAGTGGCGGTAAAATAGGCGATTGATATATCTTGCGAGCCATCATTCTTTATAGTAGCAGTATAGGCAATCAAATCCCCGTCAATCACTGAAGAATGGGAAGAATGGCTGGCGATGACCGTCGATTGGCCGAGCCAACTTAACCAGCCGACGGAGCGTTGCATGAAGCGATTCCGAGCCGGTTGAGCCAGTAGTTCCAGCCCAAAGGTCATGAACTGTGTGTGCCATGTCTCATCGTTTTCGGTTCGTCCCATGTAGGTCAGGCCATTGATTTGATTCGACTGCCCTCGACTGACCACCCGTGCCTGCGGCAAAGGCGTGAGACTATCCGTCCAGTTGTTATAGCCGGGCGGAAACAGGAGTGGATACGGCCCCAAATAAGCACCCACTGGACTATCAGCCTGCCCCATCACCAGAGTGCTGGTGAAATCCTCGGTATGCTTTTGCACTCCCAAATAGTTGGTCGTAAACTGACTTGGTCGATGTTCCGGCAATTGATAGATGTAATCCTGACTGCTGAAAAAGAGCCGCCCGCCGCCATCCAGATATTGGGCCAGCCGCTCCTCTTCTACCGTGCTTAACGGAGTTGACCAGTCGTAGCCAGTAAACCAGATTACCATGGGATATAGCTCTAACACCTCTAACGGCGGGCTAGGAGGTATTGAGCCGTTCCATGACGATGGCACTCGCCAGTAATCGTACAAAATACCGTTATCAGTTAAACCCAATTCATATTCTGTTCCAAAGTTAAGAAAGCGGCCATCATCAACCAATAGAACCGGAGCTGGGCTTTGCGTGGTGCGTGTGATAATCTCGGTCAAGCTCTGGTTATTGGTCGATTGTAGGATTAGGGTCAACATGTCAGTCTGATAATATTTAGTAGCGTCAATTTGAATTTGCGTGGTGACGGTGTAAGTCTGACATGATTCAATCAGTGTCGAGGTTGGCGGGGGAACAATCGTCTGCCATGCCCCCGGCTGATAATTAATCTGATAAATATCCGGTTCCGTGCCGATATTCCGCAAGTAGATGGTGTGTGTTACGATTTCGCCAAAATCATCAATCAGATTCTCCACCGGTGGTCTAATTTGCAGGCCGGTTGTGCTTGGTGTTTCTAACAACCAGTCGAGCGACCTCTGCATGACGACCAAACGGTCAGCCTCGTTATCAATTGCCTCAAAACCAAAGGCCAGATAAATGGCGCGGTACGGTACGCAAATGCCGGTATACAATCCTGCCTCCTCGCCAGTGTCATAATGTAACAGAGACAAGGCAAAATTATCATCACCATTAGCAATCACATCAGGCGTAGTCTGATTATTCGCCCCATCACCCTCGGCCAGATGCAACGATAATCCGGCGAATGGCCCATCAGCCGCCCCGACCACATCATAAGTTTTGGCGTTATCACGAATCCATTTAACCTTGAGATAGTCGCTCAGATAGTCATAATAAAACCCTTCTCCGCCGCCATCATAATAGGCAATATCTTGGCCCGATATAAAGAGCCGCCCGCCCTGCTCCAAATAATCGAGCAAGGCCGACGAGCCTTTCACCAGACTGGGCGAATCGAACGGAGCCGACCATACGACAATGTCATAAGCGACCAACTGCTCAACCGTCGGCGTTTGATAGGTGATGGTGAAGGGATTTGTCACCTCCCACAGTTCATGCGGGTAGCCGAGCAGAGTCAACGTATCTTGATAATAGTCAATCTCGCTGGTTTGATTCCAGCGTCCGCTATCGACCAGCAGAATCGTCGGCGCAGTCTGCATATAGAAATTTTGTAAGGTGGTCTGGCTATCTGCAATCACTACCGCCTGCCGATTGATACGGTAGCCTTGCGTGATAACCGTTACCGTGTAAACGCCAACTGGCAAATCGAGCCGATACTGACCGTCATTGGCTTGAGAATCTATCTGAATTGGCGTGCCATCAACCATGACCGTCGCCACCACCGGCAAATTACCACCTTGCTTGCTGACATTGCCAATTAATGTCCCTTTTGGCTCCGGTTGCAGGAGAAAATCTTGCTCAACGGAGACCTGATTGGTCACGGTGATGTTAAAAGCGGTGGTCGGCACGTAACCAAAGGCGACGGCGGTCACATCATACGTGCCACCATCCAAGCCCTGCCAATAAAAACCGTCCGCATCGCTGATTGTTTGCACCGTCTCCGAATTACTCCGACGCTTAAAGGTGAGAGTTGCATCCGCCAAGGGGAGGTCATTTTCGGCTACATGGCCTTGAATCGCCCCCACCGGAGCGACCGAAGCCACGGCATTATAGGCATCAATCCGACCCCAACCATAATCATAATTCGGCACCACCTCGCCCAACGGCATGGCAGTAGAGGTGATAACTTGGGCCAATGCGGCAAAATCTTGACTGAGAACAGGCGAAGTTTGTAGTATCAGCGCGGCCAAGCCAGTTGCATGGGGCACAGCCATCGAGGTGCCGCTATCAATCCCATAAGTTCCACCCGGCAAGGTTGAGTAAACATCTCGGCCCGGCGCGCTGATTTCTGGTTTGAGTATGCCAAAATAGGAAGGGCCACGCGATGAGAACGAGGCCACCTCGTCATAATCATCCGTCGCCCCAACAGAGAAAACCTCGGCAATACTAGCCGGTGAGCCAATCGACCCCGCGCTTGGCCCTTCGTTTCCGGCGGCAAAAAACATGTAAACTCCGGCCAAACGCAAGGCCAATAAATCCTCCTCAAACTCAAGGTCGCCCCCGTTGCTGTTGCTCCAAGAGTTGTTGACCAATATGGGCGCGAGGGACGGGTCATCATTGGGAGCTAACAACCATTGATGGGCAGCATGAACCCAACTGTTGCGCCCTTCGCCGATATTGTTGAAGGCTCGAGCCGCAATCCAAGTAGCTCCCGGCGCAACCCCAATGCCCTCCTGACCAACGATGGTTCCCATGGTGTGCGTGCCATGCCCGTTGCTATCAACCGGATAAACTGCTCCCTCAATCGCATCGAACCAGTTGCCATCATGACGCGGCACATGGCCGAGTCCGGTATAGCCACGATAACCACTCTGCAAGGCCGGATGTTGCCAATCTACTCCAGTATCAACGTTTGCGATAACCACCCCATGCCCGTCGATGCCCAAGGCAGTATGTACCAAGTCAGCCCGAATCTGCTTGATTCCCCACGCCACCTCCGGTAAGAGCGCAGGCACCCAGCCTGCAACCGCGGAGTTTCTAATTATAGGAGAAGTTCTGCCATGCCGCACTAGTTTGACCGTTTTATCGAACCGCACCAGCTCCACTTCGGGCAAATCAGCCAAGGCCAAGACGGTTGCCAAACTTCCCTCTCCGGCCACCGCGTTGATAATCCACAGTGACCGCACGTTGCTGGCTGTGATGACCTGCCCGTTCCGGCGAGTAGTCTGCCGTTGCAACAACCCCAACACTGGCCGCTGACTCTGCTGGGCGGTCTGTTTCAGGCTCTTGACAATGGCCGTCCGTTGCGAGAGACTATCCGGTTTACTACGTGCAACTGTACGACGGAGATTCGTCTTATCATGCAGATAGGCGATAAACGGCACGATGGTATCGCCATCAGCCGTAGTTAAACGGTTCAACAACTCCGTTTCGATTTTGGGATACAACTTTGGGTCAAGTACCCCCGTTGGAGTCACCGCGGGAGCCGGGGTGACTTTGGGTGGCAGTTCTTGAGCCGAACTATTCTGATTTACCAAAATTAAGCGAACAAATAGACTCATCAAAACGATGAGTAGGATGGTTGTTTTTTTCATATTTAATCCCGTTTCCTTACCGCAATTCGCAGAATTAATAAAAAAATAGGCACACCAGATATGGTACACCTAAAGGCTAGTCATAGAAATCATGAAAATAAAATTCGGGGTCACATCTCGTGTGCAAAATTGTGATTAACTCACAATTGCATAATCAACTCCGCCGTTAGGGCGGCCCGAACAGGCAATAAATCTAAGACTGTATACTCGGTCAGGGCATGCGCCCCACCACCAATGGAACCAAGTCCGTCAAGGGTTGGCACACCCAAAGCAGCAACAAAGCTACCGTCACTGCCACCGCCCGATAGTCGTTTCTCAGTTGGCAGGCCTAACTGGGCTGATATTTCCTTGGCTAACTCCAAAAAGGTCATATCGGTCATGCTATCAGACCAAGGAGGACGGGTCAT
>JAUCGB010000016.1 GCA_030377895.1 Anaerolineales bacterium HSG24
AGATGTTCAGATAAACATTTTCAGCCGTTACCTTCCCGCAAGTTTAGAACTTGCGGGAAGGTTGGTCTTGAATTGAAAACCATTATCTGAAAAACTGTAGGTGGTGGATTAGTTGCATTTCCCAAATTGACAGGATGCGTTGGGAAGATTTTGTCGCGTCCGACATCCCTTTCGTATCAATAATATTTTTGTGGTATAATGGATGACGAAGGTAATCATTCAGTCCCTTGTTTCCAAACTGGGTTTGGGAACGAGGGACTGAACGGTTACGATTCACAGAGTAACACGAAGTTCACGGAGAAAAAACGATTTGTTTTTTTCCTCTGTGCATCTTCGTGAATCTTTGTGTTCCTGTTTTAGCCTTCCCTAAACCAGTTTGTCGGGTAGCAAGAAAAGCTTCTGATATCGAACTTAGTCAAAAAACATGGAAAATCAACTCACGGTAGAACCTTGGATATACAACTTAGATGAAATTAGAGGGAACGACCTGCCCTTGGTCGGTGGCAAGGCCTATCGGTTGGCTCTGCTTCGGCAGAACAGCCTGCAAGTGCCGCCCGGTTTGGTGCTGACCACCCACTTTTTTGAGAATCAACTCAAACGGTCTCACCTAACGACCTTGTGGGCCGGTTCGCCGGACGTGCAGGTGACGACGGACGCGCTCAGTTGGTTGTCGGACACGCTCAAGACCAAGCCAATTGACCGAGAATTGACCCACACCCTCAATCAGCAATTAAATCAAAACTTTGGCCCTGAAATCCAGAGTTTTGCCGTCCGCTCCTCGGCGATTGATGAAGATCAGCGGGATCATACCTTTGCCGGAGTGCATCTGACCGAGTTGGGCGTGCCGCGAGTCATGTTGCCAGTGGCGATTACGCGTTGTTGGGCTTCTGCCCTGAGCGAGACCGCGGCCGAATATCGGATCAAACATGGCATGTCAATTCAGGGCATTCAGATTGCGGTGCTGATTCAGCCCATGCTGACCCCGCAAAGCTCAGGGGTCGGCTTCACCATCAACCCCCTAACCGGCTCGACAGACGAGATGATTGTCGAGGCTACCTGGGGTTTGGGCGAGAGTTTGGTCAGCGGTAAGATTCAGCCCTATTCGTACAAGTTAGCCAACGACCCGCCCCGTTATCCAGTGTTGGAACATCAAACCGGCAATGTCCCCCCACCCGATGATGAGGCCGATATGCCATTATCCCCCACCGAGTTGACCGCGCTGGTCAACCAGTTGGAGCAAATTCAGGCCATCATGGGCGAGGCGCAGGATGTGGAGTGGGCCAAGCAGGATGGCTCTTTCTTCCTGCTGCAAACCCGTCCGGTTACACCGCCAGCCAACACTGGCCCGATGCTCGATCAGGCTTGGACGCGGGGAAGCCATGTGGAGTTTTTGCCCGACCTGCCCTCTCCCCTGTTCGCTTCATTATTAGAGCGCACCGAGCGTCAAGCCCAACAGTTCTTCGAGGCGGCTCAGATTGATGTGACTCCGTACACGCCTTATCTCAAGATTCATTTAGGGCGACCTTATCTCAATCTCAGTCTCATAAAAAAAGGCATGAATCAATTGGGTCTCAATGTCAATGGGGTGTTACGCATTTTGGGCTATCAGGACAGGCCAACACAACAGAGACGACTGTCGGTTGATTGGCAAATATTGCGTCGCAAACGGCATATTTACAAGGCGTTGTGGGGTCAGATTCGTCAGGCTGAAACAAGCGTGCAAGAGTATCAGAAATTGGTTGAGGAGATGGTTGTTGATCTGAATGGTGTGGGTACGGACAGATCGACTAGCGAACTGCAAACCCAACTGCGCCAGCATGACCGGATTTATAACGGTTTTTTTAAGGCCGAGTTACCAATCTCCATGGGGATTGCCGCGCTAACCGCCATCAGTAGCACCCTGATCGCGCCTTTAACCCACACCCCGGGCACGGTGGTCAAAACGCTGGCCTCGCAAGGGATAGATAAAGGAGCCAATCAGCTTAATCAGTCTTTGTTAACTTTGGCACAAAATGCCCGTAAAGACCAATCCGTCTGTCACTATTTTAAGCATGCTTCGGTCTCATTTAATGATTATGATACCCGATTGGCCGGAACTCTATTTTTGAAGCAGTTTCATCAACTGCTGACCGAGCAGTCGTATCGAGCCACCTACGAGGCCGATCTGGGCTGGCCTCGTTATCTGGAAGCCCCCGAAGTTCTACTCAGAATTATCCAACATTATGTCCTTAGTGAGCATCAGACCAATACGTCTGTCGCTCCGATACTGCTCTGGTCTGACCTCGTCAAACCGGCTACGGGGCTACAACGTCTGCATAGTTGGCGACGGTGGGCGGTGCAACCGTTCATCAAACAGTTACATAATTTGTTGATCCTGCGCCATCGCTTGAATGAGATTCGAGCCAAGGGTATGACCGCTTGTCGCCAATGGGATAAACAGTTGGCCGAGCAGTGGGTCAAGCAAGGCTGGCTGACCGAGGTAGACGATATTTTTTGGCTCAAGCTAGAGGAGATTGAACGGGTGATTTTGGCTGGAGTTGGGGCCGGACTGACCATATCGGCCACGATTCAGGCTCGCAAAGAGACATATCAAGGATACGCCCAACTCACGCCGCCCTTTAATCTGCAAGAATCGGAACTACCCGCTATTCAATACGGCCTCTCCACGGGCGATAGGGGCAACTTGGATGTGCTGACTGGCCTGCCGGTTAGCCCGGGCCAAGCGTGTGGTACGGTGATGGTAGTCAACTCGCCGGAGGAGTTTGAGCCGATTGCCGATGAGGTCATCCTCGTCACCTCCTCGACCAATCCTGACTGGTTGTCTCTCCTCAACCGCTCTGCCGGGCTGATTGTTGAGGTCGGTGGCCTGTTGTCCCACGGCTCGGTGATTGCCCGCGAGTATGGTCTGCCCGGCGTAGCCAACGTCCCCCAAGCCACCAAACGATTCCAGACTGGCGATGTGGTCTTGGTCGATGGTAGTACTGGTGTGATTCAGGTGCTTGAACGAACGAAAAAAACGTGATAACTTGAATGATAAAATTTATGATAATCTTACTTTTGGAGGTGGATTATGGAAGAGTTCGATAAAGAATATGAAGAGTATAAAAAATACACTTGGATAATTGGTGATATCCACGGGATGTATGATCCGTTACGGACACTTGTTAACCATTTGGATAATGATAATCTGAATAAATTTGTTTTTGTGGGCGATTATATAGACCACGGCCCCTCCTCAAAAGAGGTGTTAGATCTTATAATGAGCCTTGGAGATAGGGCTGTCAGCTTATTAGGAAACCATGAACATTTATTATTAGATACCCTTTTCAATGAAAAACATATTGATGAATGGGGAACTCGAATATGGATGGAGAATGGAGCCGATAGCACTATGCGTTCCTTTGGGTACAATAATTTTGAAGATTTCAAAGCCAATATTGATGAGAAATACACCGACTTTATGAAGAGCATGAAATGTTTCCACCAAGAGGATTATGACAATGGTCTTTTTGGAGCGAAAATTACTGTTGTTCATGGTGGTATTATGCCTGATGTGCCATTTGAGGAGCAACTCGAGATAAATGATTATGCTGATATGACCAAGTTTATAAACGACAGAAAAATATGGATAGAGAATGTACCCACTTGGATCAGACGGGATTTTTTGAATGGCGACCCGGATCATTGGAATGGTCATATCATTATCCATGGTCATACGCCAACACCTTCTTTGGACTATTACATAGATGAGTTGTCTGAGAAATCATCAACTGATGAGGATGAGGATGAGGATGAAGAAGAGGCTGAGAAAATTGATTTGGATAGTTATTATCTGAGAAGGCATCCAAAAAATGACCTGATAGCTTCCATTGATATAGATACTGGGGCCGCTTTTGGTAATAAATTGACCGCGATAGGCTTATCTGCGTCTGGATTTAATTTCTATGGGGGGCTAACAGTTCGGGTAGCCGAAGTTAACATCAAAGAAGGATATAGAAGGACTCCTCTTAAATTCTCATCTTTTGAGATAAATGATATTAGAGATTATGGTCATAAGGTTTAATATCAGTCTTAGTACCCGACAGAACCTTTAGCCTGAACTAATTAAGGAATGAGCCCTAAATAAATTGCGCGTTTGGCAATCGTAGGGGCTAGGCAAGGCGGTATAGCGTTGGTTTGAAATCAGAACTTCAATCCGCCTTGCCTCGCCCTGAAACTATGGAATGACGGGCGAGGCAGGGTCGGAGCGGAGATGGCCGCACATTCCAAGTCTAGACCGCCCTGCCTAGCCCCTACCATAACCTCCGACGCAATGCACATGTTAATTAATGCTCATTCCCTAAGCCACTTTGTCGGGTAGCAAGCCTTGACTAAATCCACAATTTATGCACACTACCAACAAATGCGATATTGTTCATTGACATCAATGAGTTTAGGTTATAATAAACGTATATGATTTTGATAACCATGACCAGGTAATCAAGTTGTCCTTTCCGTAAAATATGTTAAACTTCACTTGAATCAACTGGATGGATAGTGTTATCATGTTGATGATTATGTCACTCTGAACGCAACGAAGTGAAGAGAAGAGTCGCCTCAATATCAACCGAGAGATTTCTCGATTCCGCTTCGCTTCACTTGGAATGACATGTGAATCTTATCAGTCAATAGGTTATCACTACTCTGGAATGTTTGGTTCATACTCAAAATTAATTATTTTGTGATAATGAGGTCACAAATTTATGTAATGCTTTGCCTCCTTACAACAAAATAAATTACACAACTAAAGGAGCAGTAAAAATCATGACGACTAATTTTACACTCAAGCAGTATGGTATTGAAGTTGAAGACATTATTCGTAATGCCAGTCCGCCAGCTCTTTATCAAGAAGCATTGAAATATGAACCAGAAGCCGCCCTTGCCGCTTCTGGAGCGTTGATGGTTCGCTCTGGTGAAAAAACAGGACGTAGCCCGAAGGCTAAACGCATCGTTTCTCATCCTGATTCTAAGGATAATATTTGGTGGGGATCCGTCAATATAGCTATTGAGGAAGAAGTCTTCCAAATTAACCGTGAACGAGCGATGGATTACCTCAACACTCGCGATAGGTTATATGTGGTTGATGCCTATGGTGGCTGGGATCCAAAAGAACGTGTCAAAATTCGAATTGTCTGTACCCGACCATACCACGCCCTTTTTATGTGGAACATGTTGATTCGCCCGACCAATGAACAACTGGCCGACTTTGGTGAGCCAGACTATGTCGTCTTTAACGCCGGAGAGTTCCCGGCCAATAGCCGTATTGCAGGCATGACTTCCAAAACCAGCGTTAATCTCTCCTTTGAAGAACAAGAGTTCGTCATTCTTGGTAGTGAGTATGCGGGTGAAATGAAGAAAGGTATCTTTACCGTGATGAACTACATTATGCCGGAAAAAGGTATTCTCTCCATGCACTGCTCCGCCAACGAAGGTGATGATGGCGATGTATCCATCTTCTTTGGTCTTTCAGGCACAGGTAAAACCACCTTATCCGCCGACCACCGCCGTAAGTTGATTGGCGATGACGAACACTGCTGGAGCGATGAAGGTGTCTATAACATCGAAGGTGGATGTTACGCCAAAGCTATTGATCTTTCAGCCGAAAAAGAACCTGAAATTTATGCCGCGATCAAGTACGGAACGGTGCTAGAAAATATGGTTTGTGATGAGCAGACCCATGAAGTTGACTATGCTGATGTTTCTATCACCCAAAACACCCGAGCTTCCTATCCTATCGAATTTATTCCAAACGCCAAAATCCCATGTGTTGGTGCGCATCCGAAAAATATTATCCTGCTTACCTGTGATGCGTTTGGCGTGTTACCTCCGGTTTGCAAACTCACTCCCGCCCAAGCCATGTACCACTTCATCAGCGGCTATACCGCCAAAGTTGCCGGGACTGAGGTGGGCGTGACTGAACCTCAAGCCGCATTCTCGGCCTGTTTTGGAGCCGCCTTTATGGTCTGGCACCCGAGCAAATATGCTGAGTTACTGGCTCAAAAAATGAAAGAACATGACGCGTCGGCTTGGCTCGTCAACACTGGCTGGACAGGCGGCGCGCACGGCGTTGGCTCACGGATGAGCTTGAAATACACCCGCGCGATTATCGACGCGATTCATGACGGCTCTCTGAGCGATGTTGAGTATGTCACCGATCCTCTATTTGGTTTAGCCGTCCCGACCTCATGCCCCAATGTTCCGGCTGAAATTCTCATTCCGAAGAATACTTGGACTGACGGTGATGCTTATGAAGAGCAAGCTCTCAAATTGGCGCAACTCTTCACCGATAACTTTGAAAAATACAAAGAAGGCAGCAGCGACGCGATTGTTAACGCTGGCCCGAAACTATAAACATATTTTCAAAATCGGATGAAACGATAGTCTTAACTTGATTACTGATTTAACCCAAAAACCCTACTCAATTGAGTAGGGTTTTTATTGACATATTTAATCCCAATTCATAAGGCAGGAAATAGGATTAAGCAAGTTGCACGTCTGATTGGGAGCATATAGGCAGACTAAAGTCCGCCCTACTCTACCGCGAAAAAATTTTAAACTCTGGAAATTTCCCATGAACCCTCTAAAACGACATACTGTTCCCTTAATTGTTTTGTTAGGCTTGTTTTTGTTAGGTTTGTTTTTCTTCGTATATTTTATGACCGTTGCCGCGCCAACCGAGTTGGGGCGATTACGATTAGCTACCACCACTAGCACCTACGATTCCGGTCTGCTGACCGAAATTTTGCCCGATTTTGAGAACCGTTATGGCGCAACCGTCGAGGTGATTGCAGTCGGAACGGGGCAGGCGATTCAACTGGGCGAACATGGCGATGCCGATGTGATTCTCGTCCATGCCCGTCAACGCGAAGATGCGTTTGTTGAGGCTGGATTCGGCATTAATCGGCAGGATGTCATGTACAATGATTTTATCATCATCGGCCCCGCAGATGACCCCGCAGGTATACATGGTCTGACCGATGTTAGCACCGCGTTAGCTCAAATCGCCCAGCAACAGAGCCTATTTGTCTCGCGGGGTGATGATTCTGGAACACACATTAAAGAACAAGGTTTATGGCAAACCACTCAACTACCACTCATTACCGAAAGCAGTCCTAAAAATACAGATAAAAATGCAGTTAAACCCGATGGCGATTGGTATCTATCGGCGGGACAGGGCATGGGCGCGGTGGTCTCGATGGCCGACGAGCAACAAGCCTACACCCTCAGCGACAGAGCCACCTATCTGGCCCGCAAAGCCACTCAGCTTGATTTAGAAATCATGGTCGAAGGAGATTCTCGACTCTTCAATCCCTATGGAGTCATCACCGTGAATCCCGAAAAACACCCTTCCGTCAATAGTGTTGCCGCCAACACCTTTATCGACTGGCTGACTAGCCTAGAAACGCAAAAGCTGATTAGTCAGTTTGGCCGTGAACAGTTTGGGCAGCCCCTATTTGTGCCTAATTCAGCCGTATGGCTGGCAGATCAATAAAATTGGCTATTAGGCTGGAAGCCTACTCTTCCTGATATGAGAGATATTTTAGACGGCCTAATTCAGGCATTCGAACTTATTTTTAGCCTTAACTCGGCCTTATACGAGATTATCTGGCTATCCCTGTCGGTGACGGGGGTAGCCCTTTTGTTGAGTGCCACAATCGGCGTGCCATGTGGCGCATTGATGGGGCTGAAACGGTTTTGGGGACGAAGCGTTATCTTGCTGTTTATCTACACTGGCATGGGGTTTCCGCCGGTGGTGGTAGGATTGTTTGTCTATCTGCTGTTATCTCGAAGTGGGCCGCTAGGGATGTTGGGCTGGCTCTTTACCCCACCGGCCATGATTGTGGCTCAAACCATCATCGCCATACCAGTCATTACGGGCTTCACCATCGCCGCAGTCATGGGCGTTGATTCGAATCTACGTCAGCAACTGTTAGCCTTGGGGGCGACTCCTTGGCAGGCGACCTTGGCCATTCTGACTGAGGCGCGGATGGGCGTAATCGTCGCCATCATTGCTGGTTTTGGAGCCATTATATCCGAAGTGGGCGCGGTCATGCTGGTCGGTGGGAATATCGAAGGGCAGACTCGTACTCTGACCACAGCCATCGTATTGGAGACGCGTAAGGGGTATTTTGACCTAGCAATTGCCCTTGGAATTATCTTGTTACTGCTGACTTTTCTGGCGAACTTGCTCATGACCCAATGGCAGGGGCAGGATATAAATTAGGAGTAGTCCGGCACAAGTTATCTCTACATTTCTTAAAAAACAACCCCGATATACACGGCCCGGAGATTCACAGAGGCAAAATTAGTTGAAAACCCAGTGCATCTAAAATTAGTCATGACTCGACCTGTCATCTATCAATGTCAGAACCTAACCCAAACTTATAACCAACGGACAGTATTACAGATTGATTTTTTGGAAATATATGCGGGGGAAATTTTGGCATTGATTGGGCCAAGTGGGGCGGGTAAAACAACCTTTTTACGACAGCTCAACTTTTTAGAAGCGCCGAGTGCTGGTCAACTCCGTTTTCATAACCAACAGGTCAATGGTTCATGGCCGCCATTAGAGATTCGGCGACAGGTGACTACGGTGTTTCAAACGCCGGTCTTGCTAAATCGCTCGGTAGCCGATAACTTAGCCTACGGGTTGACGCTTCGGCAGATTCCTCGCTCGACCATTACGGCAAGGGTCGCGAAAGCGTTGGACCAAGTGGGCTTAACTGGTCTGGGTCATGTCTCGGCGCGCACCCTCAGCGGCGGAGAGGCGCAACGGGTGGCTCTAGCTCGTGCGCTAGTGTTACATCCCGAAGTGTTACTGTTAGACGAACCAACCGCCAATCTCGACCCCTACAACGTCAAACTGATTGAGGCAATTATTACCGATTTGAACCAGACAAACTGCACCACGATTATCCTCATCACCCACAATATTTTTCAGGCCAAGCGGTTGGCCCATCGAGTTGGGCTACTGCTAGACAGCCGTTTGGTTGAGGTGACGGATGTCGAGACATTTTTCCATGCCCCCTCAGATGCCCGAACTGCCGCATTTGTGCAGGGAGATGTGGTTTATTGAGGGTCTCATTGTTAAGCCCACATTTTTCAATCATGCCTAAAACACGTATTTAACACTTCGATTGTCACATAAATCTGACTTTTCTCAATCTGTACTTGATACGCTTCCAATATATCTGGTGATGTTTGCTCAACAAGCCGCTTATATTCCATATTCATTTCTCGTGGAAAGGTAACAGAGCTTATAATTTGTCCTTCTACTCTAAATCCAGCCTCCCCAAATATAGACTCTATTTCTTCTTTTGTATGAAATCGAACATGTCCATCATCCTTCAAACTGGCAAATTGATTGATAAATTCAGCATTATCTAATTTTATAGGAGTTGGATCGGCAATGATGCAGAAACCATCTTCTTGAACAATACGGGATATTTCTTTAGCCGCCAGATTTGGGTTAGGAAAATGATGGAACGCGTAACGACTGATCACCCCAAAAAATTCATGGTCATCAAACGGTAACTCTAAGCCTTGATAAACGATGAATTTTAGGCGATTATAGTTTTTTGCTTTTTGATTGTTGACCTCAATAGCTTTGGCAACAATATCTATCCCGGTGACAAAAATGTCGGGGGTTTGTTTCGCCATTTCAAACGCGATGTAGCCATTTCCCGTGCCTAAATCCAAATAATGCTTATCGTTGACAAATTGACAAAGGTCTAAGAGGCTGGTTAAATGCTGTTCGTCTGAATGAATTTGGCTATAATTTTGAGCGAATAAACCTATTTCAAAGCCTTGTTTGGCTTTTTCAACGGTCTGTTTTTCTTTTTCGCTGATAGTGTTCATCTTATTTCCTATTTTCTATGTGGTAGGAACCGATAACACATTCAAATTTCGCTCAGGTGTAGAGTTGGCGAAGCCATGCTCATCATAACCCGCCCAAATCACCTTATTCATGTCACTCATAATTTGTTCAATATTCAGCGGGTCATGCACCCAAACGGCTATGTTATAGGTTACACTCGAATCACCAAAACCTGTTGCCAAAACCGATGGTTCTGGTTCAGACTCAATCAAGGGATGTTTGTTAGCCAGGTCTAGCAAATAATCCATAAACTCTGGTTTGGCAGTATCCTCACTCACTTCCATAGGTATCAAAATCCGGACAACCTTGCTACTTTGGGTATAGGTGGTCACGGTTGAGGTAAAAAAGGTTTGGTTAGGAACAATTAATTCCACATTATTAAGAGTTTGTATCGTTGTAGAACGAATACTCATCTTCTTAACCTCGCCAATTTCACCGTCGATGCTGATGACATCCCCCGGACGGAGCGACTGCTCAAACAGTAACAGAATACCACTGATAAAGTTGGTCAGCACCTCTTGTAGCCCGAAACCAATCCCAACCGATAACCCACCGGTGATAGCGGCTATCGTGTTTTCGTTAAGGCCTAAGTTGGTAAAAGCCATCACTACACCGGTAAGAATTAAGATATAACGAATGGGGGTTAGCACGGCTTCTATGGTACCGGGCGGAATGGCTGTATATCGTTTACCAAGGTGCTGAATAAAATTTTCAACCCCCAGCACCAAATTTATCCAAAAATACAGACCAATGGTTGATAAGAATAAGGCTCCGAGGGTTAATGGCGTATCACTTTCAGAGAATTTAAGCAACTCTAAGTTATACACTTGATAGATATCTACCAAATCGAGCAGAATGTAAGCAAATACGTATAGGGCAAATAATGGGCCTAATATTCGATAGTGATAGCCACGAATTGCCTTTTTGCCAAATATTTGATAGAACAAAGAGATACACAGCCGATAGATGAATAGAATCCACAGTAAGAAATATAGATTATTTAACAAGCCATACAACTCACCTTCGGCGATGAACTGATTTCGAACATAGTCAGTCGCGTAAAGAGACATCATTGGAAAAGCAATATCTGTTATAATCAATAAGCCATGTTTCAGAAATGCTTGTAAACGTCCCGCAAGACTGCGTTCAATTCTTGGTACGACAAAACGTTTAATACCTACTCCGATGGCTTGCGAAATAAACCCAGCCGCAACCAAAATTACGGCAATTGTTATCAACTGCCTCTGTACTGCGGCACGACCTAAGTAGAGCATAATTTTCAAGAATGGGTCAAGTAGTACATTAAAATTACTATAATCTGGCATCATAGCCTCCTGTTTTATAATTCGTCTAATTATTAGTTGTTGTTGTAACTGTGGTTGTTGTAACTATCGTATAGGTAATGCCTGATGTTGTTTCCAGAAGTTTCATATTCTGAACATCAGGAGCAAGAATACTGCTTCCAACCTGCCTCACAAATTTATCAACGGAGGCATCATCGTTAATTGCCGTGGTCAACTTGTTAGTTGGGATAAAGTTTCCTTCTTGCAAAAGCAACGTTTGTTGTTTTTGCAAGTTGGCAAACTTAACAAACTTTAAGGCCAACGCCTTTTGATCTTCATTAGATTTATTATTAAACAGGAATGATTCTACCTGTAAGAATGGCTTGGCAACCCCTGTTTCCCCTTCGGGAAGTGTGGTTACGCCAACATTGGCAAACCCCAACGCATTTTGCAATGTACTTAGGGCATGCGGCCCAGCAATCAGATAAGCAACCTCACCTGCTACAAATTGTTCCTCTAACTCTTTTTGGTCAGCACTAAGAATGAACCCCGATTTATCCTGTGCATTTTCGAGCCAGTTTGCCCAGTCTGAAAAATCGTTTGATGTTACAATAATATTCCCCTGTTCATCAAACATCTGTTCATTTTGACAAGGTTCACATCCCAAAGCGGAAGCACCCCAAAATGATTCATAAAACAGGGGGTTTAAGGCAACTTGTTTTGTTGGAGTAGCTGATCTTAATAACTCATCCAAGGTAGAAACGGGTTCCTCAACCAGATTTTTGTTATAATACAAAGCCATTGTGTTTAGTGATTGTGGTATACCGTATACCTTTTCTTGGTGTTGGATGGCGACCACCGCCTCGGGAATATAATTGATTAAAGCAGTTTCATCCATTAAGGGGGTCAGGTCTGCCAGTAACTCCGCTTCAAGCAATGGTATAATCAAATCATGCGAGGCCATGAAGAAATCAGGTAAGCGGTTTGTCTCAGTCGTCACCGGAGTCGCTTCAATGGTATCTACGGTATCTACGGTATCTACGGTATCTGTGGTAGCCGTTGAGGTTTCTAACGTCGTAACCGGTGTTTCAAGCGTTGTGGTCATCTCAACCGTATCGGTTAGAGTGGGTGCTTTTATAAGGGCAAACAACTCGTCTGCCAATTTATCAGCCGGAACATGCTGGGTTTGTAGTTGAATACCGGGGCATAACTCTGCAAAATTATTGATGATAGTTTGCCAAGCTGCTATCTCGAACCCCGACCAACTGTGCCATAACAACACTTGCCCTTCATCGGTACAATCGGCATATTCAGCTAAGGTTTCTTCACTTGTGACATCAAAACCGTTGACCAAGTTAACCAAGGTTGTAAAATCTTGGGTTGCTCTAGCGGGGTCTATATTACCGTCTAACACTTGTTGATAAACCTGATTTCCCCATTGAAATACTGCGACTACTTCGGTTTTATTAGGAATAACAACCGAAGCGTTGGCTTGTTCAACAAAACCGGCAATCGCGGGGGAGGTGACACTAACATTAACATTGGCTGGAATTTTATTGGCTTTCTCAAGCAATAAGGTTTGATTTTCCGCGCTGGTAACATATTGAGCAAAATGGAGAGCTAAGGCACTTTTATTCTCATCAGAATTAGAATTAAGCATCATGTTTTCGACAAGGAGTAGTGGGCCGCCAGCAGGCAGGGGAACAACACCTATTTTATCCTCCCCAAGGGTAGTTTGTAGTTCGCTTAATAAACTGGCCTCACCTATCAAATAAGCGGCAGATTCATCAAGAAACATCGTTTTTAACTCTTCGAGATTTTCACTAAAGACAAAGCCTTGTTCCTCTTTAGCAACTTTTAACCATGCTAACCAATCTGATAACCCAACTTCACCCAGAATCAGACGGTTTTCTTCATCAAATATAGGGCTGTCGCTACTTTCACCAAAAGCCGAAATTCCCCAATATGATTCATAGAACCCAATCGGGAAAGCTACTTTGGTTTCTGGGCTGGCTACAACAAGCAAATCATCCAGAACCACCGGAGGGTCTTTTACCCTGTCGGTATTGTAATAAAGTCCCATTAAATCAATGGAAACGGGCAAGCCATGTAAGTCACCATCATATCGCATAGACTGTTCTACCTGAGGAATATAGCGTTGTAAGAACTCTGGATCCATCATGTCGTCAATATTTTGTACCAAACCATCTGTTGTCAAAGAAGGAATCCATTGGTTCGTCGCAATGATTAAATCCGGGCCTTGTTTATCAAGGGCCGCTTCGCTGTATTTACGATAAAGCTCCTCGTCGGTTTCTGTCGCTATAATACGAATAGTGCTATTGGGGCAAAGATTGAGATAGTTATCTTTAATCTCATCTAATATCGCACGCTCTATTTGAGGCCAACTATGCCATACTTCTATGGTATCTCCGGCCACACAGGCAAACTCCTCGGCGGTTGGTAACGCCTCAAACCCATATTTGGTATTAATCTCTTGAGTCAATAAAGTTGCCGCGCCGCCACCTGCGATCTCACCCGATAAAACCTGTTGATAAAGTTCGTCACCAGATTCTTCTAAATCTCTCAATTTAGGGATATTATCTAAGGTGATGGGAACAGAGGTTCTGCTTTGGGCGATCATTTCAGAAACAACCAGCGAGACTCGAGGATCGATTCGTACCCGCTTATGCACGGGTAATTCCCCGGTTTCTAGGGCCAATTCTCGTTGCTGGTCGATATTGGTTAAAAAGCGAGCTAACCGTAAAGCCAACTCCGTATCTTTTGGAGAGGAGGCTTTATTAAACATCATTACTTCTGCTTGGAGGAACGGCCCAGCAGGTTTGTTTTGGCGAGCAGGCAACCGAATGGTGCCGACGACCTCTTCACCTAGAGCCTCTTGTAGGGTAGATAACTCATTAGAGTTACCGATATAATAGGTCACTCTACCATCGGTAAACAGTTCAGTTAAAACTCCATGGTCAGTATTAAATATAACCGTTGGTATATCCTGCAACCGTTTAAGCCAGCCCAACCAGTTGGCAAAACCGCCTTGATTCAGGACTATTCGTCCCTCTTCATCAAAAAGGTTACCCCCAAAGGCTTGAATACCCCAAGAAGAACTATGGAAGCCTATGGGGAAGGCAATCTGATGGCCTTGATTGGCATGTTCCCATAACTCTTGTAACGTTTCAGCAGGTGTTACGATTGTTTCAATCGGTTCTGGTGTGGGTGTTGGTGTTGGTTCTATCTCCGCTTCATCTTCACCTTCACCTTCACCTTCTAGAGACTGTTCTATCTCTGTCTCTAATTCTGTAGCCGCCTCTGCGGCCACCTCCACGGCCTTATCCGAAAATTGGTTCAACAATTCTTTGTTATAATATAAAACAGTAGTATTTAACGATAAGGGTAGCCCATAAAATTCATCTCTATCGCGGAGCATATCCATCGCCGCCGCCAGATAGATATCAAGGTCTATTTTGTAATCTTGAGGCATATCCTCATCAAGCGAGGCATCGGGGTCAATTGTATATGATTGCAGGTTTTGAATTAAACCTGCTTGAGCCAAATCGCCAGCTTGATCCGCTGGGGCGATTAGGATGTCTGGCCCTAATCCTGATGCGGACAAACGACTATATTCGTCAATAATAACATCCGCAGTCAGCGCACGTCGGATAATGGTGACATTGGGATGGGTGTCAGTAAATTCGTCCAGAATTTCATCTAACACTTGGGCTTCGTTATCTTCCCAAGCATGCCATATCAAAATATTCCCTCTTAACTCATCAGAGTCTTGTTCTAACAAGGGTATAATATTTTGACAAGAAGCAAGCAGGGTAGTAACAATGGTAATCATCAATATTCGTGAAAACAACTTAAGCATGTATCTCTCCTTTTAGTTTAATCTTCGATAATAATAATCAAATCAAATCTTTCCGCAAGTTTCAAACTTGCGGAAAGATTAGTTAGTGGAAGAAATAAAATATCCCCGTTGAGGAGTCAGCACCTGTGGTATGACACATGCCTACTCCGCGGGATAATTATTTTTTTCTGTCGTCACATTGTCCGTAACGGATAAAATACCATGATTGGCTAACTCTCGTCGTAAGAGTTTTAGTTCCTGTTGAATATCGTTTAAGAGGACTGTTTGTTCATCCATAGCATCATCATCAACAAACCAAGCGGTCACAAACCCAGTGAAGGTTCCAAACAAGCCCACTCCGGCCATCATAAGCACCACGGCAATCAAACGTCCTCCGAAGGTTACAGGATACTTATCACCATAACCAACAGTGGTCATGGTCACATACGACCACCACATCGCATCAGAGGCAGATTTGATATTGCTATCCTCTGACGTTTCAACGCTAAGAATCGCAAGGGAAGACCAGGTTAACAAGGTGATTGAAATTATTAATACTGAGACCATCGCGCTTCTAGCCCGATATCGAAGGGCAAAGTCTATAATCATTTTGGTCGAGCGAATGCCCCGCAAGGTTTTAAGCACCCGAAAAACCCGAACCGCTCGCCCCCAACGTAGGGGGCCTATCATCGGGAGACTAGAGATAAAATCAATCCAACCCCATTTCAAAAATTGCATCTTATTTTTAGCCTTATATAACCGAAAGAAAAAATCAGCCAAGAAAATAAAGCATATAACTGTGTCTATCGCCTGAAGGATATCTTGTACATCTTGGCTTTCTATGACAAATACTGTCTCAAAAACTAAGATTAGAAGTACATAAACCGACAAAAATAAAATTACCACTTCCATGTGACTGATAGTTTGAACTTCTTCGGTGCTTTTCTCCATGCTAATACTACACCCCTTGTAATTAAAAGTTAGGTACTTTCGATAGATATATTTATGAGGCTAAGATTCCGTTGGCCTGAGAGGCTATCAACGTAAGCCGAGACATGTAGCACATGCTTCAGCCTGTGCCGTACACAGTCTAAAGACTGTGCTACGATATTATCTGTCGCACGTTAAGTTGATAGCCTCCTGAGATTTATTAATGATAGAATAATAGCATCATGAAGGTAGCTTTGCAAAAAAGTTGTTAGTACTAAAAGGCTATTGTTGAACAGGCTTCAGCCTGTTTTAGCCTGTTTTAGCCTCAAGGGCGAAAAATCACTGATGCTAACTTTTTCTTTGGTTTAGCCGGAATCAACACTACAACGGATATTTAACTACGGAACGGATGGTTTTCATCCGTATATAATTACTGTAAATGGTAAAAAATATCGTTATTGGCGAAATATATCCGTTGAGTTTTGAAGTATCCGCTGTAGTGTTCCCGCCAAAGATTCCGTTAGCATCAGAAAATTCATTATACCACCGATGATTCGGGCGGTAAATCCCACACTCGCATAATTTTATCGAGATGGCTAGTGACCAAGGTTCGCCCCTCGGCGGAAACGGCTACACTGTTTACCCCGATAGTTTGGTTGGTCAGGATAGCTAACAGTTTCTGGTTGCTGACGCTCCACTGTTGAATCGTCTTGACCGCCTGTCCGGCAACCTCCTGACCCAGACTGCCGCTAATCAACAGGTCGCTGTTTGGCACAAAGGCCGCGCACTCCATGAGGCCAAACTGCCCCTCATCAAGTTGACCGAGTAAATGCCCGTCACTCACCCGCCACAACCAGATATGCCCGTCAACCGCCATGAGATAGCAACCATCAGAGGAAAAAGCAAGCTCGCTGACGGTGCTGTCAAAGCCACGTAAAATAAAGAGCGGCTGGCCTGTTTTAGCATCCCATATCCGAACCGTCAAATCCTTACCAGCAGAGGCCAACAACCGCCCATCCGCTGAGTAGCAGACTCGATTAACTCGCATGGTGTGCCCCTCAAGTTGTAAACGTCGTTTGAATTTCCCCCCGATAATATCCCACACCATCACATCTAACCCAGTGTAGGTGGCCGCAATCTGCTGGCCGTCGGGCGAGTAGACGGCGTAGGTGGGGTACTCATCACGCCAACCTTTGTAACTCAACACCTTGCCCATGTTCACATCCCACAGCCGCACCAATCTCGACCAGCCACTCGACACCAACTGCTCACTATTGGGATGAAAAGCCACATTATTCAAGGGCCGAGCCGTATAACTGGCGTTAATCGTCTGGATCCGTTTTCCTGAATTATTCTGCCACAGTTGAATCGACTGTTTATTCCCCCCCGCAGTCAGCGTTCCATCGGGCGATATGGCGACACTTTTGAACAGTTCTAAGGGTTCTGGAAAACTGGAAAATACATGTCGCCGAGTCAGAGTAATCTCTGGCAGGTCAAGCGGGCTGGCGTACCGCACCTGTTCCAGAGCCTGTTTAGACCAGCCCCACAGCGAAAGCTGGGGCCGGTCGGTCGTAATCGCCAAATAGTGCCCATCCGCCGAGAAGGTAAGATTCTGAATCCGGCCTTCAACTTCAGCCAACCGTTTTTTCTGTTTATACCAGCCTCGCCCCACCTGCCATCGTTCAATATGGCCCAGATGATTACCAGCCAACAGCATCTGATTATCGGGCGTAAAGGCCACCTTGTTATGATGTTGATGATTGATCCGTTTGAGCCGTTTTTTGGTTTGCAATCGCCACACTTCTATCAGTTTATTACCGCCAATGGCTAACATTTGATTATCGTTTGAGATGGCAAAACTGCCTGTTTTACGGCCCGATATATCTAGCCACCACAACTGTTTTGCTGTGTTGATGTCCCACACTCGCAGAATCTCTTTGTCATCGAAGGAGACGGCAGTTTGACCATCGGACGCAAACAAAACCTGACTGATAAGGCCGCTATGCCCTTTTAGTAGTGCTACCACTCGTTGCGTAACCTGCCCCTTGTCAATCTCCAACACCAGAATGTCATTCTCAGGGCCAGCAATCGCCAAAAGCACCCCATCGGGAGAGGTTGTCATAGCGGTTATACCAAATATTTGCTGGTGGCTGATAAACTGTCCCGCCCCCAACACCCAAGTCGAGATATGGGTTGTGCCTTCGCTGACGAGCAGGTCTTGATTGACGGTGAAGGCGATATTAAAGATATCCCAGCGGCTAGTAATGGTCTGTCTTAACTGCCCGTTGCCCGTCTGCCATACTCGCACACAGTCAGAGTTTGTGGCGATATATTGCCCATCCGGCGATAAATTGACCTCTCGAATATCGGTTGGATGAGGCAAGCAGAGCAGTTGGGCCGGTGGGTTGAGGTGGCTCACATCGAGCAGGCTAAGACTCGTCTCCGATTCTGTCGATTCTGTTTCTACCGATTCTGTGACTGTTTCGCTAGAACCGTCCAACGCCTTAAATGTTTCTGATAAGGTCAGCACTCGCACATCGCCATGCAAACCACCAATGAGCAGTTCTGTACCATCCGGTGACATAGCCAGATTGGTAACGGGCATGCTGTAGTCGGTCACTACGCCCAACAATTGCCGAGTTGCCATGTCCCACACATGCAGGGTGGCAGACGGGGCCGCTTCAGGATGCCCCTCCAAACAAGCACTAATCAGATAACTGCCATCGGGCGACATGGCGAGACTGGTAATCCAGCCGATACCTTCATGGCTCATTTCACCTAACCGTTTGCTCGTGTTGAGATCCCAGATATGAATCTTGCCGTCGGTGCTGATGAGTTGGTTATTTGGCCCAAAAACAATATCGTTGACCAACTGTTCATGGTTGAGCGATCTATCAGTTTGCCAATAGTTTGGTGTTTTGGTTAGAGAATAGTTGACCTTGGAGCCGCTAATCGTAGTAAATAAGGAACCGTCGGGACTGAAACGAACTTGTTGCACTGGCTGGGAATGGATATAGCGAGTTCTAACCTTGATTTTTCTATTGACATCCCAAAATCGGATAATCTTACCCTTATGCACCGACACCAGCGTTTTTCCATCAGGATGATAGGTGACATAGATGGGGCTGGATGATTGAAATTTGTGAACATCGCATAGGGAGCCGTTACGCATATCAAAATATCGCACACTCTTGCCGTCACCGCTACTGGCGAAGGTGCTACCGTCAGGCGAAAAAGCAAGGTTATAGATATGACTGGCATAATGCCCTTTTATCGTATGAATCTCTGCCCCAGTTGCCACATGCCAAATAAAAATCTGTGTATCACTGACCGCGCCAGCTACCTCCCCAGCGGGAGAGAAGACGATATCGTTAACTCGACCCTTAATAATTCCGCTCAATTGACGCGGTACGGCGAAACTCAGTTCGGGCAGTTTGATGCTTGGTTTTATCGTGCCAGCCGGTGAGGGTTGATGACTAAACTTTCGTTTCGCGATGATCGTTTCTGGTGGTAACGGAGCCGTGGCTTGGGGGCGAGGAATCGGGTCAAGGTTGGGGATAGCCGGTGGTGTGGGAACTAGTTTTGATGCTTTTTCAACCGACTTTGGCGTGGTTTTGGCTGACACCGTCGCAGAACTACTCGCTGGTTGAACCGTAAGCGGTTTGCCCCAACTCCATAGATTGACTTGATGGTCATGGTCGCTGGCGAGTTGCAGGCTATGGGGTGCGACGGTCAGTATGGTCGGCCTTGATTTTGGGCTGGTCATGGTCGTGACCTGTTTGCCGCTATCCAACTGCCAGCCTCGAATTAGGCCATCGGCTCCCGAGCCAAACAGAATCTGCCCATCGGCACTAAAGGCCAAGGCCTCGGTTGCGGTAGGCGGCAGGTCGGGCCAGGTTAAATTAAGCACCACTTTATCATCAGGAATCGACTGCACCACAATCGAGTTGTCGTTGCCGACCATGCCCCAGGCCCAACCGCCGGGAGCTAGTCCGGTTAAGACGATAGGAGTGCTGGTGTGAATTTTCCCATAATAAAGGGTATGACCTGTTTCAACATGCCAGCCTCGCACCTGTCCCTTAACCCCAACACTGATGAGCGTTTGCCCATCGGCAGTAAACGCAAGTTCACGCACCTGCTCAGTGTGCCCTTTGAGAGTATTTTTCAGCGTAAAATCTGGTTTTTGTAGATTAGGCCGATGCCACATGTAAAGCAGATTGTTCCAACAACTGGCCGCCAACCATAACCCATCTGGCGAGAAGGCCACGCCAAAGACCCCGCCAACCTGCCTCAATTGCAATTTATGCGACGATTCCTTGGCCGTGATCGGCTCCATCAGGACGGTATTATAACCCCCCTCGGCCAGCCAAGCCTCATCAGGCGAAAAGACCAAACTATTTACTGGCTGATTTGAATTTTGCCCTATTATTTTGTGGGGTTTGCCGTTTTTGACCTGCCAAACTACCGTCTGACCTTTCTTTTGGGCCATTGCCAAAAATGCACCACTCGGCGAATAGGCCAGCGCGGTCACCGGATTTTTGTCATGGCTGAGGGTGCGCTCCAGATTAACCTTATCGGGTGGCAGTTCGGCGGTAGCTTGGGGACGGGGAACGGTGCTTAAGGTCGGCAGGGCGGGGGTCTGGGTTGTTTTCGATGATGATGAGGTTGGCGGAGAGGCTACGCTAGAATGAGAGTGAGAATGAGAATGAGGATGAGGCTGGAAGTTGGCTGGACGAGGCAACACCTGCACCGTCACCTGTGAAATCGGCGCGCTGGGGTAACACCACGGGCAATGCTCCAGATGGTTGCTATAGATGTGGTGCCCCTCGTACCAGCAGGTGGTCAGAGATTGAGCGGCCTCATGTAAGGCATGCGCCCATTCTAAGGCCGTCGGGCGCTGATTTGGTTGATGGTAGCCATCCACAAAACAGCGCACAAAGGCAGTTTGCAAAGTCGGATGTAATCGGCCAAACTGGGGCGCGGCAGGTGGTGGACTGACTTTACTATTCTTATAATAAGGGAATAAACCCTCTCGGATGCTGTACAGATCAACTCGACCGACCGACTCTCCTGTACTCAGCACTCCCGCAAACGGATTGAACCCCTCCATCAACATCTGGAACAGCAGTACTCCCAAACCAAACAGATCATGCGGAATCTCTTGGTCAACCTCCGAAAATCTGACCCCTTGTAGCTCTGGCGGCGTATACTCTGGCTTGCCCACCAGCGAGCGATGAATCTGATTTTGCTCATCCCACACCTGAAAGGAATCGGTATCGACAAAGGTAATTAACGGATCATCCAAAAAACGGGTCTCAACGCGGCTGGTGAAGGCCCGAGCTAACCGTAGCAACACACTCTGCACCACATTGGCGACCTCATAAGTGACCAGAATATTGCTCTCGTTGATGTCACCTACCACATGCCCTTTTTGATGAACAGCCTCTACCACATTAACAAGATTAATCGCCAAACGGTGCATCATGTGCCAGCTAAAGTTGCGGTACAGTTTGTTTCGTCGCTGGGGATTGTAGAAGTTAAATATCGTGTCAGCCCCTTCGACCTTGGGCATGGTAAATCCAACAAATTCACCTTGGTTATACAGCACCTCGGTCGGCCAAGCCAACGAAACATGCGATTTCGGCTGGTCGGGTGGTTTATGCACCATAGCGATAATCTTGGCCTCCCGACTATCGGTTGGTTTATGATATATCTTGGCGACATGGTCATCCCGACTAGCCACGTTGAGAACGCGAGCCTCGCCCCCTTTGCCGATTTCATCGGTCAATTTTACGGTTTTTCCGTATTCGTTGTGTAGATTCATGGGTTATACCTTTGTAGTTCGTA
Organism: Anaerolineales bacterium HSG24; assembly: GCA_030377895.1. Lineage (GTDB taxonomy): Bacteria > Chloroflexota > Anaerolineae > 4572-78 > J111 > JAUCGB01. The sequence continues at coordinate 21,836 of JAUCGB010000016.1, forward strand.
ATCTTGCTACCCGACAAACGTAACCGTTCCCCCTCGTTCATAGAACCTCTGTGGATTCTATTCCTATACTCTACCACACATCTCCTTCTTTTGGTAGTTACTTCTACTCCGATTTTGGGTAGGTATCTCAATACCCGACAGAAAAGTTAGCCAAAACTCTGTGTTCCTGTTTTAGCCTTCCCTAAACCACTTTGTCGAGTAGCAAGGGTAGGTATTATGGGCTATCAACTTAACGTGCGACAGATAATATCGTAGCACAGTCTTTAGACTGTGTACGGCACAGGCTTAAGCATGTGCTACATGTCTCGGCTTATGTTGATAGCCGTATTATGGTTATATGATGACCCAAAATTGCCTCTTGACATACTCCTCAACTCATGGTATAATTTACTTAACGGTAAGTAAGCAATGAATACAAAACAACAAATTCTCAAAGTCGCCTTAGAACTATTCATCCAACATGGATATGAGCGCACCTCATTAACCGATGTAGCCGAGCGGATTGGGATTACCAAACCGGCGATCTATTATCATTACAAAAGCAAAGAGCAGTTATATGTGGCAGTCTTGAACCAATTTTTGGACTATTTTGAAGAATACTTTCTACATTTTGCCCAAAACCCCGCATCTACAAAAGAGACTGTTCAACAGATGTTTAACTCGTTGGCGGAAACGCATAACATAATGTCTACCGTTAGTGGGCAGAGCGTTGATTATGACACAGAGGTATCCTACTATACCTTAATGTTAGAGGGCATAAACACCTGTCCCGAAATGCGCCCTCGCATGGCGGAGGTATCGACTAGAATGATCAATCTGATGTCTTCCATCGTCAAGCAGGGGCAGGAGGCAGGTGAGGTTAGAGCCGATGTTGACCCGGATGCCTTCGCTTTCCAACTTTATGCCACCATAGAGGGTGCCTATATGGTAAGCGTCTTCAACCGCAATATTGACTTGAAATCTTTAATTACGCCCATGTCTGATAACACATGGCGGGGTATTCAAGCGTAGGAAGTAGGAAGTTAGGAAGTAAGAACTTAAATTTTTTTGCTTAAAATTTTTACTAAACGGTAAGTAAGTTATGAATTATGGATTGACCACAAGTCCATCGTCAATTCACAATCCACAACCCACAATCATCATGGGCGTATTACAACACAAAATTTGGTTCGATATTTGGAATAATAAAAATAGAACAATTCAAGCAGTACTCACGATAGCCATCGGCGCATTTGCAGTTGGCCTAACCTTGGGGGCGAGTTTGCTGATGAACGTCGGTTTTCAGACCGCATGGCAAAGCACCTCCCCGGCCATGATTTCGTTGTATGTTGATCCTCCGGTCGATGATGAGATGTTGACCTCCATCGAGTCGATACGGGGAGTGAAAACAGTTGAGGGCGAGATGCAGTATGCCAGTATCAAATGGCGACCTAGCCCCGATGAGAATTGGCAAGTAGCTCAGTTAGCGGCGCGGGATGATTACAAAGACATGAAGCTACATCTGGTAGAGTTGCAGAATGGCATGTGGCCTTCTCGCAAAACGATGGGAGTTGAGAAAGCCTACGGTATCGGCATGGCCGATCAGGTAGAGCTAGAAATCAAACATCAGCAAGATGGGACGCGCGTCCGCCTGATTGAAGTGACAGGTATTTTGTTCGACCAACTGCTCATGCCCGAAGCTTATGGTGGCAATCCTACCTTTTATACTACCCGTGAGCATTTCAAAGAAATTACGGGAGAGGATGGCTTTCAGTTTGTGCGGATTTCTGCCGAACGGTTTGACGAGGCCGAAGTGACCACACTCGCCAACAAGATTCAGGAGCATCTCAAAAAACAGGATGTGGAATCGAAAGGGGCTGGTGATCTTTTTGGCAACGCCATCACCGATCCAGAGCAACACCCCTTCCATGAAATCATCAACGGGCTAAACTTTGTCCTCGTTATCATGTCTATCCTCTCGTTGATATTAGGATTGATATTGGTTTTCACCACCATGACCGCTATCATCAATCAACAGATTAACCAAATCGGTATCATGAAGGCAATCGGTGCTAAAAACTGGCAAATATTCCGTACTTATATCAGCATGGTACTGGTTTATGGCATCTTAGCCCTGTTGATTGCTTTGCCGCCCAGCGCGGTGGGAGCGTACTACATCAGCTCCGGTAGTTTTGTGGTGATGGGGTTAGACCCCGGCCCGTTTGAAGTCTCTATACCAGCCATCTTAGCCCAAATCGTCATCACCCTGATTGCTCCACTACTGACGACCATCATCCCCATTACCACTGGGGCACGATTGACAGTGCGAGAAGCCATTAGCAGTTATGGTTTAGGCAATAGCTCCGGCTTGTTAGAGCGATTGATAGCGGCCTCAACGCTCCCAGGACGACTGGCATTAATGTTGAGCAACACGTTTCGGAACAAAGGTCGGGTAGCCTTAACTATAATCACCTTGACCGGAAGTGGCATTATTTTCATGACCGTCATGTCGGCTCAAGAATCGCTGAACTATACCTATAACGATTTGTTACGTTCGGTCTATCGGTTTGATGCTACTTTTACCTTTGAGGATACCCAACGGACGAAGAGCGTGTCTAACTTAACCTTGGATAATCCCGATGTTGAGAGAGTCGAGATGTGGGAGGTTCAACCGGCTACAATTCGGCGGGCCGAGCAACGGCAATCGAATAATGATACTCAAGCGATTATCTTTGGTGTACCGTTTGACTCGACCATGTATCAGCCAGAGTTGCGGGCCGGACGTTGGTTTGAGCCGGGAGATACGCAGGTTGTTTTGCTCAATCAACAGTTGGCCGAGGAGATTGGGATCAGCGTAGGGGATTGGATTACTTTTGACCATGGGGTTAAAGGGGAATCGGATTGGCAGGTGATTGGGTTGGTGTTTGATGCCCTGCTGAAACAGTCTACGGTTGTACCGTGTGACCAGTTGTTGTACAGCACAAACAGCGTTAATAAAGCGAACACGGTTAGCCTTAAATTTGCCAGCCATATTAATTCTGATGAAGCGGCAGAGCAGTTGCGAAGTCTGTACGATGCGAATCAAATGAAGGTAAGCAGTACCTCGGCCTTTTACAATGTCAATACAATTGATGCGGTTATCGAGATGGTGAACCATGATATTAGCTTGATTATGGGGTTGTTGAGTAGCATGGCTGTGATTATGGCAATTGTGGGTAGTATCGCTCTGAGTGGGGTGCTGTCGATTAATGTGCTAGAACGTACCAGCGAAATCGGAGTAATGCGAGCGATTGGGGCATCCTCACGGGCTGTGGCAACCTTGTTCATTGGCGAGGGGCTAACCTTGGGACTTATCAGTTGGCTGTTGGCCTTTCCTTTAAGCCTGCCGCTTAGCATGTTGATGAGTAAAACCTTGGGCGTTATCCTGCAATCAGAGCTAACCTTTGCCTACGCCGAAGTCGGTGTGCTGTTTTGGTTGATTATCATCGTCTTTCTTTCCACCTTGGCGAGTTGGTTGCCTGCCCGCCGAGCCATCGGAGTGAGTGTACGAGAGAGTTTGGCTTATCAGTAGAAATTGTGGTAGTCCTGCATAGGTAGTGGTCAGCTACCCGCAAGTTCTAAACTTGCGGGTAGCTAACGGATCCTTATCACTACTTCTGCACCATTACCGAAATTGTGAATTATTTCCAACATGTGTCTAACACAATAAATTGGCAACATTAATCAATCTCGTGTAGAATATAGCATAATTTAAATCGCTTGAATTAATCCCAATTATAGAAAGGTACTGTCGAATTATGCAGATGCAAGCAGATCAAGATTCAGCTTATATTACAATTGTAGAAGGGCCACCCCCCAATTTTCGAGATGTTAATGACAACTGGTCGTTAGGCGTATTAGAAAGTCATCTTAACAAAGATGTTGCGCTATGTGAAATGCGTACATTTGATGGGCCAAAAATGGTTCATCGTTGTGAAGAGGCATGGCATAATGGACGTTCGGCCAAGTTCGATTTTCCAGATGGAGAAGGTGGTCGAATTGAGCTTGATATTTTGGCTATCCGTTGGGAAGAGGTTTCAGAAGGACATAAGTTACATTTGTGGGTTAACATTTAACTAAATTATGACCGGATGCCAACCCTTCCTCGAACTCCAAAAACCTCCAAGGAAGGTCAGATTTTCCTAAAGAATCTAAACTATCAAGAATTTGTCGATTCATTGAATTACAACCCTTCCTCGAAGGGCCAAAACTTTGGTAGTGTTGACCTGTTGACTGATAGCCTTGGGCTAAAGCCACAAGGCTAAAAGCTCAAGACCGCTAAAAGCGGCCTAAATAGCCTGCTTTAGCTTTTAGCATCGGGATTGATTCCGATGCATCATCAGTCAAGATAACAACACTACCCAATTAAAAAGCGTCTCGTTCCCTGTTTGGGAACGAGACGCTTTATGTTTTCACACGCAACACGTCCTCACGCCTTTCGGCTACCAATCACCACAAAAACGGGTTTGACGGTGACACCAGTTGTGGTATCCTGATAGACCACCTCGTATTTCTTACGATTGGTCTCATCAATTGTCTCCACAAAAAAGCCAAGTGTTATCTCGTTCACTCCCAAACTCTTGCCGTACCGAGCCGCTTGGTCCAACGCTTTGTTATACTCATGGGTGGTTGAGAAACTTTTTATCTCAAGACCATACACCTGATTAGCATAGTTTATAATTAGATCAATCTGACCGTTACCTGTCGGAAATTCGGGGTAGACATGACCATCATACCCTTGTAGAAACTTTATCAGATACATGTACAAATTGAAGTGATAGATCGCCTCAAATATCCGTAGATCAACCCGACGCGGTACGTCCTTCAACAACCAATCTCGATTTTCGGCCAGATAAACTCCATATCGCTGGAGTAAATTGCCGACATGTAAACTAGTTTCGGTGATGGTATCACTGAAATCGTCAAATGGGTCATATAGTTGACCAACATAATGGAACATCTCCCGAGCGAAGTAGTTAAATAGCCGTTTTTGGGTAAAAGGACAGGGGAATTTTAGATAATCCTGTCCTTTATCATCTTCTTGGTCAACCACTCCATTCAGATACAAGAAGTTGGTCAATGGGTCATCATAAGCAAAATTGATCTTTTCCGTTGTCTTGAACAGCTCCAAAACTAACTGCTTGTAGGGTTCTTGTTTGGCCTTACTGATGATGTTCTGAATGTTATTGTTGGGCAACACATTAATTGCTTTTCGATAAACAATATCAAATTGAGCCATTATTATTGGTTCGTTTGGCCTTTTATTATACTCTTTTCTCTCAGTCAACAACTCCCCAAACCAACAGGTCAAACCGGGTTGGCCTTGAGTCTCATAAAATAGCCGTTTCACCACATCCGGCTCAATCGGTTGACCGGTCTCTTTTTGATACCAATCGAACATGCCTGTCACTTCATCTGCCGTCAGATTCGGAATGTGCATGCTTCGTTGTACATTGAAGGGCGAACCTCGTGGATTCTCCACGCCCAACACGGCCCGGACACCAATTAAGGCCATGCCATGCAACAGATAATCCCGCTCCACAGTAAGTCGATTAGATTGACGTTGGCGAACTATATAGATATTCCGAAAGGCTTGCACCAACTTTCCTGTCACTTCCTCAGACAAGTTATCAAACTCATCCAGTATTAGAACCAATGGTTTATCCAAGTAATTAGGGGTGAATAATCCCTCAAATTGCTGAATATCATCTGGTAATGGTAGTGATTTTTTTAACTCATGGGAGATTTTTTTGATGATGTATTGTATCGTTTCAACAAAATCATGCCCCATTATTTGTAACTCAATCTTAACCACATCAAACCGCTCATCCTCTTCCAATTGCCACAATACTTGGTGCATCACCCAAGTTTTGCCAGTTTGTCGCGGCCCCCAAACGGTGATGTAATGTCCACCTTTCTTTGGGTTTTCGCCTATTAGTTGAGTTAAGCCTTGTTGAATTAATTCCTCACGCGGGACGTGATAATGTGTTTCTGGATCAATTGGCCCATAAGATGAAAATCGTCTCATTGTGTTTACCTCCATACATCGGATTTAGTCATCGGATGACTTTAAGTCATCCGATGACTACCACCTACCGCTTATTCGCCATTCAATGTATTGAACGCTGTAACCGAGTTACGGAGCAAAGCACTATATTTAGCCGCTTCATGACTACTTTTGTAGAGCGTGGCGAAAGTATCAATGTCGCCGTTACGCAAAGCTTCGATTTCGCGAGAGTCTTGGTTGGCCCCACCAATCAAATCAAACAGGCCAATCAGTTGACACCGCTCGCTAGAGGCAAAGGCTTCGTACATCTCGTTAACATCGTTGTAGCCGACCAAGACATAGTTTGTGCCTAACAGTTCGGGTATTCCCATAGAAATCGACTGTTTGGCCGCGGTCTCGTCTAATGTTTGAGCAAACTTAAACGCGGCCCATTCGTCATCCTGTTTGCCATGATAATCTTGCCAATCGCCGTCGGTCTCAGCCCGCCATTGCTGTTTTTGCCATGGATCATCAGCATCGTAGCGGAAATGTTGCTGGAACTTATCGGGATTATCATTACCCCATTTTTCTTGGAAAATGTGAGCCTCAAAACGGATGGTCATACGGCCATCGCTGTCTAAACCTTGGGTGTTGGTCTCACAAGCCGGAATAGCCACGGCTAAGGCGATATCAACCCCCAAAATATCGGCAATCAGATTCAGCACCCAGCCATCTCGATTCCAAACTCGGCAGACCCGTCGGCCTAAGCTGTTTTCGGCCTTGCCCAACGGCAACTGCTCAGTTTTGGGCATGGCCGGAGGCACACCGATGAGTTCGTCGAATCCTTTCAGGAAGGGGTCAAAATCATCATCACCAATCGAAAAGCTGGGGATTTCGGCATCGTCGCTTAAGCCTAAAATCGTTCGCATTTCTTGTTTGACCTGACTCTTCTCTTCCTCGCTCAAGTTTGGATTTTTTGATATCCGCGCCCCTTCATAAGGGTTGTTACGCCCCGCGCCAACCAAACCGCCCAAGGTCAAGCCCGCTTTAATCAGCAAGCCCCATGAATCGGATATACCAATTTTTCGTCCGGCTTGATAGAAGGCATCAATCACATTTTGATTGGTGAACGTCGCATCAGCGGTTGCCTCTGGAGCCAACACGCCTAGCTCTTCCCGCACCAAACGGCGCTCTTCGGGATTCAGGTTTAGTTGCGGTATCGACGCGCCACTATATGGATTATCTCGTCCGAATCCGACTAAACCACCCAAGGTCAGACCAGCTTGGGTCAGTAAACCCCACGGGGCCGGCTCTATGCCCAACGCTTTCCCGACATTATAGAGGGCATCAATCATGTTTTGGTTAGTAAAACTGCCCGGCTCGGCGAAGACACCAGTCTCTTTGTCCGGCTGTTTCGCCTCGACCTCTTTTTTGATCGGCGCGGGTGGCTTCTGACTCCGAGCTATCGCCCCTCGACGCTCTGGACGGGGCATGTTAGCCACTTTGTCCACAATCGGCTTAACTCGTCCATCCTCCATGCGCCATGAGAAAAATTCCCAATTCCCTCTATCCTGCGAAGAGAGAATAAAATAGGCTACTGAGTTGATATAGGGATACTTGAACACTTCATTCAACCAGTCGCCAAATTCACGAGCCACATCCTGCTCCGAAATCGGGATATTATTTTGGCAATTTGAGTTGCCACACTCCAGAATCTCTATCACTTTGTCTGGATATTGCTGATGGTAAAATTTGAAATTCAGGCCAAAACTTCCACTAAAAATACCGCTAGGGCGACCATCGTTGGGCGTTTGCCAGTAACAATGACAGCCCAACCAGTCAGCCTTCTCAATCGCCGGACGACAGATTCGTAACCAAGAACGGTCACGGTGTGCGCCGGCATCGGGCAGAGCCAACCCCGGAAAACCAAGTCGCGTCCAAGGCAAGGCCTGTTTCAAACGATCATACGCCTCTAAAAACCATTGGTTAAAACTGCGAGCGTCCTCATCCGTTGCCCCCCAGCCTTCATAACGATGGAGATGGTTCGGTTCATTCAATAGATGAAACTTTTGGCAATAGGGTTGATAGTTTTTCATAAGGGGGATCATACGATCCGCAAACTGTTGGGGAGAGGGATGATGCCCTGACCCGATTCTATCATCATACAGCCGAGTGATGATCTCAATATCTGAATTAATCTCTTTGACGCGCCGCAACACATCAGGGTGGGTTTGGCTCATCATTTTGATAGCCTCAACTCGAGAACGACGAATGACATCATAATCGAGGGCCTCGAAATTAGGGTTATTACGTCCGTGTACACCAATACGACTAGTTCTGCTCATGAGTGAATCTCCTATGAAAGATGTTAGATTTTGGAATTTTGGATTGTTGTCTGGGTATACATGTTCAAATAAATTCTGGCCGTTTCACTTAATATTGAATTTTTATGTCGATTTAATCAGCTACCTAAAATGCACAAGCTAATTAATGCTTTCAGTACCCGACATGTTGGCTTAGTTAAGACTAAATTTTAATAGAATTAACATGATTTTTCTCTTTTAATCTTGTCAAATATGAGTTTAAGCTAAAACGTTTGTCGGGTAACAAAACTAATGCTCATTCATAAGGAAGGCCAAAACTTTTCTACTATAGTACAACCAACTGTATTGTAAAACAGATTGTGATATTTGTGCAATTATGCAACTTGACAAAGTAGCGTGAGGAGTGAATTTAACATATTCACGTTTCATGCCAAATCCGCCATCACTACGCTTTTTTTACAGATAGACTCATCTGTGCTAAGATTGTTTTCCAGCATTAAAAAAATTTACAAGAAAGCAGGTACAAAATATTTTGTGGCAAAAAATCATATCTATAATCAATGAACACGAAAAGTTCGTCATCACCTCCCATACTAACCCCGACTGCGATGCCCTTGGCTCGGAGTTAGCTTTAGCCGCCCATTTACGAGCGATGGGTAAAAGTGTTCTGATCATGAACAGCGATCCTGTTCCGCCCACATGTTGGTTTATAGACCGTAAAAATAAGGCCAAGCGATTTCATAAAAACAGTAGACATCTCCACAAACTGGATGAAGCCGAGGTGGTTATTGTGGTCGATGTGTCTGGATGGGAACGGATTGGCCGAGTGGGTGATAAGTTGGCTCAAACTAAATCATTCAAAATCTGCATCGACCATCACCCGGATCCGATTGATTTTGCTGATGTGGCGGTGATTGATACCTCTGCCGCCGCGGCCGCAGAACTGATATACAGCCTCCTCGTAGAGATGGGAGCTACCTTTACCCCACGCATGGCGCAAGCCCTGTATGCCGGGATTCTGACCGACACAGGCGGCTTTCGTTTCCCAAAAACCAGTCCTAAAACCCACCAAATTATAGCTGACTTGATCGGGCATGGGGCTGATCCGCTCCATATATACAAACAAGTCTATGAGCAGTCTTCCCTTGCTCGGACACGGGTTAAAGGGTACCTGTTGAGTAACATTGAGACTGCCGCTGACGGACAGATTGCCTACTATTCGATTAGCCAAAAAACGCTCAAAGAACACAATATCGCCTTTGGTCATCTTAACGGTTTTGCTGGTTTGGGGCATGAGATTAGAAAGGTGCGGGTGACGATTTACTGTGTCGAGGCCAGCCCCAATCGGATTAAAATCAGCTTGCGGAGTGATGGCTCGGTCACTATCAATCAAATTGCTATGGAGTATGGGGGTGGGGGGCATCCCTCTGCCGCCGGAGCAAGCACGGAAGGTCAACTTGATGAAATAGTCGCAGGATTGGTTGACAAAGCCACCCTTCTGCTAGAAAAAGCGGCAGCAGAAGCGGCAGAAGCAGAAGCAGCAGAAGTAGCAACGACAGAAGCAGAAGCAGAAGCAGCAGAAGTAGCAGAAGCGGCAGAAGTAGCAGAAGAAGCGGTAACAACGTCACCATAATCGTCAACTTAAAAAATTCGTAGTAGGCACTTTGGTAGTACTACTTTAATGCCTTGAAAGGCGATGAATCGCCTACTACAAACGTTAAGTTGCTCTAATCACATGGATGGATTGGCGTTCATCTTATAAAGTTCTAACAATTATCATTTATACTAAAGTAGCTTAGTTTAATGCAAGGAGGTTATAATCAATGCCAATTTATGAATATCGGTGTCCAGAATGTGGGAAAATATTTGAGAAACGGCAAAGTTTTAATGCCGCACCAGTAATAGATTGTGTGGAGTGTAATTTTACCGGAGCCAAGCGGCGGATAACTGCGCCGGCCATTGTGTTTAAGGGGAGTGGCTTTTATGTCACCGATACGCGCAATGGTAACTCAAAAAGTACGTCGCCGAGCAGTAACGGTAATAAAAAACCAGATGGTAGCGCCAAAACAACCGCAAAACCATCTGATAATAAATCATCGACTAACAGTAAAAAAGTTAAAACAGAAGCAACTGCGACATAATTAGTTTAACTATTCAATATCGAATATAACAAAAAGCTCGGTAAATGCCGAGCTTTTTGTTTATTTCGTAATCGTTACCCCTTCCGTTTTAGAACCAACGCCCAAATACCCGTTGGTTTCGCCGGAGAGCGTTCAACCAACTCAAAACTGGGCATGTCGAACAGATTGAGGGAGATGTTGGTTCGCCGGACAAAGGCTGGTTCACGGGGTTTGCTGGCCCATGACGCTAACAAATCGTCTAAGGGGACATTTTGCATGCCCAAGGTTGAGCCAGCAATTTTGACTCGACGGGTAATCGTGTTAATGCTTTCCACGACTAAAAAATGACCAAACGAACCGTTTTTGTCGCCCGTCACTTGATATTTGCCGTTCACTTTTTTGACCCGCACTAGCACAATCACAACCGCCTTTTGGTTGATGAGGCGGTTTAAGTCACTCAGTTGATAAGTTCGACTCTGCTCAATGGTGAAGGGATGGCCGAGTTGTTTGTTCAAAATCACAGCGGTGTTGACCAGTCCAGAGACGGTGATGCCATGCGCTCCAAAGTCGTTACGGACGGCAATATTTCGCAGATAAGGGTACTTAAACTTGGCCCCTAAGCCCTGCATGCTCGCATAAAGAGCGACCGGGCCACAGGCGTTGTTCGACCCGGCAGGGAAAAACGGTTCGGGATACTGTAACTGGTCGATAATCGGAATTTTACCGGCCCGTCCGAGCGCGATCAGTTCGAGCGATTTGAACAGAGTGTTGGTATCAATATTAAAATTGGCGATTTCTCTAGGCCGAGGAGTGGGAATAAACTCGGAGGTGAAGTTCCCATCTTGAAACATTTGGGTCGCTACCGGCGTAGGCGGAATGGTCGGGGTGGGGGTAACAGTTGGACCCGGCCCGGCCCAAGTGGGTCGAGGGGTGGGGGTAAAGGTTGGCCTCAAAGGGAATGGAGTCGATTGGGCAACGACCGTGGTGGGATTTATCATGGCAAAATAGTAGACAAATCCAACAAAAATGAATAGGTCAAGCATGATAATACCGGCTAACATATATAGCCATTGTTTTAAGGTCAGATGAGGCATGGACAAACCCTCCGTGGTGATATTCAACTTTACCATAGGGCGAAATCCATGTCAATGAAGAACAATCATAAGTGTCAACTTAACGTTTGTAGTAGACGATTTATCGCCCCTCAAAGGCACTGAAGTGCCTACTACGAACTTTTTTAGGTTGACAGTCATGGAAGAACAATGAAGAACAATGAAAAACAATGAAGAACGTGGCTATGTGATGATGGTTTGGAAAACCTTGTCAGCAAGAATTGGTGAACGGATTACATCTCTACCTGTATTATGACGCTAAGTACCGGACAAAACAGTTAGGACACGGATAAACGCTGATACACACGGATTTTTTAGGCTTATCTGTGTGTATCCGTGTTTATCCGTGTCCCTTTTTTCTTTTGTAACAAGTTCAATCTTTTTTTGTCCTGTACTCAGATTATGACGGCAAAATGGTTAGGCCAAAAATACTGCTAAAAGTTGTGTAGAATGAATACAAGCCTTAAAATAGTAAGAGAACTATTATAATCTAAAAACGGGATACGAAAATGGCAATTATTAATAACAAACCGTTGTTTCAGGTGAAAGTTATTTTAGCGGGTGATGGCGCGGTGGGTAAAAGTAGCCTCCTGCGTCGTTATGTCTTTCATGATTTTATCGACGAACACAAGATGACCATCGGCATGGATGCTCAGAGCAAGTTGACGCGAGTGCCGGGTTTGGGGGTGGTGAAAGTCCACATGTGGGATTTGGCCGGACAGCCTCAATGGGCCTCCGTGCGAGAGGGGTTCTATCTTGGCTCTCACGCCATGGCCCTCGTGTTTGATGTTAGTCGTGCGGAAACGATTCAAGAACTACCGAACTGGATTAAAGAGTGTCGCAAAAAAGCACCCGGTATTCCGGTTTTGATGGTGGCTAATAAAATAGATTTACCCCACCGCGTACCAGTTAAAAAAATAGCTAGGTGGACCAAAGAGCAAGGCTACGAATACATTGAAACCAGCCCTAAAACAGGGCTTAATGTTGATATTATGTTTAAACAATTGGGGATAATGGGCGTTAATTTTGTTCTAAAACGACGTTAATTATGATGAGGCGTAATCATTCAGCCCCCCTTGTTCCCAAACCCAGTTTGGGGCTGAATGATATATAGTGGCAAAGTGACTTCTGTTTTGTATAGCAAATTGCCGCCCATTATTCAAAAATTGGCTTTTATTTCTATTCACATGCACCCACAATTTGATGACGGGGTATTTTACTTGAAGATCGCCAAACGGAAAGGCATCAATGCACCTCACTATTAAAGTTTTTATCTTACCAATTATTTTTGTTCTGTTATTTGGTGGCTGTAACAACCAGCCTCCTAATGATGAAATATCTTCAACTGCAACAGTCGTTACAACGCCTGCGTTGGAGCAGGATGTAATCACTGGGACGCGGATTGTTTTTGTTACTCATGGGGCGACCTCCAATCCATTTTGGGCTGTGGTCAAACGCGGGGCTGACCAAGCCGCTACCGATTTTAGCCTCACCGTTGAATATCGTAGCCCCAAAGAATTCGACATGGAATTGATGGCTCAAATGGTTGAGGAGGTTGTTACCACCTCGCCGGATGCTCTAGTCGTCTCAATTCCAGATGTGGAAGCCTTAACACCGGCTATCGAAAATGGGATTCGGGCCAATATCCCTGTTATCTCGATTAACGCGGGTCGAGAAGCCGCGACAAACTTGGGTGTATTAACTCATATCGGGCAGTTGGAGTATGAGGCCGGCTCTCAAGCCGGAAAACGTTTGGTCAGGGCAGGAGTACGGCATGGCTTTTGCGTAAACCAAGAGGTTGGAAATCTGGCTATTGACGCTCGTTGTCAAGGGTTTTCCGATGCCATGTTGGAGGTCGGTGGTATTGCTGATACACTAGCCGTAGATCAAACTGACCTCGTCGCCACCCAACAACGAATCGGCATGGCCCTAGAAGCGGTCTCTACGGTTGATGGCATTTTGACGGGGGGGAGCATCGGGATTGCGGCTCTAAAATCGCTCAAAGAGAAAAATATGCTCGACAAGGTCACGTTAGCCACGTTTGACCTATCACCTGAAATTATTGAAGCAATTCAAAATGAAGAGATATTATTTGCCGTTGACCAACAACAATATCTACAGGGATATTTGCCTGTTATGTTGTTACATCTCTATCTGAGCAATGGACATGTCCCCGTCAACGATGTAACTCCAACCGGCCCAGGATTCGTGACCATAGAGAATGTGGACGCGGTCTTAGAAGCCACGGAAAAAGGAACTCGCTAATGTTGACCACAAAAAGAGTCATCTTCTTAATAATCCTCATCACCCTTTTAATCAGTTACAATCCACAACTACAGGCCGAACAGACCCTAAAGGTTTCTAAAACCTTTAGGGTCTTGAACTCAGAAGAATCCGAGAAAGTACTACATTTTGTCGTGATTACGCATGGGAAGGGAGGCAACTTTTGGTCTGTTGTGGAGGACGGAGCCAACCAAGCGGCTCAAGAATTGGGGGTAACTGTTGAATTTTTGGCTCCTGAAACAAGAGACATGCAGGCTATGGCTCAACTGATTGACGAAGCAGTTGCAGCTAAACCGGACGGTCTAGTCGTCTCAATACCTGACCCCGAAACATTAGTCCCCTCAATTGAGGCCGCCATTAAAGCTGGAATCCCCGTTATTTCCATCAACTCTGGTTCTGAAGTGGCTTCTTCGCTAGGTGTTCTGACCCATGTTGGACAGTTAGAGTATGAAGCGGGTTTTAATTCGGGTAAACGCTTGGCTATTTTTGGGGTAAGGAACGGCGTTTGTATCAGCCATAACCAAGATAACCAAGCGTTACAATTACGTTGTGAAGGGTTTACCGATGCCCTAGAACGAGTCAACGGTACGGTTGAGACCCTGATTGTTGACCTAAATAATCTGGTTGATATGGAAGAGCAGGTTGTGAGGGCAATCAAGGCTCAAATGGGTATTGTTGGTGTCTTAACTGCGGGCATGTCAACGATTATGCCCACTTTTGAGATAATCGAAGGCACGGAGCGACTATCAAACAAAGTTAAACTAGCCACATTCGACATATCGCCGGAGATACTAGCCCTAGTCAAAGATAGTAAGATTATCTTTGCCGTTGACCAACAGCAATATCTTCAAGGTTATATCCCTATCGTCCTATTAAAGTTATATAATGATAATGCCAACACACCGGCTGATAAAATTTGGCCGACAGGGCCACGTTTGGTAGATTTAGCGAATGTGAACCAGTTCTTGGATGATGTTGCGACAACAGAAACGACTGAATTAGACGTTGAAGATTCTGCTGAGGTTGTCACCCTCGAATGGTGGACGGTGGACTCGGAGGAGTATAGTGAGCAGGTTCAGCGGGAGATGGTTAAACAGTTTGAAGCGGAACATCCTCATATTAAAGTAAACATGACGGTTTTAAGCGAGAGTAATTTTACTGGATACATGGAGACCGCTTTTGAAGCAGGTGAACATGGGCCTGATGTGGCCTTCTTTTGGGATAAAAATTGGTTCCCCGAAGCACTTGATTTAGGCCCGTTTATTGAACGGGATAATTTCGACACCTCCATGTACCTGTCCGGCTTTTGGAAAACTCGGGCCTTGTGGAATGACAAGGTTGTGGCCCTTCCGTTGGGGGTGGGAGCCAGCATTGTGATGTATAACAAAGATATTTTTGATGAAGTCGGCCTCCCTTATCCCACAGAAGATTGGACAACCGATGATTGGCTCACCCTTGTTGCCCAACTCAATGACCCTGCTAAAAAACGTTGGGGCGGAGACCGCCCTCGTCATCCTTTTCGTGCGCTCTGGTTTAATTACGGGGCGCGCGTCTACAGTGATAATAGTTTGACCGTTGATGGCTATATCAACGGCCCAGAATCGGTGGCTGCTTATACATGGTTATGGGATTTGGTTCAAACCGATAGCACTCCTACAGTGGCCGATATTGAAGCGTTAGGACGAGAGGCAACTGGCCCGGTAGACCTTTTTATAGACGGACGGTTGGCTATGGCAACGCTCAATCAGGGACACATGCTCTCGGCTCAAGAGGCTGGATTAAATTTTGGAGTTTTGCCTGAGCCGGGCTTGGCTGATAATACCCGCTACGTTAATTCATGGTCGTTGCCAGCCTCCATTTGGAAAGAGACAAAACATCCTGATGAGGCCTGGACATTTCTCAAATGGTGGATTGGGCCACCGGGGCAACGATTTCTCATGGAACATGGCACGCTCTTCCCCTCTATTAAAACAGTTTTAATAGAACATAAAGACGCGAACAAAGAATCTACGATAGCTTTTTTTAACGTTTTAGAACTTGCGCCAATAGCAATTTGGCGAAACACCCATCCATGTAGTAGCACTGTCGCCAAAACTACTGATGAAGTTTGGGAGAAAATTATGCTTGGTGAAATTAAACGGGAACAGATTCAAACTGAACTTGATGCCCTTGTTCCAACGGCCCAAAAAATTCTTGATGATTGCCGAGAACGGTTAGGAGGGTAATTATGCCACAAAAACCAAAATCGAACCCAAAAAAGAGAAGTAAAGCTCAAAAAACCAAAGCTGTTAATGATGCCCTGCTTATGATAGGACAAAGCGATGCGAAAATGAATCTTGGTCGCATGGCTCTTTTTGAGGGTAGTTCGGTGTTTCTTATTTCATTAATCTGTTGTTTTCTTTTCTTAGGGTTGACCCTATATCTTAACTACCAATACAACGAATACAAAGCTCAACAAGAGAAAATAGCCTTTGAAGAAGCACATCAGGATGCTTTTCGGGTGGCCTTGAGCATTAACCGAGAACTAAACGAAACCATGCTCTTGGCCAGAGGGATTGCCAATGATCTTACAAATAAAAACCTTTCCAATGAGAATTTAGTCCAGCGCATACGCGACGAAATCGACAAAAAATCAAACATTTTTGGATTAGGCGCGGCTTATGAACCAGAAGAGTATAAGCCCGGCACAAGATTATTTGCTCCTTATTACAGCAAAGATGAATTTGGTGAGTTTCAACGGATCCAAGTTGATGATTTTTACGACTATACCGACTCTGAACTTCCTGAAGCGGCATGGTATGCCTCTATATTTGATGGCGGGGGCTGGATTGAACCCTATTTTGGCGAAGCGGCCCAGACATATTTAGCCGAATATACAATCCCATTTTATAGACTTAACCCCGATACCTTCCAAGAGATACCGATTGGCTTGATTTATGTTGATCATTCCCTAGAAACCTTAACTGAATTTGTTAAATCGCTTGATTTAGGTGAGGGTGGATATAGTTATCTCCTTTCGAAGGAGGGGCAATTTATCTCCCATCCAGATAAAAACTTTTTGGGACGGACAATTTTTGAGATAGCTGATGAGACTGGTAATGAAGCGTTGCGCCGTGACGGTGAACGGGCCTTAGCAGGCGAGATTTTATATCGGGAAGAGATTGATCCTGAAACGGGCCAGGAGAATTGGATATTTTATGAACCTGTTCCAATAGCAGGCTGGTCGATTGGTATCGTCTTTAATAAAAATATTCGTTTACTTGACCCCAACACTAACAAACGTAGCTTAATCCAAATCCTTATATCAGGGACAGGTTTTCTTCTCTTTCTCTCCGTACTTGTTTTTCGGGCATACAAAGGTGGAGTATACAATCTGTGGGCGGTATCATTTTTTACCGCAATTTTATTCGTTGTGGTTATCGGTTGCATCTGGTATCTGGAGATAACTTATCCACCCTATAATCATCTAGAGACTGTTCTTGCAAATCCGTCCACGCTAAAAAAACATCTAACGATTATCAATAGTCGTCTTAAAAGTGAGGGGATTGATACTCCTATCGAAATCCCCACGGGTGTTATGTTAGAAACGATTGGTTTTGAGGAGACTACCGAAAACTCCGTATCGGGCTATATCTGGCAAAAATATCCACTTGGCTTACCAGAGGATATAACAAAATTACCCTTATTAACCGACTCCGTTGATGACGAGGGGGCACACATCGACGAGATTTATCGTTTCACGGAGGGCGAGACGGAAACGATTGGTTGGTTCTTTCGGGCAACCTTACGTCAAGAACCAAGTGTCGATAAATATCCACTTGATCAGGCCACCGTACAATTACAAATTTGGCCTCGCTCACTGAATCAAAATATCATCCTTGTGCCTGATTTAGATGGTTACGAATTTATTGAGCCGACCCAAAAACCCGGTTTGCTTAACGTAATGGTTCTGGAAGATTGGTCTATTCTCCGTAGCTATTTCAGTTATCGCTACGACAAATACAGCACTAACTTTGGTAGCAACCGAATTATAAAAAAGCATCATATTCCCGACCTATACTACAATGTGATTATCAGTCGTTCAATTTTATCACCAATTGTTGCCCATGCTGTTACAATTTCGGTTGTCATGTCCTTAATGTTTGCCATTTTACTTGTCCAAGCCGAGAACTCTTTTAATGTGTTATCTTATGCGGCAGCTCTCTTCTTTGTCGTTGCCTTATCCCATGTTGGCTTACGGGGTGAATTGCAGGCTTCTGGGGTGGTCTACTTGGAATATGCCTACATTTCTTCCTACCTGATTTTGCTTACCATTTCGGTCAACTCCATGTTATTCTATTCAAACATTAACCTTCCCTTTATCCAATTTGGCAACAATCTTTACCCGAAAATATTATATTGGCCGATTGTTATCGGGGCATTTTTGGCGGTCACATTGACCATTTTCTATCCCGCTCCACCTGACTTATCAGCCATTCGAGCCGCAAATGATGCTGTTGAAAAAGAGTATCAAAAATATCTTTTGGAAAACAAACAGCGAAATAATGGCAATTTAGAAGAAGGCAGTAGTGAGGATGTAGATGGAGATAAAATTGAGGACGCGGATGAAGTTGAGTTCAAACCGGAAGGTTTGTTTGAAACAACAGAGGAGTCGACAGAGGAGTCGACAGAGGAGTCAACAGAGGAATCAATAGAAGAGCCAACAGTGGTAGCTACGGTTGACGCAGAAACTCCAGTCATTGAAACAGAACAAGCAACGGTAGCGGACATTGAAACCACAAAGGTTATAACAAACGAGTTAATCACGTTACGTTACAATCTCTCTGAGGCGATTCAAACGCTTGACCCGTCCTTAATTGAGCGGGCTGAGGATGATGCCCAAATCAGAAACCTTTTTGTGGGGCTAACCCAAACCGACCCCCAAAGCGGTCTAGTTTTACCTGCCCTAGCAACAGAATGGACATCTTCTGAGGATGGGCTTGAATGGACATTCACGCTACGTAACGACATTGCTTGGGTAAACTATGACCCCGAAACAGCCCAAGTGACCCAAGCCATCGACTTTGAGGGTCAACTCCAGTTTGTTGATGCTCATGACATAGTTTTCACAATTCAACGCCTTCTATCATCCGAAAATCCAACAGCCAGCATGCTCTATATCATCAATAATGCCCAAGCCATCCATGCCGGAGAGATGGATATGACCGAACTGGGAATGGAAGCGATTGATAATTGGACGGTCAAATTTAGATTAGAGCATCCGGCTGTTTACTTCCCCGCCATTCTTTCCCATCCGCGTACCTATCCTGTGCCATCTTGGACAATTAATGATTTGGCTGATGATTGGACAAATGTTGGGGCAATCAATACCAATGGGCCTTACCTGTTAAGCCAATGGAATGAGGGGGAACGGGTTCAGTTTATCAAAAATCCATTATGGATTGAGGCGGAACAGGTTCAAATTGAACAGATAGATCAAATTGTGGTCACTGATACCGCCACGGCTCTAGTCATGTATCAAGCCAACGAATTTGATACGCTTTCTGAACCTATGGACGAAATAGAGCAGATTCAAAACAACACCCAATTGGCTCAAGAGATGGGTATTAACTACACCTCATGCAGTGATTATCTTGGCTTTATTCATCCCAAAGCACCCTTTAATGATGCGCGAGTGCGTCAGGCTTTTTCTGCCGCAATTGATCGTCAAATGATTGTCAATGAAAATTTAGGCGATACGCCAGCGACAACCTTTGCCCCACAAGGCATCTTTGGCGCTCCCCCACCGGGGCAACGTGGTCAATCTTATGACCCTGAATTTGCTCAAACGGTACTGCAAGAGTATCTTGATGATAAGAGTCTAACTCTCGATGAATTTAACGAAACCTACGACATCATCTTAGACCGAAACAATGAAATCATGCAGGCAATTCAACAAATGTGGCAACAAACCTTGGGAATTTCAGTTACCCTAGAGGAAATTGAAGGGGATTATAATCAGAATGTCTCTATCGAAGAGATGCCCCATATATTCTATGCGACGCGTTGCGCCACCTATCCAGATGAAAACAATTTTGTGCATGAGGTATTCAACTCTCAACAAGGGGCCAACTATGTTCGCCGGAACTGCAATGACCCAACCTGCCAAGAGATTTTAGGGCCAACCGAGTTTGATAAGTTAACGATTGCTGCCGCAGAAACAACCGATTTACGAGAACGATTAGACCTGTACTCTCAGGCTGAACATGTGTTAGCGGTTGACGAAGCAGCCTACGCGCCGCTCTCCCATCCGGGGAATGTCGTCCTAACCAAACCTTGGTTGTTTCGTAACTATCCGGCTGACAAACGACTCGATTTCTATAACTGGTCGATTGACACGGAGATGCAGATAAGGAATTAACTTCTACGGCACATCTCTATAGTTTTCTTGATGATGTATCCTAGAATGTATGCTTAACTATTTTTCTAAACTCAGACCAATTAACACAAAGGAGAAACAAATGAGAAACTTATCAATCAGTATAAAGGTAGTCTTGTTAGGATTATTTGCCATAAGTGTAGCTTCTCTATTAAAACCAATGGCTGTTGTTGAGGCACAGACGGGGAGTAGCAGTAAAGTGATTACATCTACTGCTACCACAAAAACAAGTTCGACGATAGCTAGTACACAGCCGACCACCTTAGAGATGGGGCAAAATATAGGAAGCATTGAGGCTAATGAAGTGTTGTGGTTCTCGTTTCAGCCGGAAGGGGACCCATTTATGCAGTTGCCTATGACCTTGTTTATCGTTCCAAATGAAAACAAGGCCGTGCAAAATGTTAGTTTAGAGCTATTTGAGCAGGATGACGAACTTGACCTTGGCGCATCTAGTATCGTTTCACGAGATGGGAAGGCCGATACGGGAGAACTGTCATGGCGTGGCTGGGTTGAAGGTGGAAAAGATTACACAGTCCGCCTTGAAAATAAAAATAGTGAGCCACTTGATTATTGGCTCTTTACCGAGGATGTGATTAAAGCAGACTTAGAAAAACCAACGCCCAATATAGCAAGCACCTCTGGCATAGATATTGCTAATCCCGTCACCTTAAACATGGCTAAAGACTATACGAAAGGTAATTTACAGCCGAGCGAAGAACGGTGGTATGTATTCTCAATTATGCCAACAGAGATTGACGCAGGCATGTACCAGTCATCTAACCTGACCGTATTCTTTACCCCGAATAATAATAAATACAACCTTGAGATGAATATTTTTGATTCGTCGGCTCCCGTTGTTTGGGCCAGAGGAGACGAGTTGAAGCCTCTTGGAACTGGGGTACAACGTATTGAAGATGACGACCCAAATACAGGTGAAATAGAGTGGAGTGGTATGATTATTAGAGAAATGCTCCATTATGTTCATTTACGAAACGATAATTCAGTTCCAATGGATTATTATCTTTTCCCTTATGAAGTGGTTGATATTTCAATAGGAGACCTAGAATAATAAAATAAAATGCCCCATAAAAGCAAACCCAAAGCCATAATTTTTGACGTTGGAGGCGTACTTATTCGGACGCGTCATCGAAATGGTCGCGAAAAATGGGCGGCAAGATTCAACTTGTCGCCTAATGAGTTTGAAAACTACGTCTTTAATTATGAATCGGGTAAACAGGCGCAGTTAGGACAAAAAAGTTGGATTGAACATTGGCAGTGGTTGGCCGAACATTTTAAGCTGAACGAAACCGAAATTGAGACCATGGAGCAGGATTTTTTCGCCGGAGATTATCTGAACGAGCCATTAGTGGCCTATATTCAATGCCTTAAACAGGCCGGATATCTACTCGGTATTTTGAGCAACTATAGTGACCAAGCTCGTTCTTTATGGACAGGCACCTACCCGTTTATTCACTATTTTGATGGTGTCATCATATCTGCCGAGGTGGGGATTGCCAAGCCTACCCCAAAAATATATCATCTTGCCGCTAAGAGTTTAGGTATCAATATCGCAGAAGCGGTCTTTATTGACGATTTTATCGAAAATATTGAAGGAGCCAGAGCTGTGGGCATGTCAGCCATCCATTTTGTGGAGACTGATGCCGTCATTCAGAAATTGACGCAGTTGACGGGTGTATCCCTCACTGAGAAGCGTTGAAGAATGGGCGAACGGGGAGTTTTCATGTTTAATACTTGCTACCCGACAAACTGGTTTAGGAAAGCTAAAACAGGAACACAGAGTTTCACAGAGACGCACAGAGGAACACAGAGGAAAGAATAATTCGCTTTTTCTCTGTGAAACTCTGTGTTCCTCTGTGAAACTCTGTGTTAATTAGTTCAGACTGTCGGGTACTAAGTGTTTAATATAACCCCTTATGTTATAGCCATTCATACGACTCCGCATCAGTTGGTGTTTGAGTTTGCCGGAGCTGGTTCGCAGGCCCTAACATGGCTACATAGTGTCGGCGGCTCGTCTCGCACGGTGTTGGAGGCCACAGATCGATACGCGCCCGCCTCTCTAGCTGATTTGATTGGCTTTAGGCCGACTCAGTTCAGTTCGGCTGAGGTGGCGACGATCATGGCGACCAAAGCGTTTTTGCGTGGCTCGAATCTGTCCCCTTTATCTGTTGATGCCCCTCGCCCCATCATTGGAGTCGGTTGTACGGCCACCATCGCCACCGACCGCACCAAACGAGGCAACCATCGAGCCTATATCGCCATTTTTGAGGCCGACCAGATTAGCAGTTATGAGTTGACTATGGAAAAAGGGGAACGTACCCGCGAGCAGGAGGAGACGTTGGTCAGCCAGCTACTCATTTGGGCAATGGCTAAAACCTGCAATGTGGTAGACAATCCCTCGATAGAGAGCTTTCAGCTAAAATTAGGCAAAGAAACCCTGACTGAGCAGGTATCGCCCCATAATTTACTAAACTATTTCATGACGGAAAATATTTCGTGGTTGTTGGTTACTCCAACTGGCGAGATGTATACCGCCCCAACTCTACCCGACATATCGTTGCTTTCCGGCTCTTTCAACCCACTGCATAATGGGCATCGCCACTTGGCTCAAGCGGTGCAGGAGATGACGGGGCAACCTGTCTATTTTGAACTGTCGCTGGTAAATGCCGAAAAACAGTCGATTGAGGTGCATGAAAGCACACGACGCTTGGCCCAATTTGCCGATTTTGCCCCATTGTTATTAACTCAAAGCCCATTATTTAACCAAAAAGCAACGATTTTCCCTCAGAGTAACTTTATCATCGGGGTTGATACTGCGATACGTATCCTGCAACCTCAGTTCTATAGTCACGATCCTATCCAAATGGACGTAGCTTTTGAGACGATTCGACAGGCCGAATGTCGCTTTTTTGTAGCCGGACGATTCCATCAAGGCCGATTTTTAAGCTGGTCTGAAGTCACATGTCCGCCCAAATTTGCTGACCTGTTTGTCGAGATTCCCGCCTCCTGCTTCCGGCTCGACATCTCCTCAACCCAAATTCGGGAGAATGGCGAATGAAGAATGAAGAATGAAGAACGAAGAATGAAGAACGAAGAATGAAGAACGAAGAATGAAGAACGAAAAAGCGTCTCTTCCCAAACAGGGAATGAGACGCTTTTTCACTTTTCACTTTTCACTTTTCACTTTTCACTATCCACTATCCATTGCTCATCGACTTGAGACGGAGACTGGTCAGCCCGAACATGACTATGCTCAAGCCACTATAGATGACTAGATAAATTAGCCAAGGCATAATAAAATAGCCACCGATAGAGCGTTCATAGCCAAGCACCTCCCATAGTATATCCTCATTATAGTTATCGTAAAATATAGCGGATACAAGACCTGCCCCAATCGGGTTGAGACTGACCACCAATCCCCAACCATAAAAATTGATGGTGCCGCCCCACTGGTCAAACCCCATAACATCCATACTGAAGGAGACCGGAACCATCAACAAGGGTGGCACGATAAATAGAAGAGGTAGCACCAACCCGTAAGTTATCATCATGGCGCTGGTGATACCCCGCGCTATACTAGAGACAAACAGCCCGATGGTGGTGAAGGCCACTCCGGTCACAAAAAGCATCAGTATGGCGACGATGACCTCAATCAAACTGACCCCCCGCACGCTAAAACAGAGTAATAGCAATGTCCAGACTGCGCCAACTGGGGCGAGGACGTAAACCAAGGCCGAGAGTAGTTTGCCCAAGACGACACGGTGCGCTGGCAAGAGGCTAATCAGCAGAATATCCAGCGTTTGGCGTTGACGCTCTCCGGCGATGAGACTGGCCGACATGGTCGGAGCGAAGAGGCCCAGCAACACCAGAGCAAAGCTGACTGTGGTGTAAAACAGTCTGCGAGCAAACCACGGCAGAACCTCATCGGAGAAGGTGTATAGATCATCGTAAACATCAGTGACAAAATCATAGACATCCTCTTGGGTTAGGGCCGCTATCTCTTGCCGCGTCTCGTCGATAAATAAACGAGCTTCGGCAGTGGTTTTTTGGGGGTTGGTCACAAACATCACCAGTGGCAGAAGTAGTCCCAACATGAGCATGCCGATTAGCCCTATAACCATGCTAAAAACAGTGATACCGATTGGGCTGTAGGTAAGCGCGGTCAGGCCGATGGAGGCTCCAAATCGCCAGTTGCTCCGTTTGGTGTAGAGGGTATGTAACAAGATTGGATTTTTTCGGATACTCAAAATGTTCATTGTTTACAGAATTTCATTGTTTCTAACAAAGCTAAGGTTGGGATGCGGATAAACACGGCTTTTCTTGTGTTATCCGTGCTTATTTATATCAATTCATGTCCAAAAATCGGTAGTCCTGCACAAATAGTGATGGCAGAATCCGGAGTGCAAGGCTTGCCTTGCATGCAAAGCAAGCTTTGCACTCCTTATCACTCCCTTTGCACCACTAATAGACAAATTTTTGAAATTCGTTCATCTGCCCAATCAGTGAATCAGATTATTTAGCATCTCCCCCGATTATAACCATCTTCTCAGTCTTGGGCAATTGCGTTGCTCATCATCTAAATCTTTGGTATACTGCTTGACACAATTTCTAAGGGAAATATTCACTATCCAGCAAGTCATCTGAACGCACTCAGTACCCGACAGAAAAGTTAGCAAAACTAATTAGCACAGAGTTTCACAGAGGAACACGGAGATTCACAGAGAAAAAGCGATTTATTTTTTCCTCTGTGCATCTCTGTGTTCCTCTGTGTTCCTGTTTTAGCTTTTCCTAAACTACTTTGTTGGGTAGCAAGTGAACGCAGAGCGTTCAGGTATACATTCCCACGCAGAGCGATGGGAACGAGTTAAATATGGTAATAAATTTGGATACAAGTCGCAAAACATGGGCTTTGAAAATCCGTGTTAAATCGCGTTTATCCGTGTCCAACTATAATCGGAGATAATTATGTTAGAACAACTAGAAACCCTTGCCAAAACTGCTGAAACTGAGTTGAGCCAACTCAACACCAGTGAAGCGTTGAGCGCGTGGAACAGTAAATATATTGGACGTAAAGGCCAAATTCCTCAAATGTTGCGGCAGGTCAGCCAACTGCCCAAAGAGGAGCGCCCCACCTTTGGACAGCGAGCCAATCAACTAAAGAAATCGCTCGAAGCGGCCTACGAGCAGACATCGAGCGTAGTCAAATCAGCAGAGATGGAGCAATCTATGGCTGAGGGAGCAATTGATATCAGCCTGCCCGGACGACCTTTATCACGCGGGCGGCTCCATCCAAGCACCCAAACGCTGCGCCGTATCTACCAAATTTGGGCCGACATGGGCTTCCAGATTTATCACAGTCGGGATGTGGAAACGGACGAGATGAACTTTCAGTTCCTCAACTTCCCCCCCCATCACCCAGCCCGGGAGATGCAGGACACCTTCTACACCACCAATCCCGACCTGTTACTGCGAACACACACCTCCCCCGGCCAAATTCATGCCATGCGAGAGTTCTGCCCCGAGCCGATTCGAGTCATTCTGCCGGGCATGTGTTATCGCAATGAGCAGATTACCGCTCGCTCTGAGATTCAGTTCCATCAGGTAGAAGGGTTAGCTGTAGGGCACGGCATCCGCTTTAGCGATTTGAAAGGCACGCTGATTAACTTCACCAATCGGCTCTACGGGCAAGGCCGTCCGGTGCGCTTCCGAGCCAGCCACTTCCCCTTCACCGAACCCTCCGCCGAGATGGATGTGGAATGTTTCCTGTGCGACGGAAAAGGATGTAAAGTCTGTAAATATGCCGGTTGGTTAGAGATTCTGGGTTGTGGCATGGTGCATCCCAACGTGCTACGAAATGGCGGCTACGACCCCGCCGAGTTCAGCGGCTTCGCCTTCGGCATGGGGCCAGAACGAATCACGATGCTCCGTCATGGTATTGAAGATATTCGTTACTTCTGGGGTAACGATTTGCGATTTTTGAAACAATTCTAGCTCTTTTTGCCTCTGCCTATTTCATGGCAGCTATCAACGTAAGCCGAGACATGTATTAATGTTTGTTAAGGATATGTAATTTTACGGTAGTGGTGCAGAAGTAGTGATATAGGTCTGTTACCTACCCGCAAGTTCTAAACTTGCGGGTAGGTGATCACTACATGTGCAGGACTACCAATTTTACTTAAGGGAAAACATATAAGCTACAAATAAAAAATGGTAAAGAAAATTCATAATCGTGTAAAAGAACTTATTGCGAAAAAAAACGACGAACTGGTAAACGTTATCCTTATCGTGATATTGCATTGTCTACGGGGTTAAGTAAAAATACTGTGGGGAAATGGGTGCGTAATGAAACGCAGGAGTATGATCGTGGCGTTATAGCTAAGTTTTTAGAATATTTTGCTTGTGAGATTTCTGATTTGTTTGTTTATGAGGAAACAGATGATTAGAGGAGAATTTCCATGCCCCACACCATGCAACCTATCTTGCGAGAATCGAGTATTTTTATTTACTCGGCAAACCATATATAATAAGGGTATCGGCAATCATCCTAGCAAAACAAGGCAACACCATGGCGACAACTGAACGGACTGAGTTAGACCCACTCTTCAAACAGATACTGGTTTCATTAGGCCAAACCCTAAATTTTACCCCCCAAACCGAGGTTGAGGTGAGCCGTTTGCCACGAACGATTGATGTGGTGATTGAACTGCCACATCCCGAAGACCCAAAACGGCTGGCACAACAAACGCCGTTCATTCGGTTCGCTGAGCATAATCAAATTGAGTTCAAAGGAAAAGCAGACCGTCTGCATATTGCGGGCTATCAACTCATCAGAGGACGAAGTCTGTTTTATATGAGTGAACATCAATTGTTGCCTCCTCAAATGAGTGTCTCAATTGTTTGTGCTGGTAAACCAAACAAACTCCTGCAAACGAGTATGTTTGGTTTTCAAGCAATCGAACCTGGATATTATTTGGGGAACGAACAGCCACCCACTCTTATTATTGTGGTCAACGAACTACCGTTGATACCGAAAAACTATCCTCTCCTGTTGTTCGCCTCATCAGAGCAAAAGTTTCGACAGTTTTTGCAAGAAATCATGGCTGATACAGCCTATCATATCTATCTACATTATGCTTATATCGTCCGCCCGACGATAACTAAGGAGGAAATAACTATGGCTGAAAGTGCTTACATCACCAAAGAAAACCTAGAGTTTATAATACAAGATGTTGGGGAGCAATTAATGCCCCTAATAACCGACACCGTGTTGATTCAGAAATCGCCCGCGTTTCAGACGCTGTTGGCTGAACAACAGGTCGTACTCGTTGCTGAACGCGAGAAACAACAAGTCTTACTGGCTGAACGTGAGAAACAACAAGCCTTACTGGCTGAACGCGAGAAACAACAAGCCTTATTGGCTGAACGCGAGAAACAACAAGCCTTACTGGCTGAACGTGAGAAACAACAAGCCTTACTGGCTGAACAAGAAAAACAACAAGCCTTACTGGCTGAACAAGAAAAACAACAAGCTCTACTCGTTGCTGAACAGGAAAAACATAAACAACAACTTTTACAAACCTTACTTCGTTTATTGCGCCACCGTTTTACTACTATTCCTAAAATACTAGTTCGGCGCATCGAGACGACCACCGACCTTAAACTCTTAGAAAAATGGCTGGATAAGGCGTTAGAGGTAAACGATATAGCCGAGTTTGACCACTTAACTACCTGATATGTGCATATCATTCATATCATTACTTCCGCACTACCCAAAATTAGAAGCACGCGGAGAGATTTCATGCCCATGCCCCACACCATGCAACCCATCGGCATTATCCACTCATGCTTCAAAGAAAAGTTCGGCATCCCCCGCCAAGCGGGGTTAGCCCCCGATGCCCGCGCCACGCTCGAACTGCTCCCCCCCTACAACCGGCCCGAAGCCTTAACTGGCTTGGACGGATTCTCCCATGTCTGGTTGTTGTTTATCTTTCATGGGAATCAAAAGCCGCAAAACAAGCAACGTAAAAACTGGAAGCCCACCGTCCGTCCGCCTCGTTTGGGAGGCAACAAACGACTCGGCGTGTTTGCTACTCGTTCCACCTACCGTCCGAATTCTGTGGGATTATCGGCGGTTGAACTGACCGGATATGGTCAGGAGCATGGCAAGCTGGTTTTACATCTACGTGGGGTTGATTTATTGGACGGAACGCCGATCATCGACATCAAACCCTACCTGCCGTATAGCGACAGCATCCCCACGGCCACTGGTGGTTTCGCCCCCTCTGCCCCCAGCCAAAGCATGACCGTTGAGTTCACACCGTCCGCAGAAGCAGTTTGTCAGGAAATAGAGCAGGCTATTTATCCCAATTTTAGGCGTTTGGTGAGCCAGATATTGAAGGATGACCCCCGCCCTGCATATTATGGTACAAAGCCACAAAAAAACCGCTTTGGCATCAAACTGCTCGACTTTGATTTGCAATGGCAGATTGAAGGGATTGAAGGGAATGACGGGAACAAAATCATGGTGCTAGACGTTAAGAGAATAGAAACGTGAAAACGTGAGGAGCATCTCCAAAGAGCTACGCACCTTGGTAGGGCAATTGCATCTAATAATTTTGCAAAATGGGTGATACGCAAAATTTTTAAAGGTATTTCGACGAATTCACGAAATAATCGAAACATGAGATTATTTACAAAATTCTAATTGATACCCCGTTA
>JAUCGB010000103.1 GCA_030377895.1 Anaerolineales bacterium HSG24
GCTTTAGTCATAGATTACACGTGATTTACGAGGAATTTCTAAAATTATACTGGCAAAAACCAGTATTGTTGGCCTAAAATAACTATCATGAATATCTTCAACCTGGCCCAAACGAAGACCATAGCCGTAAAAAAGCAACTATCAGTTTTGTCCGCAAATTATAGAGTAAATTGGTCATCATAAACTCCTTGCCGATTATTCGTTATTTCCTTCATTCGTTGCTCCCCTTGTTTCCAAACTGGGTTTGGGATGGGCATGGTCTGATTTTGGAACGTGCGACCATCTCTGCTCTGCCTCCTACGGGTAGCCCGTTTACTCGGAGACAGCGCTCCATGCCATATTTACCGCCGATTCGACAGCACCGCGCCCAAATCGTCGCCTTCACGGACGATGTAGTAGGGGATACGGTTCGAAGTTAGCTCCACCTCGATCTCTTGGGCCGAAGTTGGCACACCAAAACTGCTGGGGTCGATGACGATGGCAGTACTGCGGATGCCTCGGTCGCGGAGATGACGCAAGACTGAGACCCATTTGGAATCGAGCGAGGGGGTAATGACGATGGCAGTGGTGTTCCGGCTGAGGCGCGCTCCTTCTAGGGCTAACAATTCGGCCAAGGGGATGGATCCGTGGGCTTGGGTGACGGCTAGAATCTCGTAAATGCGTGTTAATTGCCGTTCACCTCGGTCGGTTTGAGCGATTTCGCGATGTTGTCCTTCGGGATAGGTGAGGAGACCCACAGCCCGTCCCTGTCGCAAAAAATGACGGCTTAACGAGGCCGCTATAGTCACGCTATACTCCTCAGTACTGGGGGCGAGGGTAAATTCGGGGAGTTTCTCCCAATGGACTTTGGGCAGTTCGGGGATTTGAATCTCGTCGAAACTTGGCCCTACTTGTACCATGCGAGCCAAGTCCACAAATATCCAGATGTCGGCCACCGGGTCAAGTTCAAACTCTTTGACCATCAGCCGCCCATTACGAGCCGTACTCCGCCAATGGATACGGTTGAAACTGTCGCCCGACACATACTCCCGCACCCCAGAGACGTTGGTGGTAGTGTAATGGGTGCGTCGGTCGATAACTAGACCGCCGGTCAATTCGCCAACAGAGGGTTGGAAGTTGGGCAAATCAACGGCCATGGGGAAGATGATCACGGTAGAGGTAAAGCTTTCGGGTAAATGTTGGGTGAATATAAAGTTGCTGAACGGGTCGCTACTTAAAATAGAGATTGGACCCAGGGTGTAGCGTCCCCGTTGATAGCAGGGCGTGCGGATGTGCCAATTTCGCTGTTGACGGCGACCCAATCGAGAGATAACCCGGCTAGCTCGATGGTTAGGCAGGTTCGACCAATCTTTTAGTTCCACCCACAGTTTAGGAAAAGGGCCGGTATTGTGGAGGGTCACTCGCTCCTCAAAAAAATTGCCGACTTGGACATAGTGGCTTTTCACTTTACGGCTGACCCGAATCCAATGCACGTTTAGCCAAGCCCAAATAAAGGAGATAACCAGAATACCGCCGAACAGGTAGGCTAACGTAAAAAATAGCGGCTCTCCAAAAGCGAGCGCGGCAATCAACGAGACCAGACAGATCAGCCCCAACATCCAATTTCTTTCCAAATTTTTCAGTATATTTCTCATGTATTTCTCATGGTGAGCTATATCGGACTACTGAATATTGGCTTTAGGGACAGGCACGGCGTTAAGAATCTCTTGCACCACCTCGCTCGGGTCGATATTCTGAATCCGAGCCGCCGGGCTGATAATTAGCCGATGAGTTAACGTAGCTTTGGCCATAGCTTTGACATCATCAGGAATGACATAATCGCGAGTGCGGAGCGCGGCGAAGGCTTGGCTGGCTCGATAGAGAGCCAAACTGCCCCGCGGACTAACTCCTAAATAGACATCGGGATGATTTCGGGTGGCGATACAAAGGCTGACGATGTAATTCTTAATCAGGTCGTTGGCCTGCACCCTTTTAACCACTTCCTGAGCGGCTAACAAATTTTCTTTGCTGACCGCCTGCTCCAGCTTGGTGATGGGGTGGGCGAACTGTTGCGCTCCCAATATAGCTATCTCTTGGCTTTTGTCAGGATAGCCCATGTGAATACGGAGCAGAAACCGGTCAAGTTGAGCCTCTGGCAGAGGGAAAGTGCCTTCGTATTCGATGGGATTTTGAGTGGCTAAAACTAGAAATGGTTTTTCTAAGACATGGGTCTGACCATCAACCGTCACTTGTCGCTCGTCCATAGCCTCGAGCAACGCGCTTTGGGTTTTGGGGGTGGCTCGGTTAATCTCATCGGTGAGGACGATTTGAGCAAACACAGGGCCGGGCCGGAACTCGAACTCGGTGGTTTTTTGGTTAAAGACTGACACGCCAGTCACATCACTGGGGAGCATGTCGGGCGTAAACTGAATCCGACGAAAGGTACAACCAATGGAACGAGCCACCGCTCGAGCTAACATGGTTTTCCCCGTACCGGGGACATCTTCAATTAAGACATGGCCTTGGCATAACAAGGCAATGAGGGTTTTTTCTACGGCATCACGTTTGCCAACAATCACATTTTCAACGTTTTGAATGATTGAGGCCGCAAATTTTTGTGCATTTTTCATAGCAGCGTACTAAATCTCCTTACGTAACAGTAACGATAACTATCTGCGCCATTATACCAGTTTTGACCTGAAATGGATAGCTTACCCCATCTGATGAAATACAGCCCTTCAGAAAAAGATTTTCACGGACGCTACAAGCGTCACCTACGGTAACTACAGTCTTTCAGAAAATAATTTTCAATTCAAGACCAACCTTCCCGCAAGTTCAAAACTTGCGGGAAGGGGCTATCAACTTAACGTGCGACAGATAATATCGTAACACAGTCTTTAGACTGTGCGGCACAGGCTGAAGCATGTGCTACATATCTCGGCTTACGTTGATAGCCCGGGGAGGTAACGACTGAAAATGTTTATCTGAACAACTATACGATAATTGGAGGTCACGCTTGTAGCGTGACAATAACCTGAAAAAGCTGATTCAAAATGGAAAAATCAGCTTTACAAATTGGACATGACGATAGGTTGCGTAGCCCTACGATTCATCGCAACTTGTAAAGACCATTCAGTCTAAAATGAACCATGCCCTTATTTCGTTGTACACCATAATAGATTGTGGTATACTTGCGTGGTAGTGATATAGGTCAGTTACCTACCCGCAAGTTTTGGATGCTTGGAAGTACCATTGACTAAGTGCAAGAGTTGAGCTACTATGGTCTGATTGAGGCGTTTAACGAATAACCTTAAACGGAGTTTTTTTATGAAAAATTTCAAACTTGATGCCAAATATCGCAACTTTATTATTGGCATAATCGTCGTTATGACTTGGTTTTGGGTCACATTTGCTGAGGGTATAGGGCTGTGGAACTGGCTAGACCTATTGATATTACCCGCAATACTACTATGGTTTGGACGCTGGTATTTGGAGATGCAATATACTCTTGAAGCCGAGCGAGTCCGAAAAGAGCAACAAGATCGTAAGTTTCAAGAGGAAAAGCAACATTACATCGACTCGAAATTGCGCCAATCGGAGTTATTAGAGACGATTTTGAGCCAAGTAACAGAGTTGATGTTGAACCACGGCTTACGCAGTTCTGAGGTCGGTTCTGATGTGCGAGATATTGCTAAAGCTCGCATCCTCAAGGTGTTGCCAAGTTTGGATAAAATTAATAAAGTGGCTCTGCTACAGTTTTTGAATGAGGCCGGATTACTTAAAGAAAATCCTGTTGTCAACCTGAAAGGGGCTGATTTAAGGGATTTGGTGATGCCATTAGTTAATATTCAGGGCATCAACCTAAGTGGGGCTAACCTGAGCGGCACCGATTTACGTGGAACCAATTTAACGGGGGCAAATCTGAAAGAGACATTATTGATTAAGGTCGATTTACGAGAATCGCACCTCAGTGAGGCAGATTTAACCCAAGCCAACATTCAAGAAGCGAACATGAGCGAGTCCAATTTGGAAGGAGCTATTTTCCATCGGGCCAATATTATCGCCACCGACTTACGGGAAACAAATCTGACTGATGTTGACATGAACGAAGCGAATCTGACTCGGTCTGATTTAAGTGGCTCAATGCTTCATGGTGCAAACTTGACGCGGGCGCGTTTGAACGAAGCAATCTTACGGGGAGCTGACATGCGAGAGGTGGATTTACCCGGTGCGGATTTACGGGGGGCAGATTTACGGGGGGTCTATCTACGGCAAGCCTATCTGAAAGGAGCCAAGCTGAACAACGCCAAATTGCGAGGCGCAGATTTACTCGGTATTGACCTGCGCGAAACCGACCCTAGCGGGGCTGATATTCATGGGGCGTATCTCCATCAGGCCAAACTAACCGGCGCGAAACTGCATGGGGTTGACCTGCATGAGGCTGATTTAAGCGAGGCCGAACTGGAAGGGGCAATTTTAACCGAAGCCAATCTGCAAGATACCAAACTGAATGGGGCAAACATGCACAAATGTGACCTCCAAGGGGCCAACCTCAATCGCACCGATTTGAGTGAGGCCAATCTGAGTGAGGCCAAGTTTGTTAAGGCCAGATTGTTTCAGGCAAAACTGGTTGGGGCGAATTTACGTCAAGCCGATTTTAGTCAGGCTGATTTGGGCGACTCCGATTTTAGTCGGGCTGATTTAACCGGAGCCAAAATTGAAGATAATCAGCTAAAACGATTAAAAAGCTATGACGATGCTATTTTGTCGTAATATTTATGTAGAACAGTGCTTTAGCCTGTTCCTTTATGAGGCACGACTAAAGTCTATGCTACGATGTTGCTCTCAAACTGGCAAACGATAGACAAAACAGGTCAACTCATCCGGTTTGCTGTCTGCCCAAACCTCGCCGCCATGCATGACGACAATTTGTTGAACAATTGATAACCCCAACCCTCGACCACCGGTTCGTTTATTACGAGATTTATCAGTGCGATAGAATCGCTCAAACAGATGGGGCAAATCATCGGCATCAATTGGCGGGCCGGTATTGCTGACTTTGGTCACAAGGCTAGTAACCTTGTTTTTTGGATTATCTTCCTTAAAGATAGTAATCTTTATCTGACCACCTTTCGGCGTATACTGCAAGGCATTTGAGAGTAGATTTCCCAAGACCTGTCGTAACCGTCTTGGGTCAGCGTTAATCTCTGGCAACATCTCTTGCGGTGGCGTAAACTGTATCTCGATATTAACCTGCCTCGCCCTAGATTGCCAGCGGTCAACGGCACGCTCGGTCAATTCAACCAAATTGGTAGGCTCAAAATTCAATTGAAGTAACCCCTCATCGGTTCGAGCCAGCCAGCTTAAATTTCCCACCAAATTCTGTAGAAACCGCACCTCTTGCTGTACCCTCTCACCAGCCTCGTCATAGCTTTGCATACCATCTACAGCCGCTTCTAACTCAAGTTGAATGATGCTCAAGGGCGTTTTTAAGTCATGAGCCACGTCATTGACCAGACGATTTCGTAGGGTTTGCTGGCTTTCCAACGAAACAGCCATCTGGTTAAAGGCTCGGCTCATCTCGCCAAACTCGTCATTAGTGCGAACGGGGAGCGGCGTGGTCGTCTCACCACTAGCTAGACGGTGGGCGGCACTGGTCAAGGCCTGCACGGGGGCGATTAACCGCTTAATTAAAACCCAGCTGGTCAGCATTGCCACAAACATGGAGACGATACCACTAACAAGTACCACATTCCATAAGCGGCTCAAAAATTCTTGTGGGCGAATCTGATAAAATTCTGAGGTTGAGGTGGCGATCAACGTTCCAATTTGTTCGGGCGGATTTTTCGTGTAATCCATCAGGGCTACCCCTTCGTTGACCGCCTCACTGGTCAAGCTGATTCCCATTTGCCGATGTTCGGTGTCGTAGAGTACTCGTTGATTTAAGCCCACAATCAGATAACGCTCCTGCTGACTTAAAATCGTATTTAAGAGCCAATTATTTCCGACATTCGTCCAACTAAGTGCGTCCCCATCCCGCTTGGCCGTTGCTTGATAGGCCGGTGGAAATTGACTAAATATCCAAGCATTGACCGCTTCCGACAACTCTTTATTTGTTTTATCGTCTAGGATGATGCCTAATTCAGAAGCCCGCTGTTGCTCAAAGTCGATAATCGCTTCAACCACTATTTCGGGTGGCACATGGTTATCAATCGTCAGTTTGACCCAAGAATCACCCGTCCTGTATGCCGCGGCTAAATCGTTGGGGTCGGATTCTAGCATTTCGGCCACCACCGATACCCACGCCTCATAAGCAAAGACATGGCTCTGATTCATGACAAAGTCGGTTGCTTTGTTGGCTAAACGTCCGAGCAATTCATCGGCTTGTCGTTGCGTAATTCTGTCTGCCGCGACCGCTTGACCAACCAACACCTGCTCGGCTTGAATCAAATCCCGCACGACCAAATTCGGCTCTATATTTAGCTCCTCAGCCACGTGAGCGATACTACCTGTCTGATAATATTTCTCATACAGTTGGTGATGATCGAGAGCGAGTGTTTGGGCCACAATCTCCCAGCGGTCAAACTCACCTTCCCACAACAACGGTAATATAATTGGCAAGGGAACGCCCTCATGCTCAGGAGGGGTATAATCTAACCCATTCCAATTTCTATGATACAGATAGCTCATCTCTAGCATGGGTGCGAGAGAAGTCGCTTGGGTGCGATTTTGGTCGGTCTCCAACACATCGACTCCGGCCGTGGTAGCCAGCAGAGTCAAAACACCACTAAAAATGGTGTTGAACAGTATAACAAAAGCAAATGCGGTAATTAAACGCCAACGAAAACTAAATGACAACAGATTGACCCTTTAAGTTACAAATTTATATCCAATTCCAAAAACAGTGACAATATAACGCGGGTTAGCTGGATTAGCCTCAACTTGACGACGCAAGCGGCGAATATGAACATCAATCGTCCGGTCAAGCACATCAAGATCATCAGAAAACGCACCATCAAGCAACTGCTCCCGCGTCATGGCTCGGCCCGGATTACGCATTAAGACCTCTAAAAGGGCAAATTGTATCTTACTGAGTTTGACCGATTCGCCCTCAACCGAGCAGGTATGGTCGGTCAAATTTAGCTCAATATTCCCTCCCTGCAATATCTTGGCTTGGCGAACATTCCCTTCGACCCGTCGCAAGACAGCCTTGGCCCTCGCCACCAGTTCGCCTGGGCTGAACGGCTTAACGATATAATCATCAGCCCCCAACTCCAAGCCGGTAATGCGGTCAGACTCCTCACTCCGAGCCGTAACCATGATAATCGGCACATCCGATTCATGCCGTAACTCTTTGCATAGCTCCGTGCCATTCATACCGGGCAACATCAAATCCAAAATCACC
This sequence comes from Anaerolineales bacterium HSG24, assembly GCA_030377895.1. Classification (GTDB taxonomy): domain Bacteria; phylum Chloroflexota; class Anaerolineae; order 4572-78; family J111; genus JAUCGB01. The sequence goes on from JAUCGB010000103.1 coordinate 7,385, forward strand.
AAATCAGGGTATTTGGTACGAGCAAGATACAAACCGGTGTCTCCATCTTGAGCCATAATCGTCTTATATCCTTCTTTTTCAAAATAGGCTTGTATCCAATGGGCAATTCGTTCTTCATCCTCAACAATCAGTACAGTTTGTTCCATCGTTATCCTTCCTTATATTTGATTACCAAACAGGCACAAACATGGTACTATGAAAAGAGACAATGGGTCAAATTTTGTTACCCGACACTTGCTACCCGACAAACTGGTTTAGGAAAAGCTAAAACAGGAACACAGAGGAAAGAATAATTCGCTTTTTCTCTGTGAAACTCTGTGTTCCTCTGTGAAACTCTGTGTTAAGGAATGTGTATTAATTAACTTGTACATTTGCGTCGGAGATTATGGTAGGGGCTAGGCAGGGCGGTCTGATTTTGGAATGTACATCCATGTTCTCTCCGCCCCTGCCTCGCCCGTCATTCCGTAGATTCAGGGCGAGGCAAGGCGGATTGGAATTCTGATTTCAAACCAACGCTACACCGCCTTGCCTAGCCCCTACGATTGCTAAACGCGCAACTTATTTAGGACTCATTCCTAAACGGTGAAGAGGTTATGATGACCATAAATAAAACCATCGTGGTGGCAATGAGCGGTGGGGTAGATAGTTCGGTGGCTGCGGCCTTATTGTTAGCAGAAGGATACAATGTGGTTGGGCTGATGTTGCGGTTATGGGCCGAGGCGGGTGGCTCGGCCAATCGGTGTTGTACGCCGGATGCGGTGTATGATGCCCGTCGAGTGGCTGATATGTTGGGAATTCCGTTTTATGTGCGAGATTATAAAGAGGTGTTCCGTGAGACGGTGGTTGAGTATTTTATAGAAGGGTATGCTCAGGGGGTGACTCCCAATCCATGTGTAATCTGCAATCGGGAGATTCGCTTTAACTGTCTGCTAAAAGAGGCGTTGAGTTTGGGCGGGGATTATCTCGCGACGGGCCATTATGTCCGCGTTGCCCAAGATGAGCAGGGGTATCAACTGCTTAAGGGGATTGACCATAGCAAAGACCAGAGTTATGTGCTGTATACCTTAACCCAAGAACGGCTGGCCTATGTCAAGTTTCCGGTGGGGCATTATAGCAAAACTCGGATTCGTCAAATCGCCAAAGATAAGAATTTGCCAGTCTTTAATCGACCCGATAGCCAAGATTTATGTTTTTTGGGTGAGGGAGATTATCGAAATTTCTTGCAACGTCAAGCCCCGCAAGCGGTACAACCGGGCAATATCATCAACAGTGGTGGCGAGGTGCTAGGTCAACATAAGGGGTTGGCCTTTTATACGATTGGTCAACGCAAAGGGTTGGGCATCCACTCCGCCAAAAAGATGTATGTGCTAGATATGGATCCGACGACCAACAACCTCATGGTCGGTACGGCGGCGGAGTTGGGTCAGCAGGAGTTGTACGCCCATGAGGTCAATTATATCAGCGGTCAAGCCCCAACCGAGTCGATGCCCGTTACGGCGAAAATTCGGTATAAATCGAGAGAAACAGAAGCAATTTTGACCTGTCTACCCGACCAACGCGCTCATGTTGCCTTCTCTAAACCCTTACGAGACATCACCCCCGGTCAATCTGTCACCTTTTTTCAGGGTGAACAGGTTATTGGAGGGGGGATTATCAGCAAGTAATCATAAGGAATGGCTTACTACCCGACAAAAATTTTTGGTAGTGCAAAGGGAGTGATAAGGAGTGCAAAGCTTGCTTTGCATGCAAGGCAAGCCTTGCACTCCGGATTTCCCCATCACTACTTGTGCAGGACTACCAAATTTTTATCCTATAGATGTTCAGATAATGTTTTGCAGTTCAATACCCTAAAGGTTTTAGAAACCTTTAGGGTCTGTCTATCCGAGTGAAAATCTTTATCTGAAAGACTGTATTGGGAACAAGGGCGGCTATCAACGTAAGCCGAGACATGTAGCACATGCTTCAGCCTGTGCGGCACAGTCTAAAGACTGTGCTACGATATTATCTGTCGCACGTTAAGTTGATAGCCAACAAGGGCTGAATGATTACTTTTACTCCGGCTCTAACGCGCCAAAATAATCTCGGACATAATCTTTCATGCCAAGGGGGATATAACTGTTGTCGAGGGCCTCACTCGCCGCTTCATTATACTCGCTATATACTTCATTGTAAGGTACAATTGCGCTATTGGTATCAGAAGCAGGATCAATCCGAGCATCTCCAATGGGCGCGCCCCCCGTCGCACCTTGCTCGTCAGGTTTGACCAGCGGCCCGCCCTGACCACCCAAATGCTCCGGAACTGCTAACGATTCATAGCTCTCTATCTTCTCTTCGTTATCACCGTTGTCGGTAGACATGCCATCCGGCGCGGCTTGCTCGGAGGTTAGACCTTCGGCTGGGTCGCTTGGCTCCTCTCGACCAGAACCGCCCATTTGTTGTTGAGCATCACCTGGTTGTCCTGGCTGACTCGGTTGCCCTAGCTGGCCCTGTTGATTTTGGCCTTGTTGGGCCAACTGCTCTTGGGCTTGTTGGATGTTGCCTAGCGCGTTTTCTAATGCTTCTTGATCAATCGACTGCCCACCAGCTTCGGCAATCGCTTCAGCCGCTTGGTCGAGTGCATCTTGAGTCGCCTGTGGATCTCCCCCAGATTGGCGTAACTGTTCTGCCGCATCGGACAAGGCATCGGCTAACTCATTATTACCCGATTGACGGGCCTGCTCTGCCGCTTGGTCTAACGCATCGGCCATTTCTTCTGCTTTAGCGGGGTTTTGGGCCAAATCGGGAGTCATTGAATCCAATAACGATTTGGCCTTCTCCATGTTTCGCTCTTCAATCGCTTCAGCTAACTCCTCTGTCGATTTGAAGCGACTAAATTTCTCGGCTAAATCATTGAGGGTGGTCTCCTCGTCAATCGTTTCTTGTAGCGCGGCCAACGCCTCTTCCGCCTCAGAGAGGGCGGCTAAAGCTTCGGCGGGAGTGTTGCTTGGCTGTTCTAACCGTTCCAATAACTCGTTGAGCGTCTCGACCGCTTCTTGTCCAGTCAGGGTCTCCATCAGTTCCATATCACTCAACAATTCGCCCCGAGCCGTCTCAATTTGTTCAATTTGAGCCTCTATCACGGCCTGCGTTTGAGCCTGTTCTTCAATAATGGCAATTTGTGGATTGGGCAGTAATAAAATAACTGTTGTCAAAATTACCAACAAAATGGCGATGACCAATCGAGTCCAGCCCAAACGAATCGGAAACGCCTGTATTGGCTCAACATGATGCAACCGAGCGACGGTATCATTCAGTTGGGCTTGGATGATTCCAGTCGGAATCGAACTGGCCTGTTTAGATAGTTCAAACGCGGTTGATAGTCGCTCCTCTAAGCCTAGCTCCTCGTCAATCAGTTGAGCCGTTACCTGCGTTGATTGTGGGCGTAACCAGCCATATATCACCATGCTGACCAACATCAACATGGTGGTCGATAAGCCCACGCCAAACAAAACAGGTGGTAACGCTAACGGATAATAACGTCCTGCGCTAACTAAGATCAAGGTAAACAATAATCCAGCAATCAAGCCGAATACGGACAACCGCATGCTCTCTTGCCAACGACGGCGACGATGAACACGGTCTACTATTTTGTTCAATAATGAATTATATTCTGTTGAGTGATGTGTCATTATACAGTTTCCTCCATACAATCATACAGTCATACGGTCATATACAAAAGAGCAGGATTAACAAATTAAATCCGGCAAATCCGGCAATTCTATTCTAAACAGTTTAAAGGCTATATCGCGTCACTACGCTAAGAAATTGCGAAAAATTTGTTGGGGAAGACCCCGATTCAGAATCCCAGAACGCCAGAATCAGGAGCCAGCATCAGGGTGAGCAGAGGCAACGAGGCAACGAAACCCGAGGTTAGAGTTCGTGTCCGTAGGATTGATCCTGAGACGACTGGCGGCACGCAAGTTGAACGCGTCGTCGCGCCACGAGCCGCCACGCAAGACCTTAGCTTCGGAGTTACGACACGAAGCACTTGCTGGATTATCCGTTGGACTGTTGCTATAATACGAATCATCGTAGCAATCCTCAACCCACTCCAAAACATTACCCGCCATGTCAAACGTTCCATAAGGGCTTACCCCACTCGGATAACTACCAACTGGGGCCGTTTTATCATACCCGTCACAGTTGGGGCCAACAACCACATAATCGTCCTCTATGGTCTCATCATCAAAATTACCGTTATGACAGTTAAACTCATTCCCCCACGGATAGGTACGCCCATCCGTGCCCCGAGCCGCTTTCTCCCATTCCGCTTCGGTGGGCAACCGTTTGCCTTGAGCCTCGCAATAAGCCTTAGCCCCAAACCATGTTACCTCAATCACTGGATGATTGGTAAATCCGCCCTTGGCTTGAAATAAACCGCCACTTTCCGTAATTAGTACGTCTTCATCTCCAATATCAAGCCAAGTGGCCCTACCTTCGTTTTGGTTGCCGTTATCGTTCAAAAACTGGACAAATTGGGCGTTGGTCACTTCGTAGCTGTCGATGTAAAACTCATCCAGGTAGACGGTATGAACAGGCTTTTCGTCACTGCCGCCATCATTACTACCCATGCTGAACTCTCCGGCGGGAACGTGTACCATGCCTTCGACAGGCTCA
>JAUCGB010000017.1 GCA_030377895.1 Anaerolineales bacterium HSG24
AGTGAGCGGAGTGCAAAGCTTGCTTTGCATGCACTCCGGATTTCCCCATTACTTCTTGTGTCGGACTACCCAAAATTTGGGTTATTTTGCATAATTTGCGGTACTAGATTGTCCAATCTCCAGTGTGCCTCACGTCCCACGCCTAGTATATTAGTTCTTGCACGATAGAGCAAAAAGAGGTATAAAGGATAAAGTTTACAAGGAGGTGAGGTTATGCTTAGATTTGAGATTCGGCCTGCGGTTCCGGCAGATGTGCCACAGATATTACGTTTTATCAAGGCGCTGGCCGAGTATGAGAAGTTGAGCCATGAGGTGGTTGCCACCGAGGCGTTGTTACACGAGGGGCTGTTTGGCCCACGCCCGACCGCAGAGGCGATGCTGGCCTATCAATCTGACCAACCGGCTGGCTTCGTCCTATTTTTTCATAGTTTTTCAACCTTCACTGGGCGACCTAGTTTGTATCTGGAGGATTTGTATGTGGATGAGGCGTTTAGGGGGCATGGATTAGGACGATTGTTACTGGTTCATTTGGCGAAGATTGCTCAGAAGCGAGGCTGTGGTCGCTTTGAGTGGAGTGTGCTAGATTGGAACAAGCCAACAATTGCCTTTTATGAGAGTTTGGAGGCCAAACCCCGCCCGGGCTGGACGGTTTACCAAGTCACGGGTGAGGCGTTGGCGCGGCTCGCGGAGGAAACGTTGGAATAGGTCAGTTACCTACCCGCAAGTTCCAAACTTGTGGGTAGGTAATCACAAAACTTTTCTGGAGGATTATTGACTCAAAATCTCCCACGCCCGAAGATACTGTTGCAAACGGGCAAAATCCTCCTCCGACATGGGACTCGGCAGACGGCGAATATCCATGTTATCGGTTAAATCGGCTAGTTTGACCTGTTTTGCTAGATGATTTGCACCGATCCGAGCTACAAATTCTTCGTAACTCTCCTCATCCCGTCGCGTTAGCCCATCAACGGCTTCAATAATCGGCTCGCTAAATCCCATGCCTCGTAAATCATCAAACGTAACATCGGTATCCTCTACAACATCGTGCAATATCCCCACGATTTGAGCCGTTTCCCCTTTTAGGTGAAACATGACTCGTAGTGGGTGTAAAATGTAAGGCTTACCCTGTTTGTCGGTTTGGCCCTGATGCTTTTCCACCGCCAAGACGATGGCTTTTTCTAATAAATTACTCATAGTTATCCCCTTAATTAGCTATATTTTTGGAAAAGTCCGATCAACCGCTTCGGCCATGGCCCGTACTTGACCCATCAACTGGTCAAATTGGGGCAAAGTTAACGACTGATCTCCGTCAGAGATGGACTTTTCTGGGTTGGGGTGAGTCTCCAAAATCAGACCATCAGCCCCAACCGCGACGGAAGCTAAGGAGATTGCGTCCACATGTCGCCGTACCCCAACCCCATGACTGGGATCGGCGATAACGGGCAGGTGGGTTATCTCCTTTAACATGGCGATACCGTTTACATCAAAAGTATTGCGAGCATATTTGTTGTCAAAGGTGCGGATACCCCGCTCACACAGCATCACCCGATTGTTGCCATGGCTGAGGATATATTCTGCCGCCATCAACAGGTCAGCAAGGGTGGCCGACATGCCCCGTTTCAGCAGAACCGGTTTATGCGCCCGCCCGACCGCATTCAGCAGATCGTAGTTCTGCATGTTTCTGGCTCCAACCTGTAGCACATCGGCATAAATCGACACCAGCGACACCTTAGTCGGTGACATCACCTCGGTTACAATCGGTAGGCCAGTTAGCTCACGAGCCTCGGCCAACAGCTTTAGCCCCTCCTCTCCCATGCCTTGAAAACTGTAAGGAGAGGTACGAGGCTTAAACGCTCCACCACGCAACATGTGTGCGCCAGATTTTTTGATCGCCTGCGCTATTTCCAAAATCTGCTCTCGACTTTCCACACTACATGGTCCGCCTATCACTACAAACTGGTCACTACCAACGGTCACATCACCAATCTGAAAGCTGGTATCTTCGGGCCGAAAAACACGACTGCCTAGCTTAAATTTGGCGGTGACTAACATAGAATCTCGCACGCCGGGCATTTGACCGATATAAAACGAGTCGAGGGGTTGTCCTTTACCTTGCAACCCAATCACTGTCATGCCAGAGCCTTGGGAGATGTGAGTTTGCCAGCCTTTACCTTCAACCTCGGCCACCACATTGTCGATTTCAGTAATGGTGGCTTCAGGGTGCATATTTATAATCATAGTTTACTATTGCCGGGTATATTATCAGTACACTGCAACAAAACAAATGGAACACAGATATTCACAAATTTTCACAGATTCTTTAAAAATCTGTGTTTAACCAATTGCGGTCTACTGATTATACCCTATCGCCCTCCGTTCGGTTTTGGGGTAGTCGCGGCTGGATAGGAGCCTAACATTTTGACAAAACTAGCTCGTCGCAACAGCCCTAACAGCGCTGCCTCGGCGGTGGCATCTTGCCAATGCCCCTCAAAATCAAGATAAAACAGGTATTGCCATGGTCGATTCCGACGCGGGCGAGACTCGATTTTGGTCAGGTTGATATTCCGCTCGGCGAACTCACCCAAGCAGTCATACAGCGCACCCGGCAGATGACGGGTGCTGAATATTAGCGAGGTTTTACTCCGTTGGGCGCGAGGTGGATCGTCGTTTCCTAAGATAAAGAAGCGGGTATAGTTGAAGAAGGTATCCTCAATCGCCTCCTGCAAAATATCAAGCTGATAGATTTTGGCCGCCAATTTACTGGCTATCACGCCCAAATCGGTCTCTTTGCTGGCTGATAAATCACGTGCGCTGCTGGCCGTATCAAACGAGGGTATTTTTTTCAACTGGTGTTGCGTGATATAGTTCTCGCACTGGCTCAACGACTGAGTGCTGGAGCGAACTCGTTTTAGGTCGGTCAGTTTGACCCCCGGCGCGGCCATGAGCGTATGCCGAATATGCATAATTATCTCGGCCTGAATCCGCAAATCACGCTCCATAAGCAGTTCATAAGCCTGCGGCATCGAGCCGACGAGGGCATTCTCAACCGGCAAAATGGCATGGTCAGCCTGCCCCGCCTCCACCGCTTCAAACATCTCAACAAAAGAAGGGCAGGAGACGGTTTCGGTCTCTGTCCCAAAAAACTCGGTTCACGAGATCGAGATTTGGAAAAAATGAATTGGCTCGATGCGGTGATTATCGGCTTTTGGCAAGTAGCCGCGCTTTTGCCGGGAGTCAGTCGCTCCGGCTCGACGATTAGTGGGGCAGTACTGCAAGGCTTCGACCGCACTGCCGCAGCTCGATTCAGCTTCCTCATGTCGATTCCAGCCTTGGGCGGAGCGGGACTCGTCGCCTTGAAAGATTTGTTAGAAACAGGTAATCTCATGGCCGAACTACCAGCCATTACAGTGGGCTTTATCGCCGCCGCCATCTCCGGGTATGCCTGTATTCGTTGGTTGCTCCATTACCTGCAACGCCATTCGCTGTACGTCTTCGCCGGATATTGTACCGCCGTGAGTGTGTTTACGGTGGTGTATTGGTTCGCGGTTGTATAGCATGCTTCAAAATTATACGAAGAAACGATAAATTTCTGCGTCATTAACGTTTGCCCAAACGAATGCTAACTTTTTCTTTGGTTTAGCCGGAATCAACACTACAACGGATACTTAACTACGAAACGGATAATTTCCATCCGATATAATCACTGTAAATAGCAAAAAAATTCCGTTATTGGCGAAAAGCATCCGTTGAGTTTTGAAGTATCCGCTGTAGTGTTCCTGCCAAAGATTCCGTTAGCGTCAGAAAACGCGCAACTTATTTAGTTCCGAATCCTTATTATCTAATTATGGAGGAGTAAATGTAATGCCAATTGAAACAACAACCCTAGCACAGTATGGGGAACAGCAGTTAGTCGCCATGTCGCCTGATGAGACGTTGCAGGCGGCGATGGTGGCTTTGCAGGCCAGCGGCCATGCCGAGAATAAGACTTATCTGGTAGTGCAGTTGGCCGAAAAAGAGGCAGCGGCCATGCCGTTTGCCGACCTGTTACCGCAGGTGATTCAGCCGTTGGGCTACGACAGTTTAGCCCAACCGTTACGAGAACTCCCCCTCAGCCCTGCTGATTTGGTGGTGCGAACCGACATCCCGCAAAGTGGCTTGGAGGTGGTCGATTGGGTGGCCGCCCGACCACAATCTATGGTGGTGGTGGTCGATGATACGGGCGTGGTTGGCCTGTTGACCAATGCCAACCGTTCCGGCGCGGTCTCTTTTTCGGGCGGGCATTTTGATGGTTTGTCGCTGTTGGGGCTACATGGTGAGTTGGCCCAGAGCAGTCAACCCCACGCGACCTTTACCCAGCGAGTGTCGCCTCCGACTTGTCCCAAATGTGGTCAGTCAGGATTTGCCATGTTCAAACAAAAACAGTACCATTGTGCCGAGCCGGATTGCGACCATAAACAGGATCAGGCTTGGTGAACGATGAACGAGATAACGACAATTTTTTCCGATTCGCTCAAAGGATTGGGACGCTCCTTTATGGTCGCCCATTATCTGCCGGCGGTGGTGTTGGTGATTGTTCATCTGTATTTGCTTCTGCCGATGTGGACGGGCGGCAGTAGTATGTTGGTGGCGGGGACGCAACAACTGTTTTTGCCTGCCAGCAGTACGGTTGAGCTAGATTCCTTTGTCGATACCTTGCTGTTGCCACTGCTGGCTTCGTTGATAACTCTGCTGTTGTTGACGATGCCGGTAGGGGTGGTTTTGGCGATTTTGAACGATCTGCTAATTCGGATGTTTGAGGGGAAATTGCCGTGGCTTCGGTGGGGATTGCTCTATCCTCTGACACAGCGGAATCAGGTGTTGGCTCAACAGCATGCGGCTCGGTATGAGAGCGTGACCGAACTACAAGCCGAATATCGGCGGGTCAGCAGTGCGCTATTACAGACCAATCAGGCCAGTGCCAGTAATAATGAAAATGAAGCAGAATATCTAACCAATCTGCGGGCGCAGGTCGGTTTGGCTCACCAGATTGACGCTGAGTTGAGCCAGATTCATGCCGATAATCCGCCTTTGGTGCCGCGTGAATCGTATCGGGTCGCGCCGACTCGGTTTGGCAATGTGTATGCCTTGGCCGAGGCGTATAGTTTTGAACGGTATGGAGTAGATACGGTGCTGTTTTGGCCTCGTTTACGGCAATTGATGGCCAAGCATGTGCCGGATCATTCGATGCTGATTAGTCAACAAAAAACGACCCTCGATTTGACGATTAACGCCGCCTTTGTCAGTGGATTACTGGCATTGGAGGCGTTGGTCAGTTTTCCGTTTTATCCATCCGTCTACTTTTACCCTTTGTTGACGGTGTTATTGTTGGGCGGTGGGTTGGCGGTTGGGTTTTATTATGCCGCAGTCGGAGCAATTTTTACTCTTGGGGAGTTGATTAAAATCAGCTTCGATTATCATCGGCAGTTGATTTTGGACGCGTTCCAGATAAACCAGCCCGACCATCTGATGGCTGAGCGGGATGTCTGGATTAAGCTGGCACGGTTTATCATGTGGGGCGATGTGTCCTACTTGTTGGAAGCGCGGGCGATTGGGGAGCATTTTCGTGAGGAGTGAAGAGTGAAACGTGAAGAGTGAAGCGTGAAAAGTGAGAAGTGAAAAGTGAGAAGTGAAAAGTGAGGAATGACCGACCGATCATTGCATCCTGAACCAGCTGAAGGGTCTATGTTCAGGCAACGCTCTATGTGAATATGGAATGGGGATTAAATAAGTTGCGCGTTTTCACATAAGAATGAATTCTTATGCTGATACGAGAAACCTGCTTAAGCAGGTTTTCCGTTTAAGACGCTGATTTCAATCAGCGGTCGAATGCACAAGTTAAAAAAATCTCATTCCTAGCGGTCATGTCACGTTTTCACGTCTCACGTCTTCACGCATCACGTTTCACTCCTCACGTTTCACAAACTATTATGACAACATTAACATTAAATCAAAAATATGTAGATATATTAAAATTATTTGGCAATTTGGAAGAGACCGTCGAGATTGCGATACAAACTTATCTGGTTGAGCAGATCAATGAACGGATTGAGACGGCGCGGCGCGAGATTCTAGTGTTTGAGAAAAAATATGGCATGACCTACGAGGCATTTAGAGCGCGCATCGGGGATGATGATGCGTTTGTAGAACAGTTGTGGGATGCTGATCCGATATGGGAAGATGACCTGATGGTTTGGGAATATTATGGTAAGGTGCTAACAGATTGGACTCGTCGCTTAAAAAACGTATCGAAAAACTAATTACCCAAGCCCGACAGCTATTAAAAAATCTTCATATCCATCGGTATGACGTTGACGAATACCGAGCATTGGTTCGATTAGAAGGAAAATGGTATCAGTATCGGGTTTTTATTACGATGATTTATCGAGCTAATGAGACAACACGGTATTCTTATCATATTTTGGATAAGCAGAATAAACATGTCCATCGATTCGATAACAGTGCTGATAAGACAGCTATCAAACTTCGCCATCAAACCGATTGGAAGCCTCATCAGCATGAGGAAACGCCGCATCAACACGACGCGCAGGGTAAGATTACCTTGACCGAGTCAATCAGTTTTGAGAGGTTTGTGGCTTGGCTGACCAAAAATTGTCCAATATGACCGCCAATCCAAAAACCCGCGAATGGTCACTCGCAGAGTAAATATTCAGCAAACTTGCCAGAAAGAGTGTCAGAAACCAGATTTCTCAAAGAAATCGGGTTTCTAGGGAGGCTATGCTGAACTTTTACCTGATCTGTTTTCGGAGACCCCTCATTCGCGCCAACTAGATTAGCGGTCATATTTGCCATCACGTTATGCCTCCCAACTAACCCGCCGATAGATTTGGCTGAGGGGGATATCAATATCCAACGATTGCAGGTGTAGCGTTTGCTCCGGCTTGGTTAAAACCCGTAGCTCCCACACCGTCTCATCGACCCGTCGGAAATATTCGACCCGCATTTTGTACTGGTCAACCAACACATACTCCTTGAGCGAGTCGAGCATCCAATAGGCTTGGAACTTCTCATGTCGGTCAAGGCTTGCGGTTGATTTTGATAACACCTCAATAATAATTTGGGGGTTGTTGATGGTGTCATCTCGCTCATCGACAAACTGTGGTGGCTCACACAGGACTAACAGGTCGGGGTAGGTGTAGCGATTATCCGCCTCGATGTAAACTCGCAAATCGCTAGAGAAAACGTTACAATTACGTGAGCCAATAGCCTGATAGAGCGTGGCTTGTAGATTACTAACGACCTGATTATGTCGAAATGAGGCTCCGGCCATAGCCACAATTTGACCTTGATGATACTCACTTCGAGTTTCGGCTTGTTTCTCTAAGGCCAGATATTGGGCTGGAGTATAATAAATTTGTGGTTGGTAGGCTAGCATCATGCCTCCATTTTAGATTGGCTTATCAAACGAACATCTACGAGGAGAAAACCACACCTCGTAGGAGAATCACACAACCTAAATTATAACCAACTTAAATATATTATCAAATGTAAACGGCGTGCAAAGCTTGCTTTGCCAACCAATTAGGCAAAGCAAGCTTTGCACTCCTTATTACCGAGAATACCATGCACTCATTTACCATCACCATTACCGGACAGCCGGATCAGTACCAGTTAAGCGCAACCGGTCCAGAGAATATTCGGGTTGAGGATCAGCCGTTTGGCTGGCAACCGACTTCAGAGCAGCGCGCTACCCTGACGCAGTTGGCCGATGAACAGGCCAGAGTGGCTCCGAGCGCGGTGGAGGCGTTGGGCTTGGCCTTGTATGATGCCCTATTCAGCCGAGATATTGCGGTAGCGTTTAGTCAGGCTCAAACCAAGGTTGGAGCTAAAAATTTGCGAATTCGGCTCCAGATTGAACCGCCGGAACTGGCCGCGCTCCCTTGGGAGGCCATGCGAGACAAAACCGGCTGGCTGGCCTTGGATAGTGGCACGCCGTTGGTGCGCCGCTTAACGAGTGAGATTAGCCAACGGATTGATAGTATAGAGATTAACAAACCGTTGCGAATTCTCTTTATCGGATCCTCACCGAAAAATCTGGACTCGTTGGATGTGGTGGGCCAATATCAGCAGTTGCAGAAACAGTTGACCGAGCCGGTCAGCAAAAAAGATGTGGCCTTAACTGCCCTGTTCCACCCGACCCAAGAGCAACTGCGTCGAGAACTCCTCAAAGATTACCATATCATCTACTTTGCTGGACATGGCGCACCGGCTAAAACCGAAACCTCTTTTGATGGCACGACCAAAGAGAAGCTGGCCAGCATCTATATTGACGGGGAGGGCGAGCAAGAGAACGGACAGGCCGTGCCGGGCAACGCCTATCCGTTGACTGCCGAAACGCTGGCTGGCATGCTAAAAGGGCGACAAAATACCCGTTTACTCTTTTTAGCGGCCTGTAATACCAGTGCTACTGCCCCCACCCTGCCCTCCCCCAAACCGGGAGAGGGTCAACTACTTTCCGGCTTTGCCCAAGAACTGATTCAGCGGGCCAACCTACCGGCCATGGTCGCCATGCAATATTTCATCTCCGATAAGCAGGCCATGCCGTTGACGGCCCATTTTTTCGCGGCCATTGCCGAGTTTAATCCGGTGGATGTGGCTTTGGCGGAGGCACGGAATGTGGTGGTACGCCAAGGTCAGCCGGTGGGTCGAGATGTGTTTGCGCCAGTGTTGTATTTGCAGGCCGAGAACGCCAGTTTGTTTAAGAAGGCATGGAATCGAGCCGCTTTGGGGTTGGTCGCAGTGTTGGCGGTGGTGTTGGTTCTGGCTGGAATTGGCGGCTATTTTTTGGAGGGGCAACGAGCCGACGAGCAGGCTAGGGCTGATGTGGAGGCGACCCAACGAGCTATTGCGGTAGTGACCAGAGATGCCCAAGCGACGGGTGAGGCGATTGCGGTGGTGACTGGAGAGGCGGAGGGTGAACGGGCTAATACCGAGGCGACTCGAGTAGTGATTGCGCGGGAGACGGCTAATGCGGAGGCTACCCAACGGGTGATTGCGCGGGAGACGGCCAATGCGGAGGCCACGGCTAAGATGGTGGAGCAGGCTAGGGCAGATGAGGAGGAAAAACAAAGAGTAGTCGTTGCAGAAGCGATTAGTTTAGCAGAACAATCATTAGGTAGTGATGATATGGAAAGGGCATTATTTTTGGCTCTACAATCATCCGCTGTTACACAGAAAGAAGGTTTTCCTATAATTCCTCAGAGTCAAAAAGCCCTATTGAATGCATTAAACTCACCACTTCATGCGGTATATGGCGGGCATCATTTAACAGAGCAAATAACTCAACAGGGAGCTACTGATATTAAAAGCGCCCGTTTTAGTAGAGATAGTCGCTATCTTGTGGTGGGTAGTAGAGATGATACAGCCTCTATTTTTGATGTAAATAGTGGTCAATTACTGCATAGATTACAAGGACATAACGATGCTGTTTTAGATGTTGATATTAGTTCTGATACTCAATATGTTGCTACTGCTGGACGAGACAATATTGCTATAATTTGGGATGCAGAAACGGGTGAATTAATACATGTACTAGAAGGGCATACAAACCCTGAAAGTTCTGCTATTCGCAATATTCGATTTAGCCCAGATAACCAGTATGTTGTGACTGGTGGTGATGATAAAACTGCTCGAATTTGGAATGTAAAAACAGGTGTGGAGTTGCATGCCTTACAAGTAGACGAGTCTGGAGTAAGGAATATCAACTTTAGTCCAGATGGGAAACGAATGATGGGAGGTTTTTCTTCTACCCACATTTGGGATATCGAAACTGGAGAACATTTAATAACACTAGAAAACCCTAACGGAATTTTTAGTCTTGATGGGCAATATATAGTGGATGCTCATGGTAAAATATGGGACACAACAACCTTTGAGCAATTACGACAATTGGAAAATACTGACCTTGGAGAAGCGAATATAGCAAACCTTGTTGTAAGTTCTGATAGTCAATATATAGCAGGTAGCCAAGACAACAAGGTGTATATTTGGTCTGCTAATACAGGACAAATAATATATTTATTTGACAACCATGCCCAATTTGAAGAGGTATATGATATCAACTTTAGTTATGATAGTCGTTATCTAATTTCTGGTAGCCGTGATCGAACTGCTAGAATTTGGTCAACAGAGACAGGTGAGTTACTTCGTACAATTACAGGGCATGACAATTTTGTAAATGTGGCCAAGTTTAGCCCAGATAACCGTTATATTGTCACTGGAATTAGAGATGGCATGGTTTTTATATGGAAATTTATAGATAAACGTGAGCTACATAAAATTGATGGTGGTCAAATAGAATATATAGCAGGGTATTTCGATTTAACTCAAGATTATATTGTCACTAATGCAAATGAAGTATGGCAAGTTAAAACAGGGCAAAAGTTATCTTTATCATTTTTAAGTAACATAACAGGTAGTATTAATTTCAGTTCAGATAATCGTTATGTTGCCATCACAAATGAAAACAGAAATGCTCAAATATGGGATCATGAATCTTCTAAGTTAGTATCTACTCTTAGTGAACCGTATCCTCCAAGTGTTTCATTCGACATAAATAATCAATTCGTTTTTGGAAGCATAACCGAAGATCAGGAAGAGCATCCAGGTTTCAAAAGAAGTACTTATGCTTGGGATATAAAAACAGGTCAAAAGATGCAGGACTTAGGAAATGTGACTATACTACTTAGCCCCGATGGGCATTACCTATCAACTTATGCCACAGGTTCAACGGGAAGTTTTACTTTATTAGATGTAACCAATGCTTTTAATTATTTGTATTACTTAGATGGGTTTGGTCGTCCAATAGGAGGTTTTGAATTTAGTCCTGATAGCCAATATATCTTAATTACAGTGCAACAATTTCAAGACAATGAATCCGCTGATATTTGGATAATAGATTCGGAAACGGGTCAAGAACTCCATGTTTTACAAGGGCATGAAGGACGTGTTTCTGGTTCAGTGTTTAGTCCTGATAGTCTTTATTTTGTAACTACAGGTGAGGATGCAAGAGGAATAATTTGGGACGCTAAATCAGGACAGCAGTTGGTTACACTCGAAGGGCATACTGCTCCTGTTCTTTCCCCTAAGTTTAGTCCAGATGGTAATTATGTTGTCACAGGTAGTGATGATAAAACGGTTAGACTATGGGATTCAAAAACTGGTCTTGAATTAGAAACTTTATTTATCGATGACAAAATTAGACAGGTTGATTTCACACAAGATGGCCGTTATATTGTGGCAGGTACTGCTAGTGGTTTAATTTATGTCTGGAAAACATACACGGTTGAACAAATGCTTACTGAAGCGTCACGACGAATTAGGCCATCTTGGCGTGAACTATCAGAATTAGAAGGTTTACCTCCGACACCTACGCCCACGGTAACACCTAAAGTTAGAAATACGCCGACTCCATCGGCGACCAATACCCCCACTGTAACCCCTACCCCCACGCCTGTTCAGCAACAGGCCATCATCAGTCTCGACAAAGGCCCTAACAGCACATACGATTTTGGCGAACAGATTGAGTTCTGCTTCTCGCTGACCATGCCGGCTTCGGCCAAGGCTACCCTCTACGCGCCGGATGGTCGGGAGTTCGTGTTGGGTGATTGGGATTCGTTGGGTGGTACACCGGAATGTATCAGCGGGCCGGTTTCTACGGCACGGGGTGATAATCGGGTCGAGTTAGTGGCGGGTGATGGCAGTCGGGCGGAGGTTCGGTTTGTGGTGCAGTAGGGGTTAGGACAGCGAATTGGGGGAAAAACGAATTTTGCTCGCATACAGAGTTTTTCTAAGATGTTGTGGTACTGTGAGGCATTGAGACATTGAGACATTGAGACATTGACAGGTTTTACAAGGAGTTGAGATGGTTCATAGTTTGAGACATAAATTGGGTGACAACAACGCCATTACGATGGATGTTGGTTATTCTGTTGATTTTTGTGGCTGTGGTCGTTGGGTTGGTTGAAACGTTACACCACACCCCGACTACTCATCCCGATGAGTTTGAAAACGTGCGAGGTAGCAAAGCCAAACGGCATAAACAAACCGGAGAGGTGTGGGAACCGGACTTGTTGCACAAAGATCATTGGGAAGTCTACAAAAACAAGAAAATGTGGGAGAGAGGCAAAAGAGATCGTTCCGTATGGAACGATGGACGATTAAAAGATAAATTTTGAGGAGATTATCATGGAAAAATTAAATTTGAAAAGTAGACCAGACGATATCTGCGAACAACATGCCACCCAAAACAGCAAAATTACAGTTAGAATGTTGGATGATGACATGGTGTTAGTTGAAGGAACAGCCCAATCACTTGAATTTATGGGCGAGCTCTTTCTAGCTATTGCACAGGCAAAGGATACTGGTTTTCAACTCTCACCCACTGGCGCGGGGAAGCTATTTTTTACCGCCGAATCATCGCATGGGTTATACATTCATCGTCTTGAAGAACGAAAGGGTGACAACGGGTAGGGAACATCGAATTTTTGAAAAAACGAATTAAGGAGGCAATATGGCAAAAGACAAGATTCATGAGCAGGTTAAAAACGCGCTCATCAAAGATGGTTGGACAATTACGCATGATCCATACACCTTACGGTACAAAGAGATAAAGATGTCAGCCGATTTAGGTGCGGAGCGCACTTTGGCGGCAGAACAAGATGGGCAAAAAATAGTCGTCGAAATTAAGAGTTTCGTTGGCTTGTCTCAAGTGCAGGATATGAAAGTTGCCTTGGGGCAATACAACATGTACATTGTCTATCTTAACAAAACTGACCCAGAACGAAACCTATACCTTGCCGTTGACCATCAGATTTATCCTGAGTTTTTTCAACAAGAGGCGATACAATTATTACTAGAATGGTATCGGATTAATATGATTGTGGTTGATATTGACCAAGAGGAGATATTGCAATGGATAAATTGGTAAGCTATCGAACGCTCATAAAAAAGCTATTGACCAAACATGCTGAACAAAGTAATCAAGCCCCATCACAAGAATTAGAAACCGAACTGGTGTTTGATGAACAACATGACCATTACATGTTGTTCACCTTGGGCTGGTGGACAGAAGGACGAGTGCATGGCACAACGGTTCATGTTCGTCTACGAAAGGGCAAATTCTGGATTGAAGAAGATTGGTTAGAGGATGGTATCACCACTGACTTACTTGAGGCAGGTGTCCCCAAAGAGGATATTGTCTTAGCCTTTCATTCGCCTAAAAAACGTGCTTGGACTGAGTTTGCGGTGGCTTAATTGGCTATGGTCTTCGTTTGGGCCACAAATCAGGCCGATTGGTGGTGATGCCCTCAACTCCCAAAGCAACGAGTAAGCGCATGAGATAAGGATTATCAGCGGTATAAATCCATACCGATTTACCTTGTTGGCGTATGCGGTAAACCAACGTCGGATCAAGCAAAACCATCGGCCAAGCCACATCGACAATTTTTGGTGGCGGCAGGTCGGTCAAAAATCCCTTTTTCCGCCATATACTGCCGGTGGGGATAGTCGGAGCGAGTTGGCTTACTTCGGCTATCCAATCATGGTCAAAGGAGATAACAATAACCCGTTCAGACATATCAAACGCATCAATGGTTTGAATTAAATTTCTAGCAAAATGACGGTATAGATGCGGGTCTTTACCGTCGATAACCAGAGTTACCTCAGGATGCTCTTGCAGGAGAGTGAAGACCTGCTCTAGGGAGGGAATGGGTTCGCCACGGTAATTTGGCGAGAAGTGGCTTCCAATATCGAGCTTTTGTAAATCGGCCCAAGGCAGAGAGACGATAGCCCCCGTGCCGTTGCTGGTGCGGTTTACCAGAATATCATGCATGACCACAATCTGACCATCGGAACTTTGCTGAATATCAATTTCAATAAAACGGGCGCAATATTCAATACCGGCTCTGATTGCGCTCAGACTGTTTTCGGGGGCTAAACCAGCCGCGCCCCGATGCCCAATCATGATTGGGCGAGTCTGCTTGGGGCGCAATATCAGGTGCAACATCACCAAACCGCCAATTACGGTGATTAAAGTTAAAAATAGGTAACGGATTGTTTTCATCTAGCTCAGTACCCGACAGAAAAGTTAGCCAACACTAATTAGCACAGAGTTTCACAGAGGAACACAGAGTTTCACAGAGAAAAGCGAATTGATTTTTCCTCTGTGCCCCTCTGTGCGTCTCTGTGAAACTCTGTGTTAATTAATGCTCATTCCTTATGCTATGCCTATTGTGACAAAAGCTCATTTGATGTAAGCCATTCATGGATTATTCTGCCTGCAACACGATTGCCATTCACATCCCAATGCCAATTTAGCTGATAATACAATTGTTCATCAGTACGGCGAATATGAGCTATAAATTGTGATTGCAAATCCAAAACGGGAATTCCCTCTTCTGTTACAAACTGGTGAATCCGTTCGTGGGGCAATGTAGGTTCTATGTTTGCCCAGATTGGCTTATCAGCATGCAATGTTTGGCGTGTTTCATAATCTGCTAAGGCATAGCCCAATGTATCAGGGCGAGGAATTAAAACAACTATCAATTGACTGCCATGTTCAGTTACTTCGGCATGCAATTTACGCAACAACTGATATTGCAAATCCCACAAATACAGTTCCAATTCATTATCATCGGGCCTGTAAAACTCGTAAAAATTAATATTATACGGATCGGGCATGCTCTCTTGGCGTTTCAATAAATAAGGCTCGATATTGTTGTATAATTGCGAATATTGATAAATTGTACCAAATATATTACTGAACAATTTTTCATGCCAGTAACATTTTCCCAATGTGGGCCGAAATGGTGGAGCATAATACCATGCTGATATATCCAATACATCATCACAAAGCATGAAATATGGAATGTAACAATTTTTACCTCCAATAGTAACTTTTCGACCGGGCAAATTATCACTAAAATCATTCCCCATATACATCATCAATAGAACTGTATCAGGCTCAAATTGATAGCCTTCCTGCTCATAGTAAAGTAACTCTTGGGTCAAACCCCATCCTGAAACACCTGAACTTATGATTTCATATTGCATGCCTACATTATGCTCATTGAGTTTATCCTCTAATACTTGATGGTTTGTCTCAAATTCTTGCACATGATGGGCACGTGTAAATGAATCTCCAAGTATAAGAATACGATGGGTATTGGAAGGTTTTGCCATAACTTTTGTAGTGTCGTGCATGCCATATTCATTATGTCGCACCCAATGCACATAATTTTCTATATTAAGTACTTCTTCATAATTGGGCGCGCCACGCCATCCGTATTCTTGTGAGCATATTAATCCCGGATTTGTGTTTTGCTGATATGGTGGCTCAAGGTATTGCATGTACCATTCTAGGAGAATGATCGCACATATTACACCAAACATTATTAACACTATTCGAGAAATGATAATTTTGAGATAATAAATATAGTTCATAATTCAATAGGAATGGGTATTAATTAACTTGTGCATGTTGGTAGTCCGCCTTCGACAAGACTTCGGCGTAAGCTCAGTCTTGTCGAAGGCGATGATACTCAAAAAACCAACCACTGCACATCGTAAGGCTCCAACGTGAGAGTCAGTCGATTCCCTGTTGCGGTAGCAGTTTGATTAGAGATGGCCTCGGTGTAGTTGGTGGACAATGACCAGTCGCTTAAACTCAAGTCAAAAAATTGGGATTTAGTGGTGATATTATGCACACACAGTACCTGTTCTGTCTCATCGGGGGTGGTGCGGAGGAGGAGGAACAGCCCACCGTGGGTGGGGAGTATACAAACTCAAGCTGGGTTTGTAGCTGTTGGGTTAAGGTCTGCTTCATTGATCAGAAATTTGATAAGATGTTGGCACGGATAAACACGGATAATAGTATAAAAAATTCGTGTTTATCCGTGTTTATCTGCATTCTAAAATATGTAGTTGCATTAATTGGTATTACTGGTGGTCCTGCACAAGTAGTGATGGGGAAATCCGGAGTGCAAGGCTTGCCTTGCATGCAAAGCAAGCTTTGCACTCCTCATCTGCACCACTACCTGACTACTAATGTCCCAGCACTGGCTGAGGCTGATACAACTCGGTCAGATAAGTCAACTCCTCATCAGACAGGTTGATCTCCGTGGCGGCGACGGCTTGCTCCAGATGTTGCATCTTGGTCACGCCGATAATCGGGGCGGTTACGTCAGATTGATGTAACACCCACGCCAGCGCGATTTGGGCCGGTGTGACCGCGTGGTTTTGGGCTAGATCAATCACTCGCTCGACAATGTCGAAATTGGTATCGGTGTAATACATGTCATGGGCGAAATCATCACTCTTTGAGCGAGGCGTTGGGCCAGCCTCTATTTCTCGTTTACGGTTTCCGGCTAAAAAGCCACGAGCTAACGGACTCCACGGAATCAGGCCGATGCCCTCATCGCGGCAGAGCGGCACCATCTCCCGCTCCTCTTCCCGATAGACCAGATTCATGTGGTTCTGCATGGAGACAAAGCGCGTCCAGCCATGCTTATCAGCCAGATAGAGCATTTTGGCAAACTGCCAAGCATACATACTCGACGCGCCAATGTAGCGAGCCTTTCCCGCTTTGACCACGTCGTGTAGCGCCTCCAATATCTCCTCCATCGGCGTGTCCGAGTCGAGCCGATGAATCTGGTATAAATCGACATATTCCATGTTCAGGCGGCGCAAGGTGTTGTCGATGCTGTGCATGATATGCTTGCGAGATAAGCCGCCTTGATTCGGTCCCTCTTTTAATGGAAAGTAAACTTTGCTGGCGACGACCAGTTCATCCCGCGAGGCCATCTCGCCAAGCAGTTTGCCAGTCACTTCCTCGCTACTTCCCAACGAGTACATGTCGGCGGTGTCAAAAAAGTTGATGCCCAACTCCAGCGCCCGTTTCACAAACGGACGGCTCTCCGCTTCCGGCAACACCCAATCACGCCACGTCGGGGTGCCAAAGCTCATCATGCCCAAACATAATCGCGATACTTTCAAGCCAGTTTTTCCAAGATTAACGTATTCCATAATTAAACTCCTTTTTTTAGTTGGAAGCATAGGCTCCATGTTTGGTATAATATCACAACTCAGCTATCAATTCAATTGAACGTTTTTGATAACATCTATCAATAAAACCGATATTACTCACCCTGCAAGGTCACGGTGATGATGCGGCCCGAGGCTCGATTCCGATGTTCGCACAGATAGATACCCTGCCATGTGCCTAAGTTAAGCCGCCCATCGGTAATCGGCATGCTGACCGAACTACCGAGCAGGGAGGCTTTGATATGAGCCGGCATGTCGTCAGAGCCTTCGTAAATATGGCGATAATAGGGCGCGTTTTCGGGCACCATCTTGTTAAAGTGGCTCTCGAAATCGGTGCGAACGGTTGGATCAGCATTCTCATTCAGGCTGAGACTGGCCGAGGTGTGCTGAATAAAGACATGGGCCAGACCGATCTTAAAGCGGCTCAACTCGGCGCAGTTCTGCTCGACCACATTTGTAATAAGATGAAATCCCCGTCGAAACGGAGGTAAACGAAAGGTTGTTTGATACCACATAATCATGCTCCTTTGGGGTACTAAGATTGAAAATTGAGGTAGTCCTGCACAAGTAGTGATGGCTTGCCTTGCATGCAAAGCAAGCTTTGCACTCCTATCACTACACTCCTATCACTACATCTGCACCACTACCAAAATTGAAAATTGAAAAAGCGTCTCGTTCCCATGTTTGGGAACGAGACGCTTTTTGTTTTCACGCTTCACGTTTCAAGCCTACGCTTCCTTAAACTCGCGCACCAAGCCTTGAATACTAGACTTCGCATCACCCAACAGCATGCGGGTGTTGTCTTTGAAGAATAACGGATTCTGCACTCCAGCAAAACCAACACCCAAGGAGCGTTTGAGGACGATAACCGTGCGGGCCATGTCCACATTGATGATGGGCATACCGTATAACGGGCTAGTTTCATCTTCGCGGGCGGCGGGGTTGACTACGTCGTTAGCTCCCACGACCATGCAGACATCCACCGTTTCCATAATTGGGTTGATGTCGTCCATCTCAACCAACTGGTCGTAAGGGACATTGGCCTCAGCCAGCAGGACGTTCATGTGGCCGGGCATTCGTCCAGCCACAGGATGCACTGCATACTTAACCTCTGCTCCATTCTCTTCGAGCAGTTCGCCCAATTCACGGGCAGTGTGTTGAGCTTGGGCTACGGCCAATCCATAACCGGGGACAAAGACTACTGAAGCCGCGGCTTCCAGAATTGGGTAGGTATCTTCGGTGTTAATCGGTTTGGCTTCGCCTTGTTCGCCTTGACCAGTAGCACTCTCAACAACCGAACCGAAACCGCTAAAGAGTACGTTCGCCAAGGAGCGGTTCATGGCTTTACACATAATATTGGTCAGGATAATCCCACTGGCCCCGACCAACGCACCAGCCACAATCAGCAAGTTATTTTCGATGACGAATCCGGCGGCACAGGCGGCCAAACCGGAGTAGCTGTTCAGCAGGGCGATGACGACTGGCATGTCAGCCCCACCAATCGGGATAACTGACATCACCCCTAAAATAAGGGCCAGTCCAATCAACACCAAAAAGATGATAAGACCATTGATTGGATTAAGGGTGAAAAAGATTATACATACCAAAATCGCTAACAAAAGCAACATGTTGACAATCTGCTGTCCATTGAACAGAACCGGCTTTCCATCCAGTTTGCCGCTCAGTTTACCCCAAGCGATGATACTACCGGAGAAGGTTACACCCCCAATCAATGCTGTCAAAGCGATGACAAAGGCCGAGAAGACAACGACCTCTTGATTTCGTTGATATTCGCTCCAGCCCAGTAACAGACTGGCTAAACCACCAGAGCCGTTTAACAGGGTGACCATCTCTGGCATGGCGGTCATCTCGATCATCCGAGCGGCGGCGACCCCGACAACTGTACCAATGACCACGCCCAAGACAATCCATTGGTAGGCGATAATATGCTGGTTTACTAGAGTGAAAATGATGGCCAAGCCCATTCCCCCCGCAGAGAGGAGGTTGCCCTGTCGGGCGGTGGCGGGCGAACTCAACATTTTTAGGCCGAAAATGAACATGACCGAGGCGACGATGTATACCAAGTTGATGACTAATGCTAAATTCATAGGTTAATCCCCTTTTTTCTTGAACATTTCTAACATGCGGTCTGTAACCATATAACCGCCAACGACGTTAATTGTAGCAAAAGTTACCGCCAATGTCCCTAATATCGTCGCCGACATTTCGCTATCGTACCCAGCCGCAAGCAGCGCTCCAACCAACGTTATGCCCGAAATGGCGTTTGAGCCAGACATCAACGGAGTGTGTAGGGTGGCCGGTACTTTGGAAATCAGCTCAAAGCCCAGAAAGATTGACAGGGCTAAGATGAAGGCCAGATAAATAGGCGTGAGCGATTCTCCCGAACTGTTAGCCTCTTGTGCCGCCAAAACGGGGGTCGTCAGGGCCATAAAAATGAGTAAAGTGACAAAGATTGTATAGGTAATCTGTTTTAAATGTCTCATTGTATGTACCTACTTTCCATAATGTTCGCGCAACATACTGCTACGAATGGTTTTATTTTGGGTGATGAGACAGCCGTCCATAATCTCATCGTCGGTATTGAGTTGGAGTGATTTGCTTTCATCGTCCCAAAAATGTTCAATCAGGTTACGAAGATTGCTAGAGTACATTTGA
Source organism: Anaerolineales bacterium HSG24 (assembly GCA_030377895.1). GTDB lineage: Bacteria > Chloroflexota > Anaerolineae > 4572-78 > J111 > JAUCGB01. The sequence goes on from JAUCGB010000017.1 coordinate 19,774, forward strand.
CTGGCATGGGTCGGTACGCGGCCCGGCAAGTTAGCCATACCGAGAATCCGGACTCCGTTAATCACCACCTCTTTGTCTAGCTCCGAGCCAACGACATTGCCGCCGGTTTCAACGGCCATGTCTACAATAATACTACCCGGTTTCATTTTGGCGACCATGTCAGCATTGACAATGGTTGGTGCCTTGCGACCAAACAGTTGGGCGGTAGTGATGACCACATCAGCCATAGCGCAATGTTTTGCCATGCCCGCTTGTTGTTTGGCTAACTGCTCTGGAGTGAGTTGTTTGGCATACCCTTGTTTGGTTTGCCCCATCTCACCCAAATCAATTTGAATAAATTTTGCCCCCAGAGACCGAACCTGTTCCGCAACCACGGGCCGAGTGTCAAACGCTTCCACTCTTGCGCCAAGTCGTTTGGCTGTAGCAATCGCCTGTAGACCAGCTACCCCAGCCCCAATAATAAACACCCGCGACGGAGCTAATGTTCCGGCGGGAGTCATCATCATGGGGAAAGCCTTCTCTAACCGCTCGGCGGCTAACATGACCGCCGCGTAGCCGCCCAAACTAGCTTGTGAACTGAGTGCGTCCATCTTTTGGGCCAATGTAGTACGAGGAATCATCTCCATACATACTGCACTAATATCACTCTCTGCGAGTTTTTCAATTAAGGGTTGGTTAAAGAATGGGTCAAGATAACTGACATGGATAGTTCCCGCTTGAAGTTGGTCGATCTCTTCAATGGGGGGGAGGCGAAGCCGAAGAACCATATTGGCCTCGGCGAGTAGTTTTTGGCGATCTGTTTCGACAGTTACACCGATTTTGGTGTAAGCCTCATCAGCAAGATGTAAGGCTTCTCCAAGACCAGTTTCGATAACAATTTGCGCGCCACGTTTGACAAGTCTCTCGACATCCGAGGGAATCATTGGGATGCGAGTTTCGTTAGGATGTGTCTCTTTGGGGATAGCAACTTTCATAGTTTTGCCCCTTCCTATTTAGTATTTATGAGATTGCCCACATAATACCATACTCCTTAGGGAGGGACAATTTTTGCTTACTGACGTAGAGAAATGATTCAGCGATTCAATAATTCAACGATTTCAGTGATTCAACGAGTGATTCAGTGAATTGTTGAATCGTTGGTAGTCCTGCACAAGTAGTGATGGCAGAATCCGGAGTCTTGCAGGCAAAGCGAGCTTTGCACTCCTTATCACTACCGAATCGCTGAATCGTCACCATTAATCCTTCTCAATCACCCACAAATTGACCAGTCCACGCCATCGTTCATGGTGGGCTACCTTTAGACCAGCGGACTCAAAATGGATTTGCCATGTGGACGGGCTAAAAAAGCTATAAACGCCGGGTCCAAAGGCAATGGCGTTCGATAAATCTCGGCCATGTTCGGCAATCAACAATCGCCCTTTGGGTTTGAGCATACGAGCAAACTCCTTAAATATTGCCTCGCGGTCGGCTTTATCTTGCAGTTCGTGTAAACTAAAGCTACAGTAGATAGCATCGGCCCAGTTGTGAGGCAATGGAAACCGATTCGGCTTTCCCGTCCGGTGATAGATACGCCGTTCTGTTTTGAGGGTCGGCTCCATGCTTCTGGCTCGTTTTAAGGCGTTGTCGGACATTTTGGCCTCGTCATAAATATCAATCAGAAAATAGTGTCCTCCCTTAAAACGGGGTAATATCCCACGACTACCTCGCAACTTGCCACATGTAATATCAACCATCATGTTGGCCTTTTCTAATTCACCCAACTCGGCCAAACGGTCATACTCATGCTGGTTGCCCCAATCGTATACCAGAAACGAGGCCAGCAAAATAATCATGGCCCACACAACCCCGCCGATGCCACTCAACAAAAATAGCTCCCGCCAAGGTGTCGAGACGATGAATGACGCGCCTATAACGACGGTAGTGAACAGGGCGATTCCGGCAAAAATCGGCCAGTTATAAATGAGGGTCGCCATCATGCCCGAATATTGACGACTAGTAAGTAAAGTTGGTAATAATTTCGATTCAGTTTTTACTGTCATTGGTAAACTCCTTGTTATGTTACTTAAATTCAGAACATTCAAAAAACTCTGAAACTTCTAAACAAAAAAAGAGGAAGTTAAATTCCGACCCGTTTTTTCAACTTTAAGGTTTGCCCTAACAGTTTTAAGATACTGTTCGGCGTTTGACTCTCTAACTCTTCATAAACTTCAATACCGGTCTCAAAGAATTCTAGCAACTCTTTGAGTTGTTTTCGTTCATATTCTGCTTCATTATCCGGTAAACACTCCAAATTTTTCACGCTTTGACGTAGTACATCGACGGTTGGGTCAAGTTCCCGTTTTTTTTCGTTCCCGAGCAATTGTCCGAAACAAAGCCCATACGTCTTTTTCTGAGGTGTAATACTCGCGTCGCTCCCCTTTTTTATGAACTCTACTGGCAATCCCCCAGGCAATTAGCTCGCGGAGGGCCATGCTGACATTGCCTCGGCTAGTTTCTAGTTCCTGCATAATTTCAATGGCCGATAGAGCATCTTCGGAAATCAGTAGGAGGGCATGAATCTGAGCCATGGTGCGGTTGATACCCCACAGCGACCCCATTTCACCCCAATGTAAGATGAATTTTTCTTTTACTTGTTCGATGTCGTTGGTCATATCATTTATCAGAAACGTTGTTTCTACTTCAGGCAATTATCGTTCTAATCGTTCAGAAATTACTGAACGATTTTACCATGAGACAAATTGCCTGTCAAAGTGAGTAAAATCATCCTAATGAATAGCGAATAGTGAATTTGCCCGGCGCGTAGCTTCCCTGTAGAGGGAGGTAGAGGATGAATCATTCGTCTATTTGCCCATTCATAATTCCTCATATTCCTGTTTGGCTGCGTTGGTAGCCAATGTTTTAGCCTCGTCTATTTCTGGGGGTGGATTACGTTTTGAAATAACATGCCATTTGACCCGATAGCTACTGGTCAAATGGGTTAGGGTTTGCCATAACGCTTTATGGGAGACCGCTTTGCCTTCTTTCGTTTTCCAATCTCGATTTTGCCATCCTTTAACCCACCGCGTCGCTCCATCTCGGAGATAGTCGGAACTAGTGTAGACGTGGATTGGCAAGGGCTTTTTGACCGCTTGCAGACCGTTGATTGCGCTTTGAATATGCATGCGATTGCCCGATGTTTTGGTTTCTTGTCCATTCAACTCTTTGACATGCTGACGATAGCGCATAATCACGCCCCAGCCCCCTTTTTTCGACTTGCCGAGATAGGAGGCCGCGGTAAAAATATGGATAGCATTCTCATCATCCAACGGGAGTTTGGGTTGGGGCAGTTGGGCCGCGGCAAGTTTATCGGCCCGTTCATTCCATTTGTTTCCGGCATGCCCCTTAACCCAATGCCAATAGACCTCATGCCGAGCCTGCTGGCTGGACAGTGTTTGCCACAAATCCTTGTTCTTGACATCTTTTTTGCCCATAGTCTGCCAGTTGCATCGTTCCCAATTGGATAACCATTCTGTAACCCCTTTCTGTAAATACTTAGAATCGGTGTACACATCCACTCGATGCGGCTCCGAGAGGGCGCGCAACCCTTCTGCCGCGGCACGGAGTTCCATACGATTGTTGGTGGTGTGTGATTCACTACCTGCAAACTCTTGCGGTTCATCTTGATCGGGCTTGAGGATAATCGCCGCCCAACCTCCGGGGCCGGGGTTGGGGTGGCATGCTCCGTCGGTATAAATGGTGATTTGAGGAAGGTTTGATTCGGTCATATTAAAAAATATCCACCCAAAACAAACGACCCAATCTTGGCAGACTGAGTCGAGTTAGTTGAGATTTATCTTTTTGAAAATTGCTACAACCTTAATAAGATGAAACTCCTCAAAAATGTTGTAGACAATACGATACAAGGCCGTCTCGCAAAAGTAAGCCACCCCATCAGCTGCTTCTGGAATCAGGACAGTTTGAACACCACGAGGTTTAGGGTTGTTTTGAAAGTTTTGTAATTGCCTAAAAATCTCTTGGATATTCGTGTAGGTAAAACTACGTAAATCATTTAGTGCGGCATCAGATAGTTCAACGTTGTACATGGGTATCGCCTATTATAGGCGAAAATTTCTGCATGACAACTTGAGAGAGTGGCGCGCACCTCATAACGCCATCATTAATTTGACGAAGACGTTCACGAGTTTCAACGATTTGTAACTCACGCTCGGTTGATTCAAGGCGGTTCAGTAACAACTGGTACGTTTTATAATCTTGGACAACTGCCACAGGTTGCCCTTGGCTAACCAAGAAAACCCGCGATTCCTCTACTGTCTTACCCGATTCCACTTGTGATACAATGTTTTTGGTAGTATTACACAAAGCTTTAAGCGGGGTGCTATCTTGTCGTTTACGTCTCTTCATTTAATAATTCTCCTAAAAAAATTAACATAACGATTATAACACAAGTTAGCCTTATGTGTGAGTAGGCAAAAAAGCGAATATATTCTTTTACGCGTAGGCCAATTGGCTTAATTGGCTGATCAATTGGCGAATTTATTGGTTTTTTGGCCGTAATTTATATACCTGATTCATAAAGGCTTCCACTCGCTCAAACGAAACCGTCTGAGTCCAATGTCCGTTTTCCTTAAAATATGAGCCAATAATCAACCCGTCTGCTACGGCGAGGTAGTCGGCCACATTATCCAGCGTCACCCCTGAACCAACTAACACCGGAATATCAACCTTGCCCTTAACTAGAGCTAATTCATCCAGATTGGCACTTGTTCCGGTGGCGATGCCAGTAACAATCACCCCGTCGCTGAGGAAAAACTCAGCCGCATGGGCCATCTCGGCAATATCCACATCGGCAGTAATGGCATGGGAACTGTGTTTCTTTTTGATGTCAGTTAGCACCAAAATATCATCCGCTCCAATTTGTTTCCGGTAGCGCAATATCTTAGCGGCTTGACCATCAATCAGCCCCTCATCCGCCACATGGCTGAATACAAATCCCTCGGCTCGAATAAAATCTAATCCGGCCGCGTGGGCCACGCCCAACGCTTCAACATTCGCTCCGGCCAAAATCTGGATACCACATGGCAGTCCAGTAACATTCTTGACCTCATATCCAACCACTGTCATGGCCGCCACAATCTCTGGACCAACAGTCTGGTTACAATAAGGCACGTCATGCATATTCTCAATCGCCAGCATATCGACCCCGGCTTGTTTATACAAGAGTGCCTCCGCCTTCGCTCTGGCGATAATCTCCGGTAGTCCAAATTTCGATTTCGGTGTGCCGGGTAGGGCATCGACATGAATCATGCCAATGATGGTTTTACTGTTTTTAATAAAATTTTTCAAACCTGAACCTCCATATATAAGTGTAAATATTCAGCGATCTCATCAGAAAGGGTATCAAAAACCCGATTTCTCAAAGAAATCGGGTTTTTAGGCTACGCCACTAAATTCTTACGTATAACTTGCCATTAATCAGCAAAAGCCCAGCTTTATGCCGAGCTTTTGCCTAAACAAAGGAGAAAAACCTTGACTATGCAGATATCTTTTGGCACCCCAACCATCAGAGTATCCACACTGTCACAAATCCAACAAGGAGAATGTTGAATGTCTACATTAGCATTATACAACAGATTGATAGATTTTTCAACAACCTCAGTACCTATTTCCCGTAAGTCATTTGTGGAATAGTGGAATAGTTACTTATCCATAAAATTTGGTTAATTTGTTAACCATGTTGTTGCCTGACCTCTCCTATGATATAATATCGGCAAACCAGATTGATGACCAAAATAATAAGGAGACAAATTCTATGGTAATAACCGAAACGACCTTCTCTGAATTTGTAACATTCATTAACACCCATCCTCAATGGCGGCGTAAATTAGCCAAAGCCTTATTTCCTGATATTGATATCGCCAAAGCATTCCATGAGTTAGCTGAATCGCAACGGCAAACGCAACTGATGTTACGAGAAATGACCGGCAGAATGGGGCGGGCAGAAAAAAATATAGATATCTTGAAAGAAGACGTGTCAGTCTTAAAAGAAGATGTGTCAGTCTTGAAAAAAGATGTGTCAGTCTTGAAAAAAGATGTGTCAGTCTTGAAAGAAGATGTGTCAGTCTTGAAAGAAGATGTGTCAGTCTTGAAAGAAGACGTGTCAGTCTTGAAAAAAGATGTGTCAGTCTTGAAAGAAGATGTGTCGGTCTTGAAAGAAGAAGTGTCAGTCTTAAAAGAAGATGTGTCAGTCTTAAAAGAAGACGTGTCAGTCTTGAAAAAAGATGTGTCAGTCTTGAAAAAAGACATGACCCAAGTCAAAAAGGACGTTGGACACCTGAAAGGGTTTAACTATGAGAGCCGAATTATCAACCGAGCCGATTCTATCTTTGGTCGATACATGCGACGTGGTCATGATGCTAGAAACAAAATCGGGTTGTTGCTTGAGGAGGCCGAAGATAATGGCCTGATTACCGAACAAGAGCATGACCATGTTTTATCCCTTGACCTATTGTGGCAAGGCAAACAGAAACGCACCAAAACGGATATAGTGTTGGCTATCGAGGTCTCTTGGTGGGCGGAGGAGACCGATATAACCCGAGCGGTCAGTCGAGCCGCAATCCTCCAGAAAATCGGCCTGACCGCTTTTCCCCTCGTGGCCGGATTTGAGTGGAGTGAGGAAATGATGGCCTTAGCCCGCCAGCAGAATGTGGTTGTGATGATCAACACGACCATTGATGAGGAAAGTTGGTTGATTTAGATTTGCGATTTTGGATCCGATTAGCGTTGTCGCCTATTCGCACATTCCCATATCATCTTGAGTGTAGCACCCATCGAATAACGGAATATTAGAGTTGAAAGGAGCCACCAAACACCACTTGTAACGTTCTGATGGGTACTACACGCAGAATGATATGGGATTTTAGATTGTCAATTGGTAGAAAATGCGTCATCGCTTATTAGTTATTCGCTTATTCACCCATTCATGCCAAAACAAAAAACCTCCACGGTGGTTGCACCGGGAGGTGGGTTTATCATGGGAATTGTTTTGACCTATAAATGAAATTAGGCCAAAACACAAACACAATGTTATAATCCGTCTCGCCTCTCGGTGCTTGTTACCGGGTGGAAGTTGGAGTTGCCCTCGTCTCAAGGGGTAACTCCTTCTAAATCAATATATCAATGTTAAGTTTCTAAACTAAAGTAAGAATAACATAGTTTAATGGTTTTGGCAAATATGGATTGTAAATTATGAAAGATGAATGAAAAGCCGTGTTGTCGCTCATTCGCCATTGGGCTGTGCATATCCAACTGACTTTTTATCTCAGGAGAGCATCATATTATGAACGTAGATGGGAAACATTACCGCACTATATGGCTCAGCGAAACCGATGAGCGGGTGGTGCAGATTATTGATCAGCGACCTTTGCCGCACCAGTTTATTATTGAAGATTTGACCAACGTAAGCGAGGTGGCCCGCGCCATCAAGGACATGCACATTCGGGGGGCTGGCCTTGTCGGAGCGACGGCGGGATATGGCATGTTTATCGCCGCCTTGCATGCGCCGCAAAATTCGCCCATCGCCTTTAACGCTCAACTGGGCGAGGATGCTAAAATCCTCATGGCGACCCGTCCGACGGCGGTTAATCTGGAGTGGGCGGTTAAGCGACAACTGGCTGCTATGGCCGAGGTGGATGGCTTCGCGAAGAAGATTCAGGTCGCCAAAACCACCGCCCAAGCTATCGCCGATGAGGATGCTGAGTTTTGTCGGCGTATTGGCGAGCATGGGGTCAGTTTGATTGAGCAGATTAGCCAGCGCAAATCGGGGGAGACGGTCAATATTTTGACCCACTGTAATGCCGGTTGGTTGGCCTTTGTCGATTACGGAACCGCCACCGCGCCGGTATACGCCGCCCATGACAAGGGGATTCCGGTGCATGTTTGGGTTGATGAGACGCGGCCTCGTAATCAAGGCGCTCGCCTGACGGCATGGGAGTTGGGTCAGCATGGTGTGCCGCATACTGTCATTGCCGACAATGTGGGTGGGCATCTGATGCAACATGGGCAGGTTGATCTGGTCATCACCGGCACAGACCGTACTCTGTACACTGGCGACGTGGCTAATAAAATTGGCACTTATCTGAAAGCGTTGGCGGCCAAAGATAACGACGTGCCGTTTTATGTCGGTTTACCCTCCTCAACCTTTGATTGGGAAAAACGAGACGGGATCAAAGAGATTCCCATTGAACAGCGGGACGCAACCGAGGTCAAATATATTGCCGGAGCGCATGAGGGCGACACCAAAACTGTCCTGCTGACCCCCGAAGATAGCCCAGCGGTCAACTACGCTTTTGATGTCACTCCGGCTCGCCTCGTGACCGCTCTCATCACCGAGCGGGGGATTTGCGAGGCTTCGGAGGCTGGAATTATGGGGTTGTATCCTGAGAAGAGGTCATAAGAATTACAAAAATGGTAAATGGTGAATGGTAAATTATAAATTATAAATGAGCGTAAGTATCTCCTCACTCTTCAATGCCAAACAGGGCCGGATCATAGACTCCGGCCGCGTTCCACCATGACCAGCCGTCGGCGTTGGCATCTTCTGCCGCTTGGCGTTGAAGTTGCATCTCTGACAAATCGTACCAGTAAGCCTGCAACCAAGGCCGCACTTTGACATGACCGGGAACTCGCTTGGCGGCGGCTTCTTGACTGCGATTCACCACGTTGTACGGTTCACTTGAGGGATCATCATACCCCAAATTACCGCTACTAAAGGTAGAAGGGTAAATCATGGGTGATAGATAATGGATCGACGGCACAAGATCATCAACTCGTTGACCGATATTCATGTCGATTTCTGGCGCGACCCACACGGTCAGACCAAACACATCTATCGAAATAAAAATCGGATAGGGGCGTAGAGCATCGGCCATGCCAGTTATAAAGTCACGGATGGTGCTGGTACGGGTTTCGAGACTGTTCTCTTCTTCGTACACAATGGCGGTCACATCTCCATCAGAAGGGAAGCGGACATAATCAAAATTGATTTCGTCGAAGCCAAACTCGGCCACTTCTTTGGCTAGTTCGATATTATAGTTCCAGACCTCTTCTCGAAACGGATTGCTCCAAGCGAGGTCTTCCCCATCAATCCAAACATCTCCCTCCCCATCCACGACGGCATAATCTGTCTTGTTTTGCGCCAAAGGATCATCCTTAAAGACGACGAATCGGGCAATCGAGTAGATTTGACGAGTTTTAGCTTCGGTTGCCAACTCCTCTAACGACATCCAATGGTCGCCATATTCGGCATCAGCCTTGGTCGTCTCCACCAGCTTAACCTGACTGTCCCAAGCCAGCATGCCAAAATCACCCTTCACATCAATTACAAAGGCATTTAGTTGGTCGCTCGATGCGATAAAATCAAGATAACCTAACGTAGCATCTCGATTACTAAGGTAATAAAATGGGATGTAAATAGCCTTAGCCTGAAACGGCTCAATCGTCAAATCTAAACAAGGTGGCCCATCACTGGGCGCGTCGGGGCAGGGCTTAACCTGCAACCATTGCTCATCCAAACCCCGAAACGGTGGCGAGAGGCTATCGGTCAGCACCGTTTTTTTATCAAGCCAAGCATAGCCTCGTTTATACCCCGCCGCCTTGACCAACATCTGTTGCGATTCATCCACAGTCGTCTGGATTATGAAGCGACCTGCCTCATCAGCCTGACTAACCGATTGGCCGATATAAATCGTCGCCCGTGGAAGCGGCGCGCCAGTGAGCCTGTCTCGCACCACGCCTATCACCTGCCCCGGCACCATCTCTGCGCTAAAACTAGTATCACCCTGATACTCAAAAGTAATGGTATTATACCCTTGTTGAGTAACCGTTATCATGCTCGGAGCCGGAATGTGAGACAGATCGAGGTGGCCTTGCCCATCGGTGGTGGCGGTCATCACATCGCCAATATTGATCTCCGCTCCGGCCATGGGTTGATCCAGATAGCTGTTCCACAGGTTGAGTTGTAACTCATTCGGCTCGACGGTTAGGCTCAAACTCTCCCGCATGCCGACGGTCAGCGCGGCGGGCAGATACTCCGGCGATTCGACCATGACCTGATCTTGGGGGATGAGGTAATTGAAGGCAAAGTTGCCATCCTCATCGGTTAAAACAGTTTGGCGACGGATGCCCGCTCCGGCAACGAGACGCACGCCCTCCACAGGCTCGCCATCCACATTCAGAATTTGGCCGCTGACTCTGGTTGGCTCTAAACTTAGGTCAAACGGGAAAGCCAGATTTTCCTCGGTCAGCACGATGTTAGGAATAGACTGATACCCAGCCGGAGGTAGAATCCTGATCTGGTTTCCGGCCCATAACCGCAAAAACTGAAACCGCCCCTCCTCATCACTCGTTACTGTTTGAGGATAATCGTCTGAGTTGGCCTCCAGCGAAACATGGCCCAGCGGTTGATTGGTTTGCGCGTCGATCAGTTGGCCGCTGATTTCGAGCGGCTCTAGCTCGATGTCGATTTGCGGGGCCATCTGCCAGCGCGGGATGTTCAGACTCAAGCCACCGGGCCGATAACCGGGCGAGATCACTTCGAGTCGAATCGTATCTGTGTTGACCAGTGGATTGACCATAAATTGAGCCGTAAATCCATTTTGGTCATGATTGGGTTGGCTAACTGTTTCGATATTGGTAGTCAGGCTCACGTCGGTAACAGTTTCTTGATTGTCGATATCCCGAAAGTAGACAATAATCGTTTTATAACGAATTGTCTGAACCATCCAATAGCATCCGATTAGAAAAATAAGAAACAACAGCACCTTAAGTAAACGAACTCTCATGGTGCTGGATTATAAGGTTAAATGACAATGCCGCAAAATTGAAGGAAGGTCTCACTTGTGAAGGGTGCATAGATTTGTTGGGAGGGCTTGAGACTAAATCCTAATTCTTAGGAATCGGGATTAAGGAATGAGCATTAATTAACATGTGCATTGCGTCGGAGATTATGGTAGGGGCTAGGCAGGGCGGTCTAGACTTGGAATGTGCGACCATCTCCGCTCCGTCCCTGCCTCGCCCGTCATTCCATAAGTTTCAGGGCGAGGCAAGGCGGATTGGAGTTCTGATTTCAAACCAACGCTACACCGCCTTGCCTAGCCCCTACGTAATCTATCGCCATACCTAATTTGTAAAAGATGAAGTTCTTCATTTTGAACCATGCCCAGATAGCTGTACTCGAAGGTTGTCGGATAACGAAGTTTGCAACTCCTTATCACTATGTTATAATCGTAAGATACGATTTTTTTCATCTGGTTGACATCTGGCAATTGATTAAATTGATAGCTGTCAATCCATCTTGACTATTGATCATCGGAATTGATTATACTGCCGCCTTAAAACAAGGAGGTGGTATCGGACGTTATACGCGGGGATTGATTACAACGCTCGCCCAACTCGATAAACAAACAGAGTACCGTTTGCTGACCAGTTCAGATGCTCCCATCGACAACCTCAATCCCTTTCAAAAGTACTCTAATTTCAGCTATAAATCTTACCCCTTTCCAGAACGTTGGATGACCATTGGCTGGCATCGACTTTATTTACCCATTTCGGTCGAGTGGTTTGCGGGCCAGATTGATCTGTTTCATTCGCCTAACTTTATTTTGCCTCCAGTTCGACGGGCAAAAACGTTGCTGACCGTGCATGATTTGTCTTTTATTCGACATCCGCAAGGGGCGGTGGCGAGTTTGCGGGATTGGCTCAATAAGGTTGTGCCAAGAAGTTTGGCCCGCGCCGATCATATTTTAGCCGATTCAGAAAGCACGAAAACTGATCTGTTCGACATCTACAACATATCACCAAACCGAGTAACCGTTGTCGGGGCTGGGGTCGAGGAGCGGTTTCATCCAGTTACAGAGCAAGCTATTCTAAAAAGAGTTGCCAAGAGCTATAAACTTCCAAAAAAATTCATTTTAGGATTAGGTACGCTAGAACCTCGCAAGAATTTTAGAGGATTGATTGAAGCATTTTCAACATCAGCCGTTTCTAAAACACACCATCTGATTATTGCTGGAGGCAAAGGCTGGCTTTATGACGATATATTCACCGCCGCAGAAAACTCGCCAGTTAAGAAACAAATTCAGTTGATCGGTTTTGTGGACGATGCCGATTTGCCGGCATTATATACCTTAGCCGATATATTTGCCTACCCGTCTCATTACGAGGGATTCGGTATTCCGGTAGTGGAGGCTATGGCTTGTGGAACTCCTGTTGTCTGCGCTAACAACTCTAGCTTACCAGAAGTTGCTGGGCAGGCGGCTGTTCAAGTCAACGCAACGGATACAGACATGTTAGCCGAAGCCTTATATATGTTAGCAACCAACAGAGACAGACATATTCAAGCGATGAATAGTGGTTTTTTACAGGCCCAAAAATTTAGTTGGCTTACGGCCGCGAAGCGGCTACGGACGGTTTATCAACAACTACTCAATATTGCAAATAATTAACCTTATTTAAGGAAGAGTGTGTATTTCCTATGACAATTGAGCGACCATCAGGCATTATCTCTGGTGATTGGAATAAGACCCCTCTCACCGTTAAAAATCTCATACGAGATTACGAGAAGAAACTAAAACTAGCAAATAACAAGAATTTATCTACTAGCTCCCTAACTATAACCAACACCACCGACGAACATTTGAGCGTCTCGGCTATTGAAGGTGAACGCCGACAAGTTACTGTTATTTTTGCAGACATGTCAGGCTTTACCGCTTTGAATGACGCGGCCAAGAGTCCGGCAGAAGTTGAACGTGTTGTGGCCTTGGTTAACCATTTGTTACAAGAGTTAAGTGAGGCGATTTACGAGTTTGATGGCTATATTGACAAATATATCGGTGATGAGATTATGGCGGTTTTTGGCGCGCCAAAGGCACACGAAAATGACCCTGAATTGGCCTTGCGAGCTGCGCTCTCCATGATGGAACGGTTAAAGGCATTTAATAGCAACCCACCGTTTCCATTGGCGAAACCGCTCGGCATGCATATCGGCATTAATACTGGAACCGTCATTGCGGGGATGGTTGGGACTGACCGGAAAAGTTCCTACACCGTCATGGGAGATGCCGTTAATGTCGCGGCGCGGTTGGAAGGAGTTTCGGTGCGGGGCGAGGTATTTGTCAGCGAGGCTACTTATAATCTTACAAAACGACATTTTGTATTTAAAAAACGCGAGACTATGAAGGTAAAAGGGAAAGCAGATGCGCTCAGAGTTTATGAGCTAAAATCGGCTCGAGAACACCCTGTTCAAGGCCCTGATAGTCAAGCCCCCTTCACTGGGCGTGAGGAAGAACTTCAAACACTCAAGAATATCTATAAGCGTCTTTATGAAGGTAGAGGCGGTATCGTAATCCTTTCTAGTGATGCTGGCTTGGGTAAATCTCGTTTAGTACAGGAATTTCGGGAGCAGGTAACGCATGGTACTGGACATACTCAACCTGTTTGGCTAACGGCTAGAGAAGGAACAAGCCGAAACAATGAACAGAGTGACCCATTATGGCTTTTTGGCCGAGGTTTATCTTATCGGCGTTCTTTTGCCAATCGGCTTTTTGTGGAGATTCTCTATAGCTATTTGGGTATTCCCGGTGGGTCTGATGATACACTGATTAACATGCGGCTCGATGCTATGGGAGAATATATTTTTCCTACCCGCAAAAATGATGTAATCCCCTATTTAGCCACCATGCTAGGACTCAATCTCGCTCCCGAAATTGCAGATAACCTACCGTTGAATGACCCTCAAGTGCTTCAAAAACGGATGTTATTAGCTATGGGCGAATGGGTTGAAGGACTGTCGAGTCTTCATCCGGTCGTCATGGTTTTTGAAGATTTACATTGGGCCGACCCAAGTTCGGTTGCGTTAATCGAATACCTCTTCACCCTGACCCTTTATATACCTGTTTTGCTGATTTGTGCCACCCGTTTAGAACGAGATACAACGTTCTGGAGGGTAAGAAATTCTAGCAAAACTGATTACGGTGACGACGTTACTGAATTGACCCTATGGCCTCTGACAGACCAAGAAAGCCGTCAGTTGATTACTCGTCTCCTAGAAATTGATAGTATTCCAAAAGACATGGAAAAACTGCTACTAAGTAGGGCGGAGGGTAATCCCCTATTTTTAGAAGAGGTACTCCGTAGTCTAACTGAACAAGAAATCATCCAACGAAAAGGACATCATTGGGAAATTACCCGTGAAGTAACGGCTATGGACATTCCTGATACGTTACAGGGGGTGTTTACTTCTCGGATTGACCGTTTGGATGATGATGTCAAACAAGTGTTACAGGTCGCGGCGATTATAGGTCGAGTCTTCCCCCGGTTTATGTTAGCCCCCATGATCAGAGATGAAACGCTGTTAGAAAGTGCGCTTGAAAAGCTTAAAACATCGGAGTTAATTGAAGATAAAATGATTGACTCTAAACAAGGATACATGTTCAAACATGTGCTGACTTACGAAACAGCGTATAATAGTATGTTACTCGGTCAACGCCAAGCACTACACAAACGAATTGCTGATTATATGGCTCGTTTATATTGGCAACTTGGTGAGCAGTACGCGGCTACCGTGGCCGAACATTATAGTAAAGGTGAGGTTTGGTCGAGAACATTCCGTTATTTGGTACGAGCGGCAGAGGCGGCAATTCAATCCTTCTACAATCGTGAAGCCGTTGAGTTTTATACCTCCGCGCTAGATGTGGCGAAGAAGATGGATGAAAAGGAACTTGACCATTCAGCCTTCATTCAAATTTATAATGGCCGAGCCAAAATATTATCTCGTTTAGGTGAGCCTCAAAAGGCAATCAAAGATTACGAGATGATGTTAGCCAAAGCCAAAGAATTAAACAATGATTCGGCTGAATTACGCGCTCTAAATGGCATCGGCTATCTCCATGCGAACTACGATTTCTCCACCGCAACGGAACTGTTCCAAGCGGCCTTAAAAGTAGCTCGCCGGATTGGAGATAAACGTGGTATTGCAGACACATTAAACCAACTGGGGAGCTTTTACGCCTCTATGGGCGACCTAAGCCAAGCCCAAGAATATTACATTGAGGCACGTGGCCTTTGTGTTGATATTAAACGCGAAGTTATTCGTATCGAAGCGGAAGATGGTTTTGCTTGGGTTTTGTTAGAACAAGGCGAAACCATCGCCTGTTTAAAACGATACGAAGAAGAGATTATCAAGGTGCGTCGCCGTTTAGGGTATCGCGGTGGATTGATAAAATCGCTGAGTACCATGCTACGAACTCAAGTTATTTTGGGGCATTATCGAGTGGCTGATGAGATTGTGGCTGAGGTTGATAGCATGTATGAAAAATCGGGTGATTTTTACCTCGCCCCACCACTTCGTTACCATCAAGCCTTAAGCCAAATCTATCAAGGTGAATTTGAGGAAGCCGAAAATAATATCCGTACCGGATTAGAGATTGCCAACAAACAACAGCAAAAAGGATGGCAAACTTTGGGCATGACTTGGCTAAGTCACTACTATCTTGTTTTGGGATTAAACGAAAAATGTTTAGACCTAGCCGAAAAAAGTTATGCTTTAGCCTTAGACCTTGGTTCACCGTTATATATTTTACGCGCCCAATCAATACTAGCGTCCGCGTATCGACGCATGAATCGAAACGATGAGGCCGTTGACAAATTGGAAAATGTATATTCTGTCGCCACCAAGATGGGGCTTAAGATAGAAATCATTATGATTTTATACCAGCTTGTTCAAGCCTACATTCGGGTAGAGATGTGGGATAAGGCCAGAACTGTTGCGAATGAACTGTTAACCCTTGCCAAATATTCGCACATGCCAGAATATATTATCCGCGCCCACTGGTTACAATCACTGGTTGATACGCATGAAAAACAGTATCAAACCGCCCTGAATCGACTGATTCACGCCTCCCCAATTGCCGAAAAGCATGACAGTCGGTTAGCCCAATATCTAGTTCAAATCCAGAAAGCTAGATTATATCAAATTACCAAAAATGAACCAGCGTCCAAAGATGCGGCCATGTATGCTGACAAACTCCAGCAAAAACTCTTGTCCGCAATTCCAGAAAAAGAGGGCCAACAAGCCTTCCTAAATCGTACCAACGCTAAGTTTCTACAAGAGTTTATCGCGTTGTATGCCAACGACGAAGCCAATATAGAGGGCGGCGCGTGAATTCAGTAATCCAACAGATTGCGGAATTTTGTCGGAATAATGACCTGTTAGCCGCATCTGATACGATTGTGGTTGGCGTTTCGGGTGGAGCAGATTCATTATGCTTACTGCATGTGTTGTTGACCATTCGGACGACGATTCCTTTAACGCTCATCGTCGCCCATCTGAACCATCAATTACGGGGCACGGAGTCAGAAAAGGACGAACTGTTTGTTAAAGATATTGCGGCTCAATGGCAGTTACCCATTGTGGTAGAGCGTCACAATATCAGCCAAATTGCGACCTACAACAAACAATCTATCGAAGAAGCGTCCCGTTATACCCGCTACCAGTTTTTGGGGCGTGTGGCTCAACAGGTCGATGCCTCAAAAATTGCGGTGGGACATCATGCGGATGACCAAGTCGAAACAGTTTTGATGCACCTTATACGGGGAAGCGGTTTGTCAGGGTTGCGGGGCATGTTACCTCTTACATCGCTTGATGATTTTGCGAACAGTCACATTATTCGCCCTTTGTTAACTATATCTCGACAGGATATAACCCTTTACTGTCAAAACGAGGGCCTAACTCCCAGAGAGGATGTATCTAATCAAGATACAACCTTTTTCCGGAATCGAATTCGGCATGCGTTGATACCTGAACTTAAACGGTACAACCCCGCTATTCAAAAAAACATCCGGCATACGAGTCAGATTGTCACGGCTGAGGTTGATTTTCTGAATGATGCCTTTGAGCAATATTGGACTAGACTGATTACAAAATCAACAGCTTCTGGCGTGATATTTCGCCGAGATGAATGGTCTCTCTTACCTTTGGCGATGAAACGCCGCGCGATTCGACGGGCAATTCGGACGTTAATCCACAGCATCAAAGATATTGGCTTTGAGCATGTCGAACGCGCGATTAATGTCGTCGAGCAAGGTCAAACTGGAGCCTGCGTCACCCTTCCCAAAGGCGTAACCTTATTTGTTACCTATCATGACTTAATCATCACCACATTACCCTTAACGGTGGATTTTGAAACACCCTATATTAACAAAGGACAAGTAATCCCCATCACGCTAAACGGGGTTACCCCGCTTGGCAACACCGGCTGGCAACTGACGGCAAAACCTATTACTAAAGAAGATATAACAGTTACACAAATTAAACGAATTTATGGATGGGAAGCCTACCTTGATACCGAAACCATAAAACATACTCCTCTTTTACGGTCACGATTGCCGGGGGATCGGTTTTCTCCATTAGGGTTACATGGACGACATCAAAAAATCAAAACTTTTATGGTTAATGTAAAAATTCCAGCCTCGCAACGAGATTATGTCCCTCTCCTCGTGGCCAATAAGCAGATATTATGGGTATGCGGCTATCGGTTAGCCGAGCAGGCTGCGGTAACAAGTAAAACCAAACAGTTGACCTATTTGAAATTTAATCGTAACTCAGAAGTTTAGGAATGGGTATTAATTAACTTGTGCATGACTACGATCCCAGTGAAACGCGCAATTTATTTAATCCCGATTCCTTAGTTAAAGCTAAAACTGGATAGGATTAAAAGCGAAAAATGACTAATACATCTTACGTTTTATTGATTATAGAGCCTAAATATCGCGACAAAACAAAATCGTTGGCCTCAACATTCAATACCGATAAGCATAAAATTTTTATAGCTGATTCACCGGGTATAGCAATAGATAACATGAAAAATTACTGGCCCGATGTGATTATTTTTAATTTAACCGATGGTCAGCTTAAAATAGCAAATTTTCAGAAACCGATTCATCAACTTGACCTTGACCTCCCTCGCGTTGCGGTCGGTGACAAATCTTCGGTTGCGTCCAAACTGAGACGTGGTATTGTGTGGGTTCCGCCCAATGACCCACAACAACTTGTAAGCGGCATCATGCGGGCCACATCCAAACAGAAAAACCGATTTACTCGTTTGCCTACCCTCATTATTGATTCGAAAAAAAGTCAAGTCCTGCACAATCGAACTCAGCACACCCTAACCCCCAAAGAGTATAGACTCCTGCGGATGTTGGTAGACCAACATGACCAGATTTTAACCCGCCAAGAGATTATGCAGAAAGTGTGGGACACTAATTACATGGGAGATACCCGCACCCTTGACGTTCATATCCGTTGGTTGCGTAAAAAAATTGAGGATAATCCGAGCAAACCAACCTACCTAAAAACGGTACGCGGTGAAGGGTATATCTTTATCACCAAACGATTACGGGCCTTAGCTAACCGATAGGAAACACGGAACGTGTATCATCAAAAAGCACTGCTCATGGTGCTTTTTTTGTGTTTGACAATACTCAGTTACAATGTAACCATCACCTAAAAGGGTAATCATTCAGCCCCCTTGTTTCCAAACTGGATTTGGGAACACAAGTAGTGATGGCAGAATCCGGAGTGCAAGGCAGGCAAAGCGAGCTTTGCACTCCTTATCACTACCGATTATTAAAATACACTATCATCTTTGAAGGAGTAACGTATAACGTGGCAGGCCCATTAGATTGGCTACTCGGATTATTTTCCCTTGATGTAGGAATTGATTTAGGAACAGCGAATACATTGGTTTACATTAAAGGGAAAGGTATTGTTATTAATGAACCATCTGTAGTAGCAATAGAGAAAAAAAATAAAAGACCACTGGCGATTGGCGTTGATGCCAAAGAGTTGGTTGGACGAGCGCCATCCAACATTATAGTCGTGCGCCCTCTGCGAGATGGCGTTATCTCTGAGTTTGAACAAACTGAGGCCATGTTGCGCTACTTTATCAAAAAAGTACACGAACAAACTCTCATTCCCACACCATTTTATGCTCCACGAGTGGTGATTGGGATTCCGAGTGGTGTGACCGAGGTCGAAGAACGGGCCGTTAAAGACGCAGCTCGAAACGCTCGGGCCAGAGAAACACTACTTATTGAAGAACCGATGGCTGCTGCAATTGGGGCAGGATTACCGATTACTGAGCCGTTGGGTAGTATGATTATTGATATTGGTGGGGGAACCACAGAAGTTGCCCTCTTTTCACGGGGTGGCATCGTTGTCAGTCGCTCCTTGCGCGTGGCCGGTGATGAGATGGATGAGGCAATTATTAACTACGCTCGACAAAAATATAATTTGCTGATTGGTCAACGTATGGCCGAGCGAGCCAAAATCACCATCGGTTCAGCCTATCCCCTGTCCGAAGAGCAAACTGTCACCCTACGTGGCCGCAACCTGATTACAGGGCTACCCGATTCTGTTGAGGTCTCTAGTGTTGAAGTCCGCGAAGCCCTTGCTGATGCGGTACAAGTGATTATTGATTCTGTCCGTGATGCACTTGATGAAACGCCTCCCGAACTGATTGCCGACCTGATGGAAAATGGTATTGTCTTAGCGGGTGGCGGTGGGTTACTACAAGGTTTAACCGAGCGGCTTTCTGAAGAAACTAAGGTGCGGGTTTATATTGCCGACGACCCCTTAACCTGTGTGGCTCGTGGGGCCGGGCAAGTGTTAGAGAGTTATGATAAATATGCCGCAGTCTTAGCATCCTTAAATAGCCGTGATAAATACATGTAATTATAAATGGTAAATGGTGAATGGTGAATTATATAGGACAAAGCCATTTGAAGCTGCCTGTAATTACGTTTTTTCACCAAGAGTGGTTTTGATATCTGGCATTGAAAAGGGTGTGTAGAATGGATGTCGCCCCACAAATCTATGCACCCCTTATTGTCCGTAAATATTCAGTGAACTCGCCAGAAAGAACGTCAGAAACCCGATTTCTCAAAGAAATCGGGTTTCTAAGGCGGTTTTACCAACTTTTACTATTGTCACGCTACAGCGTGACCTCCATACATTCATAGGATTATTTCTATATTCCTAATCGAGGCCCTTTTTTGCATTGAACAGGTCATTATACCTCGGGTTTTTCATAACACTTGTTTTATTAGGCTTTGTGTTAGACCAACTTGGCTACTTAACCTCACTCCGTACCAACCTACAAAGCGCTATATCTCCTATACAACAGAGCATTACCCTGACTGTGCAAGATATTGTTGGTCAAACCACCTTGCCCACAGATGTTATTACCCTGCAAAATCGGGTTACAGAGCTAGAAATCGTTAATAATACGTTGGTTGTAGAAAACGTTCGTCTTCGTGAGATAGAAAGAGAGAATGAACAGTTACGCCAACTCCTCAACTACACCCGCAGTAATCCTCAAACGAACTATCAACCATCCACCGTCATAGGACGTAGTATCGGAGTTGATCCAACCAATTTACTCTATTTTGTCTATGTCGATGTCGGAGCGCGTGACGGAATCGCTCGGAACATGCCAGTCATTACCGACCGTGGTTTGGTCGGACGAGTGGTCGCGGTCGGGCCAAACTCGGCCCAAGTACTCATGTTGATTGACTCGGCTAGCGCAGTTAACGCCATCACCCAAAACAATCGCGCCACCGGCGTGGTACGGGGCAATATCGACGGGACGCTCATCTTGGATCGTATCCCCCAAGGCGACACCATCAACCCCGGCGATATTGTGCTGAGTTCAGGGTTGGGCGGAAACTTCCCTAGCAAACTGGTCATCGGGCAGGTGACAGAGGTGCTTCAACGTGACCAAGACCTGTTTCAAACGGCTCGTGTTCGCCCCACTGTTGATTTTGGCAAGCTCGAAACCCTGTTGATAATTACCTCTTTTGATCCGATTGATTTTGAAGCCGAGTTGCTAAACCAAGAGGACGACAATTAACGCCCTATTTCCGTATCTGACCGTCATCATCGCCTTATTTACCCAAATCACCGTTTCGCCATATACCAAAGTTAATCTGGTTCACCCCGATTTTGTCCTCATTGTCACCCTCAGTTGGGTGATATTAAGGGGACTTGACGAAGGTGTATTTATCGCTATTTTTGCCGGTATTGGATTTGATATCCTCTCTGGTGCGCCATTTGGGATATTTAGCTTGAGTATTGGTTTAACGGCCTTGTTAACGGATCTGGTACATGATCGCATTTTTGGCGAAAACAACCTGATTCTACCTGCGATCTTAATTCTACCGGCAACCGTCTTTTTTAATGGATTGGCTGCCTTCTTGTTGATCCAATTAGGCCGTCCCATGCCTTGGGAAACTCTATTAACAAGCATTATTTTACCTGTGGCAGTTTTAAACAGTGCGGTAATGATCCCTATTTTCTTAACCCTTTATATATTTAACCGACTTTTAACCCCTTCAGAAGCTCTAACATGGTAAACCATGACTGAAACTTAAACATTCGTAGTATTAAATCACCTGTTATAAATACTGAATTCTTAAAATATAGCAGGTCACTCTATAGATGTTCAGATAAACATTTTCAGCCGTTACCTTCCCGCAAGTTCTAAACTTGCGGGAAGGTTGGTCTTGAATTGAAAACCATTATCTGAAAGACTCTAAAACAAAAACGCCCCTAATAGATGTTATCATGAATTAGGGGCGTTTGGTTTAGCTACCTTGATTCTTAGACTCTAAAGGTTTTAAAAGCCTTTAGAGTCTGTTGTTTGTCGCAGAATTTACAACCCCGCGGCCTTGCGTAACAGCTCGGCTTTGTCGGTTTTCTCCCACGGTAGGTCAATATCGGTTCGGCCAAAGTGACCATAAGCGGCAGTTTGGCGATAGATGGGACGTAGCAGGTCGAGGTCGCGAATAATCGCGGCTGGACGGAGGTCGAAATGTTCGTTAACAAGCTCAATGATTTTCTCATCGCTGACATGGCCGGTGCCAAAGGTTTCGACATTGAGGGAAACTGGTCGAGCCACTCCAATGGCGTAGCTGACTTGGAACTCAATTCGGTCAGCCAAACCCGCGGCTACGATATTTTTGGCAATGTAACGGGTCATGTAAGCGGCAGAGCGGTCAACTTTTGAGGGGTCTTTACCAGAGAACGCGCCCCCACCATGACGAGCCACGCCACCGTAGGTATCAACAATGATTTTACGTCCGGTCAAGCCCGCGTCACCCATCGGGCCACCTGTCACAAAACGCCCCGTCGGGTTGACATAGATTTTCGTGTTATCGTCAATCATGGTACTCGGCACAACGGGATGGATAATTTCTTCTATCACATTAGCTCGAATCCGGTCTTGAGTGACTTCAGGACCATGTTGGGTGGAGATGACAATCGCATCGACACGTTTTGGTTTGCCATACTCATACTCAATCGTCACTTGACTTTTAGAATCAGGGCGAAGATAGGTAATCGTCCCATTTTTGCGAACCTCGCTGGTTTTGCGAGTTAGCTGATGGGCTAACGAAATACTCAAAGGCATCAACTCGTCGGTTTCGTTACAGGCAAACCCAATCATCATCCCTTGATCGCCCGCCCCAGTATCGAGATCATCTTGCATCTCACCAGTTTTGGCTTCGAGGGCTTTGTCCACGCCCATAGCGATATCGGCAGACTGCTCTTTAATGGAGGAGATTACACCACAGGTTTCATGGTCAAACCCGTATTTGGCTCGGGTGTACCCAATATCTTTAACCGTATCGCGGACGATTTTATCAATATCGACATAGGCGCTGGTGGTGATTTCGCCCATTACACAGACTAAGCCGGTGGTGATAGCGGTTTCACATGCGACCCGAGCTTTCGGATCATGTGTAAAAATCGCATCCAATACGGCATCGCTGATTTGGTCACACATTTTATCAGGGTGACCTTCACTTACAGATTCACTGGTGAAAAAGAGTTGCGGAGAACTCATAAATGTAGTTGTCATTTTGTTGTACTTCCTTATCTATTTGAAAATTAAAATTATCAATCTGATGTTATCTTGACAATGTTATAGAGAAACATTTTCAGTCGTCACCTTCCCGCAAGTTTTGAACTTGCGGGAAGGTTGGTTTTGAAAATCATTATCTGAAAGACTGTATAATCGGCAATTTTTGAGATATTTTCAATAACTCAATGTTACGAACGGTATTTAGTTTCCAGCCGCAATTGCCAGGGCAATGAATAAGAAATATAGTAGGATGAACATGCCAATCAGGGCCACAAACAAAAAGGTCACGCCCAAACTTATCCAAGATAAAAGTTGGGTGCGTTGTGGGTCTGTCGCTTCATGTGCGGTCAATAAGCCAATTAAACCGAAAAATCCAGGAATACAGGGCATACAGTAGAAGCCAAATCCCATTGTTCCGCAGGAGAATAAGGTCATGGCCGCGGTTATCGCGCCAATAATCGCCATTAAGTCAGTGTTGTTACCTTCAAATGTAATTGGTTTTTCGCTCATGAATTCATCCTATTACGTTCAGAGGACTATCAACCTAAGCCGAGACATGTAGCACATGCTTCAGCCTGTGCACAGTCTAAAGACTGTGCTACGATATTATCTGTCGCATGTTAAGTTGATAGCCCGTTCAGAGTGACATGACCCAAACTCATATCCAAAGCCTCTAATTTATGTGCCTTCGTGCCAACTGTTAAGATAGGCTTCTTGCTCTGGAGTCAAGACATCAATATCGACACCCATCGCTTGGAGTTTGAAGCGAGCAATCTCTTCATCAATCTCTTTCGGTACCGCATATACTTTGTTTTCTAACTTTTCATGGTTTTGATAGACATAAATCGCGCTCATGGCTTGGTTGGCAAAACTCATGTCCATCACGGCAGAAGGATGCCCTTCGGCGGCGGCCAGATTGACCAAACGACCTTCACCTAAAACGCGAATACTACGTCCATCAGCCAATAGATACTCATCCACAAAAGTACGAGGCCGACGTTTTTCAACGGCCATCTCTTCTATAGCCGGGAGGTTGATTTCGACGTTAAAGTGACCGGAGTTGCTGACACAACAGCCATCTTTCATCACTTCAAAGTGATGTTTATCAACCACATGTTTGTCACCTGTCGCGGTACATATAAAATCTGCTTGCGGTGCGGCTTCTATCATCGGCATAACTCGGAAACCGTCCATGACCGCCTCTAAGGCTTTGGTTGGGTTAATTTCGGTGACGATAACATTTGCCCCTAAACCTCGCGCTCGCATGGCAATCCCTCGGCTACACCAGCCGTATCCACCAGCCACGAAGGTTTTGCCCGCAATCAAGATGTTGGTAGAACGGATGATGCCATCCAAGGTACTTTGTCCAGTTCCATAACGATTATCAAACAGGTGTTTGGTGTCGGCATCATTCACCGAGATAACTGGAATCTCCAGCGCACCTTCCGCGGCCATAGCTCGCAGACGGATAACGCCGGTGGTGGTCTCTTCGGTGCTACCGACCACTTCGCTTAACTGATCGCGACGCTTGCTATGGATAATGCTGACCAAGTCAGCCCCGTCATCCATAGTCAAACTTGGTCGATGGTCTAGCGCGGCGTTAAGGTGTTGATAATAGGTGTCATTGTCCTCACCTTTAATCGCAAATACAGGGATTTCATAGACGGAAACCAAGGCCGCGGCCGTATCATCTTGGGTACTTAGTGGATTACTCGCCGTCAAAACGAGGTCAGCCCCAGCGGCTTGCAAAATCCGAGCTAAGTTTGCTGTTTCGGTGGTAATGTGTAAACAACCACTCATCTTAACGCCTTCTAGGGGACGTTCTTTACTATAACGTTCCATCAATGAACGTAAAACGGGCATCTCTTTCATCGCCCATTCAATGCGCCAGCGTCCTTGCTCGGCTAAGCTTATATCTTTAATATCGAACTCTTTCTTGCTCAACAAAAATCTCCTATAAAATTAAATTTACTTTGGTAATGCTGTTTGCAAATTTACTATTCGCGCATTTGC
Organism: Anaerolineales bacterium HSG24; assembly: GCA_030377895.1. GTDB lineage: Bacteria > Chloroflexota > Anaerolineae > 4572-78 > J111 > JAUCGB01. The sequence continues at coordinate 44,760 of JAUCGB010000017.1, forward strand.
AAATTTGTCCATCACAGTTTTGGCTTTTGAAAGGCCAAAAAATCCTCTAGCTCTTCTGCATCACCATACACTTTTCGATAACGGTCAGCAAATTGCGGACGGCTGTAGCCATGGCGTTGGGTTCCATGTTGTTCTAGTACATAAGTCGCCGCGATAGAGCCAAGACGACCACACACATCCCACGGGTAGCCCCGCATCATGCCAGTTATCACGCCTGAGCGGAAAGCATCGCCAACCCCCGTTGGGTCAGCGATTCGAGTTGGTTTAACTACCGGAATATCATACTCTTTATCGTTAGTCCGAATCAATGCCCCTTTTTCGCCTTGGGTGATAATTAGAGTCTCGACTCGTTCTTGAATCTGGGCATCATTAAGCTCAGTCTGCTTTTTGATCATCTCAAATTCATAATCGTTCACAATCAAAATTTTTGCCCCATCAATCCCATTTACTAGATTTTCCGGCGTTAAACGAGGAATCTGTTGACTGGGATCATAAATATAGGGAATCTTCAACTCTCGACATTCATCCACATATTTGACCATCGCTGTCGGGTCGTTGGGTGAAATAATCGCCAAATCTATGACTTCGTACTCTTGATTATGAAAACTAATTCGATTTGCTTTGGACATCGCACCAGTATAAAAACTGGCAATCTGATTATTTTTCTTATCGGTACTAACAAAAAATGAGGCCGTAAAGTCGGTAGAGAGTTGTAATACTCCCTGCGTATCAACGCCTCGTTCTCGTAAACCGGCAATATATTCCGGTGCATCTTGCCCGACCGTCGCCATCAACAAACATGGTTGATCCAACAGGGCTAAACTATAGGCGATATTTCCAGCGTTACCACCTCGCTCTCGACGCATCGAATCGACCAAAAAGCTGACCGATAAAATCTCAATTTGATCCGGCAAAATATAATCGGCAAACTTGCCGGGGAAGGACATAATATAATCAAAGGCCATCGAGCCTGTTACTGCTACTGTCATAAGGTTGATAGTACACGGTAGACGGTTGATGGTAGCGATGAATATCTACAACCCACTGTCTACAGCTACAGATTAGTTGCTAATTTTTGCTTGTTCTGCTGTTACAACGTTACGTAAATTGACTTTAAAAGGTGGGTAAACTACGCTATGTTCAGTGACAATTCCAGTCACATATTTATGCGGAGTGACATCAAATGCCGGATTGCGTACCTTGGCCCCCTTTGGGGCAATGGGACGGCCAAATAAGGTTAGCTCAGTGATTTCAGTCCCATCTCGCTCCTCAATCGGAATATCGTCTCCGGTAGAAAGCGATAAATCGACGGTGGAGGTCGGTACGACAGGGAAAAAAGGAATCCCATTTTCGCGAGCGACCACGCCAAGTTTGTAAGTACCGATTTTGTTCGCCACATCACCATTGGCCGCAGTTCGGTCGGAGCCGACAAAAACGATGTTGACTTGTCCAGTTCGCATAAAGTGACCGGCGGCATTATCGACGATGATGCTGTAGGGAATATTGTACTGTTCACATTCCCATGCCGACAGACGCGCCCCTTGTAGCCGAGGGCGAGTTTCATCTAACAGAACATGAATATTTTTGCCCTGTTGATTAGCCATACGGATGACTCCGAGTGCAGTTCCCCAATCAACCGTCGCCAACGAGCCAGTGTTACAATGGTGCAAAATCGTGTCCCCATCGTTGACCAAGGCCGCCCCGTTACAGGCCAAACGCTGGTTGATTTCAACATCCTCATCGGCTAACCGTTGCGCTTCGGCCAGTACCTCTGTCCGTATGGAGGCAATATTATCGTATGCTTCATTACGAACTACCGCCATGATTCGCTCTAAAGCCCAAAAAAGATTAACCGCAGTGGGACGAGTTGCCTGTAAATTTTTTGCCGCGTCTGCCATATCTTGGCGAAATGCAAGCAGGTCGTGAGTTTTGCTCTGTTGTGCCGCCAAAGCTATACCATAAGCCGCCGCCGCGCCGATAGCCGGGGCACCGCGCACATACATCTCCCGAATGGCGGTCGCAACCTCCTGATAGCTCGTTAGCTCAACTCGCTCAAACACACTGGGTAATTGTCGTTGGTCAATCATATTGACCAATTGTTTGTTATAATCCCAATTTACACTTCGCATAATTTTCGCTTTGATAGTTGACAAATATAGCGCAACAAAAAAAATCTCCGCCGATAAGGGCGGAGTTAAAACAGTCACAGATGATAACATAAATATAAAAAATTGTCAAAACGAAATTGGCTCTACGTGGATGCGTGGGGTAACAGGCTGTGACCTGCGTCTCTAGTACGAAAACCGTTTCATTCCAATTGGCCGATTTTTTTGAGCTTATCAACCCGATTATTAACCAATTCCTCTAATTCGGAGGGCAAGAATGGTTTCGATAACCAAGGTACCCCGGATTGCTCCAGAAAATATTTGGTTTTTAGGTCACTAGCGTTGCCAGTGATAAACATGAAGGTTTCGGCCAATTTGGGATATTTGTGGGTGATGGTTTTATAGAACTCTATTCCAGAAATATCGGGCATAACAATGTCACAAATTACTAAATCGTAATCATTTTCAGTCAGTTTTTGCAAAGCTATTTGACCATCCTTCGCTTGATCAATCAGATGTCCCATCGGGCTTAACACTCGTTGGAGTAACTCTAAGACCGCCGTTTCATCATCAATTGTCAAAATATCTAATTTTTGATTGTTTATTTTGCTTACTTCATGAGAGTGGTTGGTCTCCTGAGTGATTGTGGAATTATTTGCGACGGGGAGTTGAATATAGAATATAGCTCCCCCGTTGGTTTGATTTTCAGCCCAAATACGCCCTTTATGCTCGCGGATGATTCCAAAACAGATTGATAGCCCTAGTCCAGTACCATGCCCCATCTTTTTAGTACTAAAAAATGGTTCAAACACTTGGTGAATGGCATGTTCAGGTATACCGGGCCCGTTATCGGCTATAGTTAAAATAACCGACTTCTCTTTAACTGCTGAGGTAATTTTTATCCGTCGTGAGGCTTCGTGTGTGGCGAGAGCTTGACAGGCATTGGTTAAAAGGTTGATAAATACCTGCTCAAGTTGATGCGTATCGCCCATAATCAGGGGTAAATCAAAATCAATCTGAGATGTAACCTGAATATCATGTCTTTGTATAGTCGGCCTAAGTTGAGAAACTGCGGATAAAATGATGTCATTAATGTTAGTTGGGAAGGCATTAAGTTTGACTTTTTGAGCGAAGGTTAATAAATCCTTAACGATGAATCTGGCTCGTTGAGCATGTCGGAAAATAGTATCTAAATCGGCTTGATATTCAGAAGGAAAACCGCTTTCTTTTAATAGACTGGCATATCCGATGACTGTAGTCAGTGGATTGTTCAGTTCATGGGCCACTCCAGCGACTAGCTTACCAATGGCCGACAATTTTTCGGTCTGCTGTAGTTCTTGCTCTAAGGCACGTCGGTGAGTAACATCTCTAGCGATGCAGTGAATACTAGTTGAACCACCTTTTTTCCGCTGAGTTCTAATCATGGCCTCCAACAAAATTTCCTGATGCAGTTTGCCGCGTACTGTAATTTCAAACATATTCGGCTTATGTGGCGCGTTCATCAGAGTTTTGATAATCTTGTAGAGGGACGGGTTTTGGGTGGAAGGGATAAAACGGATTAAAGGCTGGTCTAAGATTTCATCGAAACTGTAACCTGTGGCATTCAACGCCCCCTTATTGGCGTTAGTGATATTAAAATTGCTGTCGAGGGTGATGATAAAATCGCTGGCATTATCAAATAAATCGCGATAGTTTACTTCAGCAGTGCGAATTCCATCAAATAAACGGGCATTTTGCAGGGCTATGGCGGCTTGGTTCGCGAATAGAAGCAGTGTCTGCTCATCGTAGGCTGTAAAGACACTGGGCGCGAAAAAACTATCAATACTTAGTAGCCCTAAGATTTCATCACCTACTTGGAGTCTCGCTTGAATAGTGCATTGTATTTTGTGTAAGCCGATATTCTGAAACGCATCAAATCCATTTTGAATATTTTTCTGAGAAACTTTAGTCAGTTCCTTGGTTGTGAGACGGCGAACTTGTTGAGGGGGGGGGCCACTCTTTAATCATCCGCTCCCTAGAAAAGGTATAATGCTGGAGTTTTTTGAGATCAAGTCCTACTGCGGCGGCATAACCAAACACTTGACCCTGCGGGACAATTAGGCTACCGGCATCGGCATGAGGAATCACCTGAACCGCTCGCTCGATAATCCGTTGGAATAGGATATTGGGCTGAAGTTCCAAACTCAAATCGGCAAATATATCCATGAGTGCCTGTCGTTGTTGAGCCGACTGATGCTCGGCTTGAAACAATTTGGCATTTTTTAGGGCGATGGCTAGTTCCGCCGCGATGGCACTAAAAAGGTCTAACTCCCTTGTGGCGAAGGCGTTTAAGCGTGGGCTTTCAGCACTTAAAATTGCCACCACCTTTTTGTCTAATACTATTGGAACATACATAGCCGATTCTGTATCCGGGGCAAAACTATCGGTATTCGTCTCATAAACATTGTTAATCAGTCTCGGTTTTTGGTACTGCATTACCAATTCGATAACGCTATTTTCTAGTGGAATCGGATCAGGGCCGATGGAATCGAAACCAACTGTTGCTGGGTGCGCCCAAACATACGCATCATCATCATAAACAGGCAAAAAAATGGCTAATCGTTCTATCCCCAAAATACGATGTAATGCTTTTGTAGTATCATTTAATACCTCGTCGAAATCGAGTGTGGCCGCGGCAACCGTCATAATCTCTTGTAGAACCGTTGTTTCGGCCAGACGACGGGTGGTTTCATCATGGAGGCGAGCGTGTTCGATGGCCGCCGCAACTTGGGCAATAACTGTTTCAGCTAACCGCAGGTCATCTCTAGTGAACTGTCTGATTTTATGCGAGCTTCCGACTTCGACCAAACCAACCACTTCGCCATGATAAGTTAGAGGAATCAGAAATAGTTCTTGTAATTTGAGTGTATTGAGCCATTTTAGACCGTTGGGTGGGCTATTTTTATTGCTCAGTTCTAACACACTAATACCTTTGTTTTCTAAGGCCCACACCAACGGCGAGAACATTAGCGAGCGCACCGTTTGGGCGCGTTCGGTGAGTTCTGGTTTTACGTATTTTTGTAGAATTCTCAGTTGATTTTTGGTTTTTTCCCACCGCGAGATGATACACATATCAGCCTTAAGGAGGTCAATCATTTGTTGGCTGACCATGGTCAACAGGGCTTCTAAGGCTCGGTCAGAGGGGACTTCGACCCGCGATTTGACCAATGAGTCTTGTTGTTGAGACCAATTGCGTGTCTCGGCTAGGAGATTCGCATTTTCAATCGCTAAGGCGGCATGGTCAGCAAAAATAGTCAATATCTTTAGCCCATCATCATTCAAGTGTGAATCGTCGATATTGATAAGTTCAATTACACCTATAATATGCTCTTCAACTCGTAGCGGCGCGCACATAATCGACCGTGTATGAAAACCAATCTGCTTATCAATATCAGCATAAAATCGGTCGTCCTGTCGGACATCGGGTATAATTGCGGCCTGTTCATTTGAGATAACCCATCCGACAACGCCCGTCCCCACTGGCAAACTCAGGTTACGTACATCATCAGCCCCCACCCCTACTGCCG
>JAUCGB010000104.1 GCA_030377895.1 Anaerolineales bacterium HSG24
GACTGTGCGGCTTGCTACCCGACAAAGTGGCTTAGGGAAAACTAAAACAGGAACACAGAGTTTCACAGAGAAGCACAGAGTGACACAGAGTAATACAAAAGAAAAATAATTCGTTTTTTCTCTGTGAATCTTCGTGTTCCTCTGTGAAACTCTGTGTTAATTAGTTCAGATTAAATTTTCTGTCGGGTACTAAGACTGTGCGGCACAGGCTGAAGCATGTGCTACATGTCTCGGCTTACGTTGATAGCCGTGCAACAGCTTTAAAGATAAAGAGTTTGATTCATCATCTTCCTGCAAGTTTTTGAACTTGCAGGAAGATTGCTCCGTTACTCAAAAACATTATCTGGGAATATCAGCGTTTATCCGTGTCCGTATCATACGCGTTCGCCATCTTGACCAGCCAGGCAAAACTATCATCGAGTCCACCGGAGCGATTACGCGCCTGCCAAGTCTGCCGGAATGTATCGAGTAACTGTTCTGCGTCGGTCGCCAACTGTTGACGGAGCGTGTCATCTACCCTGTTACCAATACTCCAAACTCCTCGGCGACAGGCGTGACGTAACATGTTGGCGACCCAATTAAATTCCTGTTTGATTAACGCTGCATCGGGACGGTTGATAGTCGCGTCCTCTAAAGAGACCATGACGGTGTCGATATAGCTCAGAATGTCATTTAGTTTTGCTTCAGTTAAGTTATATTTTTCTATTATTTCGTCCACTGGCTTTTGGAGTAGTAAAAATAGCGGACTGTTATTATGAATTTTCAGCCCTAAACTTTGGTCAGCATTTCCTAAATCGTAAGCCAGTTTCCCCATGATTCCGGTCTCATCTCGAAAGACATGATGGCTAATCAGTTGGGGAATATCTTGGTTGAGGTTGGTCTCATATCCCCAACTCAACGCCGCGCCGTAGGCAAATCCTAGATAGCTGACTGGTAACGGTTGCCAATGTCCATTGTCGCCCCAATCGGTGTTCAAGTAGCCGACCGCGCCATGTTTGAGACCGTTTTTGGCCGCATTTTGCAGATTGGCGACCGCGTTGTTGGTGCGAGCCGAGATACTGTTCCAACTTGAGGTGCCGGGGCAAACATAGTAGGGTATGCCTGCGGCGGCGAACTTCTCGCCGTGGTCATCAAACGGATGGTTAGCCTCGTATCCCCACTCTAGGGCGACAGAATTTTTGGGTAGTTCTGGGGTCAGTTCGGGGTATTCCATGATAATATCGCCCCAAAACTGCATAGTATAACCACGGGCTTTCAGTTCCCGATATATCTTCTGCAAAAATTCCAGATAAACTCGTCCTTTCCCCTTTTTTGCCACTACCTCTTTGCTGTTACCTTGCCCTAACTCCACCGGCTCATCAGCCCCGATGTTAAATTGTCGGTTCTTAAAGTGGGGGCCGAGTTCGTCAATCAAACTACGGACTAAATCCAAACTGGCCGGATTGGTCGGGTCAAGCGTGAACGGCTCTTCAAAATAACCCCATTCCTCTGAGCCAGTGTCACAGCCATTGGGACACTCGGCTAAGGAGTTGTAGCGGTCATGGGTCAACCAGCGCCGCATGTGACCAAACGTATTCTGATTCGGTACGAGTTCGATAAACCGTTCTTGGCAGTAGGCATCAAGCTGTAACAACTCCTCACCAGTCATCGGCGAGGCGTTGGCCCACACCTCTGGATGATTACGATAGGCGAAGGTGTGCTCCGTGTAGAGTTGGAGTTGATTCATCTTCCATGCCGCGAACTGATCAATCAGGTCAAATAACGTCTCCATAGTCGGTACTTTATCTCGGCTAATGTCTAACATCACCCCTCGATTAAAGTAATCCGGCCAATCGTTGATGAGCAATAGCGGTAACGTCGTTTGATGTTGCTCTATAATTTGGCTGAGAGTCAACATGCCGTAGTAGGCTCCAGCGGGTGTACTAGCAATAATAAAGATGCCATTTGCGGTAATACTAAGTTGATACCCTTGCGGGTGGGTCATGCTATCGGGAATGATGCTCAGAGTCACGCCAATTTGGTCAGCCGGAATGGTCGTTCCAGCGATGATTTCCCAATCGAGATTGGCGTGGGTTTTTAAGGCAGTTTGTAACTGTCGAGCCGTAAAATAAAGACTCTGTGTATCAGCAGAATCAAGGGCTATGGCTTGTTCGGCTGTTAGGCTGACGATTCCGTCATGGAAGGTCAGTTGACGTGGGTTGGGTAAGAATAGTAGTTTATTTGTCATATAAAGTTATTCGGTTATTCAGAAATTTTTGGCACAGACCTGACGGTTTATCAAACCGTCAGGTCTAACTTGGACGTGCCACACCTTACATTTTAAGCAATTGCAGGCAGACTAGCGGCGGCGATGGATTGTCCAACGCGACGGCTTTTCTCGTCCGGTAATTGGATATTTACAGATTTGGCTAACTCAGGGAATTCAGCGTTCAAAACTTCGTTAGCTCCGTCGAGGATCAGTTGTCCACCTCGACCAGAGGTACAGCGGCCTAAGATAAGGGCATGGTTCAGGTCATAAAATTCGGCGTAGTGGGCCAAGGTGTAACCGAGGTAGTAGCCCATGCTTTGCCAGATTTTTGTCGCTCCGTCATGACCAGCTTCCAGTTTCTCTTGTACTGATTTTAATTTTGCGGCATCCGTCACATCAGCCGGAATGTCGATACCAGCGGCGGGCGCAAGTCGGAAGACGCATTGTTGCGAGAAGTAGAGTGCGCCAACGCCTTTATCACCCGACCACTCATCAACTGGGGCATCCTCTCGATAATCGACCGGGGCAAAGGCTAACTCATTTAACCAACCCGTAATCGTGCCTTCTTTGGAGACATATCCAACCGCCTCACTTGATCCCATCGCAATCCCCAACACACCGTTCGTTTTAAGAGACATCGCTCCGGCCAGAGCCGTTACATCGCCATCGTTGATGATTTCCAACGGAATGCCGAACTCATCTCGGATGCGGAGGAACATGTTTTTGATTTGAGGAAAATCTTCTTGTGAAATACCTCGATACAATGAAGCAACCATAGGCCGATTGTTGACGTAGACCCCAGCAGAACTCCCACCAATTGCATCAACTTGGGGCATTTTGCTGGCGGCAGTGCGGAGGGCGGTCATCACTTCGTTATAGTGATATTCGGGGTTGAGTTGTTGACGGGGTTGCCAGACCACCTCTTCGCTGTAAATCGCTTCGCCATTGACGACGGCGGAAACTTTGCGGTCAGAAGCGCCAAGGTCAAAACCAATGCGGTATCCATCTAAATGACCACCAAGTGCTTGACCAACCTCGTTGGCTGATGGTACATCTTGCGCCGAGCAAATCTCTACAGTAAATGGATTTTCATATACTTTTTCACCCATAAATTTATAGTCAAAAGCTCGTTCGCCGTCCGCAGAGTAAACCTGTTTGATGTGGTTGCCAATACTTTCTGGGCCACCCACATACAGTTTCCAGCCACCTCGTTGCCACAACAAAAACTTGGCGATTCGCTCTACATACTGTAAATTAGCTTCGGCTTGAGCATGGCCTTCTGGGAAAACGGTCAGTTCATACCGAGAAATGGAGCCATCGGCTCGTTTTAGGGCTAAGACTAAGTCAACTCCGTCACCCGATTCGGCGACAGCTTGTTTATAGGCTCGGTTGGCTAAAACAGCCGGTCGATACCCTTCATCTAATGGGGGAACAAAGTTGGGTTTTACTAATTCTAAATGCGTCATTTTTGAAAATCTCCTAAAAGTTGTTATTTTATAAAGTTTAAATTGTAATGGGTCTAGGTTAAACCTAGTTCAGAAGTTAATAATAAAGCGGCCGCACCGAGCTTAACCACATCAGCATTAATATTACTAGTGACAATTTTGGTGCGAGCCACGAGCGTGCTTAAAATCCGTTTATGTAGCTCAGTTTGAAGCGGGATTAAGATGGCTGGCCCGAAGTTGGCTACTCGGCCAGCGATAACGATATGCTCAATGTTCAAAGCTCCGATTAAATTGGCGATGGTCACGGCCAAGTATCGACCCGCATTAGCCAGAAATGGCTCTAATGATTTATCGCCATTATTGAAGGCTTCAATGACCTGATCCATGGAAAGTTGTTCAGGGGAGTTGCTAAACTGATTAAGTTGCGACTGCGGATTGTTTTGAGCAATGGTTATGGCCTCTTTTAATAATGCTCGGCTACCGGCGACGGTTTCTAAGCAACCATAGTTGCCACATTGACATTGTTGACCATTGCCTGCCACGACGACATGTCCAATTTCGCCAGCCCCGTAGCCGTTTCCATAAAATAGTTGCCCGTTAATAACGATACCGGCTCCAATCCCTCGTCCAATTTTGACGACAATCAAACTGGTCGCATTATCATGCTGACCAAAGGTGTACTCTCCGAGAGCGGCGGCATGGCTATCGTTGACCAGATAAACCGGCAGGCCGTATCGGTCTCTTAATAACGCTACGAGGGATAAATTTTCCCATTTAAGATTAACCGCTTGGCGAACAATGCCTTGCAATGGATCGATCACGCCGGGAGCGCCAATTCCAATGCCGAGCAGGGAGCTGTGGGTGGCTTTGAGCAGTTGGTCAGACAGTTGATAGACCAATTCCAAGGCCTCATCGCCACCTTGTCCGTCGATGGGGATTTCAACTCGGTGCCGAATTTTACCTCGTAGATTAAACACTGCTCCTCGGAACTTGCCATTGGCTAAATCTAAACCAATGAGATGGTATGAGTCATCTACTACACTCAACAAAATAGGTGGTTTCCCACCAGCAGATGGCCCAACCCCGACTTCGGCTACTAAACCTTCATCCATCAGTTCGCTGACCACGCTAGAAACGGTGGTGCGGGTTAAAGAGGTTAAACGAGCTACCTCAACTCGACTGATGCGATCTTGGCCGTAAATGGTGTTGAGTACCAACTGTTTATTATGTTGTTTGGTTTGTTCCCGAGTTGCTTTTTTCGTGTTAATCATTTTGTTAGTCCAGTGAACTTACAAAGCTAGTATAACATAACTTTATATCGTTGTCAACCCCCATGTTTAATAAATTTTTGGAGTCATTTTGAGGAGTGCAAAGCTCGCTTTGCATGCAAGGCAAGCCTTGCACTCCGGATTCTGCCATCACTACTTGTGCCGGACTACCCACGCATCATATTCTCATATCATGATGGGTTGGCCCGTTTTAATCGATTGATAGGCGGCCTGAACAATCTCTACGGCTCGATAGCCATCCTGCCCGGTGACACATGGTGGGCGTTCTTCCTGTATCGCTTGCACAAACTCCTCCAGCATAGTCTGATTTGCATCCGATCCCCAGTAAGCCCAATGGTGTCCCCCACTGGCTTGATTATAGACGGTCAAATTTTGGCTAAAGGCATCGACGATGGTTAACCCCCGTTCGCTAATCAGTTCCATTTTTAGGCCACCCCAGGTGGGGTAGTTGAGCGGCTTGCTCCAGCTACAGTCGATACTAGCAAACGTGCCATCGGCAAAGGTCAGCATGACCAGCCCACCGGTCTCCACCTCGACGGTGTCGGCATGCATAATGCGGTTGGCTTGGGCGTATACTTCCGTTACCTCGCTGTTCAACAACCAACGTAAAATATCGGCCAGATGGATAGTATGGTCGGTCACCGCGCCGCCACCGGCTAACTCTTTATCAACAAACCAGCGCCGATGATTGATCGGCATTTGGCCTTGATTGGTGGTGTTGTAGGCATACACATGGCCCAAATCACCACGGTCGAGGGTCTGTTTTAGCTCTAACAACGGCACACTAAAGCGCATGGGAAAGGCGGTCATCAAGATGATTTTGGCCTGCTGACAACTGTCGAGCATAGCTTGCGCGTCGGGCAAATTAGTGGCTAATGGCTTTTCTGATAAAACATGCACTCCGGCGGAGGCGGCCAATTCGACCAGTTCCCGATGTTTGGAATTCTCGCTACAGACAATCACCCCGTCCGGTTGGTCAGACAACATGGCCTCGTAAGAGGGATAGAGATTCGCCTCAAACTGCTGGGCAAACCGTTGACCTCGTTCCGGTTGGTCATCAGCCAGACCAATCATTTCTACGCCCGGAATGGCTCGCAAATTTTGAATGTAGGCTTCGGCGTGTAGGTGGGCAAAACTCATAATTCCGATTCTCATGCTTGTACCTCCGGTGGTGGGGTTAGGGTGACAGGCTGACCTATTTGGGCCGACTCCAGCGCGGCCAAAGCAATCTGTAGTGCGGCCAAGCCATCCTCAGCAGAAATGGGGAGCGGTGCATCATGGGCGATATGGTTGTAGAACGCCTTGAGTTGGGCGGCGTAGGGGCTTTCGCTCAGGGGGCTACTCGGTAACGGTACGTCGGTGGTTGCGGTTTCTTGTTGATGAAGATGCAGGCCGATAGCCACACTCTTGTCTGAGTCATGCTCTAGCCAACCGTTGGCGGTGGCAATTTCAAATCGAGTACGGAACATGGGGGGCGGATAGGCCCATGAGCCTTCTACATGGGATATCGCGCCGCTATGGTGAGTCAGAATCACCAATCCGTAATCGACGGGCGCGTCAGGGTGTTTACTGCTGATGTTTTTGGCAAACACCGTTTTAACCTCGCCGCTAATCCAACGGGCATAGTCGAAGTCATGGATCATCAAATCGAGCATCATGCCGCCCGACTTCTCTAAATCGGTGAACCAGTTGACGTTACCCTTGTTTGGTCGCGACGAACCACGAGTCAGCCGCACCACCGCCGGTTGACCAATATCACCTTGGGCTACGATGGCCTTGGCTTGGGCGTATTCGGGGAAGAATCGCACTACATGGGCCACCATGAGCTTGACACCCGCAGTACGACAGGCATGAATCATGGCTTGAGCTTGCTCGGCAGTGCGGGCGAGCGGCTTTTCGCACACAATATCCTTGCCCGCTTCTGCCGCTTGTAAAACCATGTCGTGATGCAGATGGGTGGGCGTGCAGATATCAACCACGTCCACATCGGCCAGCATGGTCGCAAAATCGGAATAGACTTGAGCCTGATACATATCAGCCAACGGTTTGGCTTGCTCTGGCGTTGAGCCTAAAAATCCAGCGATGGTGGCCTTAGATTCGGTCCAACCCTCAGCGTGAGTTCGACCCATAGAGCCGGTTCCTACAATTCCTATTTTCATTCGTTTATGGCTTCTCCTTCTCTAATTTTCCCAATTTAGGAATGAGTCCTAAATTAGTTGCGTGTTTGGTAATCGTAGGGGCTAGGCAAGGCGGTGTAGCGTTGGTTTGAAATCAGAACTCCAATCCGCCTTGCCTCGCCCTGAATCCACGGAATAACGGGCGAGGCAGGGGCGGAGCGGAGATGGTCGCACATTCCAAGTCTAGACCGCCCTGCCTAGCCCCTACCATAATCTCCGACGCAAATGCACATGTTAATTAATGCCCATTCTTTAGATCGTTGCGATGATGTCATTGCAACGGGTATTTGGCAGGTATCCATCTGTCCATCATTTGTAAAACAGTTGTCTTGTTGATATAATTTTTCGCCATTTCCTACAATTCACCACAGAGCCAATCACATGCATTCGTCCAAAGCTTTGCGTAATCCTCCCAAAAGACGAAATTGCAACCCCAGTGAGGGGCGGGATCTGAAGTGTAAGCAAATACACGGCCCTTCCCAAATTGTCCGACAGTTATAGCGGGAGATGATTCATTTTTCCAAGTCGCAATAACATCACAATTTGTTCGTGGTTTGACTTTGTTGAAGCCAAGAATGGGAGGCATTGTTGTGAGATCCACATCTGTTAGTATGGGATGTTCAGGTATTGACGCTTCAACTGTAAACCCTTCTGTGCTTTCTCGCAAGTCTTCAATATCCAGACATTCGCAAGGAAGGATAGTTGCCAAAGAGGTTCGTCCCCACCCTCCTTTGCCCATTTCTCCGTTAAAACTTAACCAACCGCCAAGAAACATAACATGTGTTCCCGAATGAACAGCCTCAGTAGTTAGGCGAATGCGATCAGGAAAGGTCAATATTTTTGTCCCAAAAAGATGGCGATTGAAGAATTGAGGGTGAAGCTGAAAATTCTTGGTTTCTACATCAGAGAAAACAATGATGTCATACTCTTCTAATACTTTTTCATACTCTCCGGGTGGCATATTGTAGAAATCCCAAGTTGGAACGCTGACAATTTCGTGCCGCCCACTTGACTCAACGGCGGCTACAAGCCACTTCCCATAATTTATCACATCCAGCCCTTTAGGAGCATGGTTGAAAGATGTCTCAGCATAAGTGGGCCCTACCTGAACCGCCCAATCTCCAATATAATAAACTTTAGCCATGTTCTATTCCTTTTTTGCCTTTTTACGATACTTTAGCTGTTGTTAGTGTCATTAGTTTTTCGCCATCTCAACGAGGCCACTGATTGAAATCAGTGTCTTAAACGGAAAACCTGCTTAAGCAGGTTTATCGTATCAGCCGGTGAATGAATTCACCGGGCCTGATCATCGTTGTTGCATTGGTTATTGGACTTAGTCTTTATCATCTGAATGTACAGAGTTATACTGTCGATTCCCATGCTTATGGTCGTCGTACCGGCACGCATGCCTCAAGTGAGGCGGAGGTTCGGTCGCGAGTTCGTCAAGTAACAGAGTGGTGGTACAATCCAAATGGGTATAATGGACAACAACTGTATGTTGGATTAGCAACGCCTGTGCTCGGTGGCCCAACATGGTTGATTTTTTATAATGCTAACCAAAATTTAGTAAATAACTGCTATTTTAGACCTAATTTAGCTGATGCACGTAATTTTGTGAATAACAAGGGGTACACCATACCTGTAGCTATATCACCAATACCCTAAACAAAGGTGTAGAGAATGAGACAAATTGTTGTAGAGGCCGTTGCTCAAATAACCAATCAATTTCATAAAAAACAACCTTGGTCAAACAATGAGATAGAGACTCCCGTAATCGGTAAAGATTACAGTTTTAAGTTGTCTCAGGAACAGTATCGCGCCCTTAAACAAATGAAAACTAAGCTCGAACAGCTTATCCCTGATTTACAGGAACAGTTACCAAAGTACTCCATAGAGGTAGGGACATCTACTTCTATAACAATCCGAGACCAGAGTTTGATCGTTATTGAGCTTAGTTTATATGGAAATTTAGCCGCAGTGTTTACCTACGGTAATGTGCGACAGGCAACCTTAGCCAAGATTAACGAAGTATTACAAAAGAACACCCTGTTTCAGCTACTCGAAGAAGAACGATTAGAGCTAGAAAAACAGGGTATTTATCAGGATTTATTTTAATACCATTGTCTGAGGCCGTTCTAATGTTTAAGTTTTTGTAATGGTTAGCTTGAACAAACCTGAAGGCTTGGACTCCATTTATTCTATTTTACTGCACCTGAAGTCAAACCACGAATCAGTTGACGAGAGAAGATCATGTACAAAGCCAGAATCGGGATCATGGCCAGCGAGAGGGAGGCCAACACCGCGTTCCAGTCGGTGACGAACTGACCGAGGAATATCTGGGCCCCTAAGGTAACGGTTTTTACACTTTCACCAGAGGCTAAAATCAACGGGAACCACAGGTCGTTCCAGATTGGGATCATGGTGAAGACAGCCACGGTGGCGAGAGCTGGTGAGACCAAGGGTAAAATCAGCCAGTAGATGCGATACTCGCTGGCCCCATCGACACGGGCCGCGTCCTTCAAGTCACGGGGGACTTGTCGCATAAACTCCTGTAGCACGAAGATGGATAACGGTAGCCCCATCGCGGTGTAGACTAAAATCAGGGCGGTCAGAGTGTTCATCAACCCCATCGAGACCACAATGCTCATGATACTGACCGTGCCGAGCCGAATCGGGATCATGATGCCCAAGGCCATGTATAAACCGAGCAAGGTATTACCGGGGAATTTGTATTCCGATAAGGCATAAGCGGCCATTGAGCCGGTGAAAAGAATCAGGACTAATGAGATGACTGTGACGACGATACTGTTGGTGAAATAGAGCGGAAAGTTGGCTCGTTCTATCACGGTTGCATACCCTTCTAGACTAAAGGTATCGGGCAGAGGGGGGAGATAAGGCGCTTTAAAAATCGCCTTGCGCTCTTTCATTGAGTTGATGATGACGAGGAAAATGGGGAATAGCGCCACACAAGTGTATCCGAATAAAATGACATGGGGCAGAACGGTTTGGGTGAGCCACCGTTGCCAAGCTGATGATGATTGATTGACCATAATTATTTACTCCTCTGATTTGTATTATTATGAAACATTTAGGATGGGTTTGGGTATGTATTTGGCGGGCCGCGTGCGTACCCACTCAGTACGATAGCGGATACATATCCGCTATCATCAAGAAAAAATATCCGTGTTTTCTGTGTTTATCCGTGTCCAATTAAATTAAACCTCATAGGTTTGGATATTACGTTGCCAGCCATATAGGTACAGTAGAACGCCGCCCAAAATGATCATGAACATCATTCCGGCCACAGTTGCGCCCATGGTTGGATTACCAAGTTGGAGTTGGAAACCAAAGAAGGTACGATAGAACAGGGTACCCATAATATCGGTTGAGTAGTTTGGCCCAGCTAAACCGCCCTGCACTGCATAAATCAGGTCAAAGGCGTTAAAGTTACCGACGTAGGTCAAAATCGACACGATACCGACGGAGGGCAGAATTAAGGGGAACTTGATGCCCCAGAACACTTGCCACGGATTAGCACCATCCACATGAGCCGCTTCGATCATTTCGTCAGGAATACCGAGCAAGGCGGCGTAGAAGAGCATCATGGGGATGCCGATAAATTGCCATACCGAAATCAGAGCTAACACAATCAGGGCCGAACTTTCCAGACCGAGCCAAGGCATAAAGAACTGTTCCATACCGATGAAGGTCATCATGCCTTTGGCGATACCCCATAATGGGCTGAGAATTAACTGCCAGATAAAGCCGACAATCACCACCGAGAGCATGGTTGGGGCGAACAGCATGGTGCGGTAACTGTTGCGGAACCGTAATTTCCGAGCGCTTAATAGAGCCGCTAAGAGTAGACCAACTGGGTTTTGCACCAGCATGTTAATAAAGAAAAAAACAAAGTTGTTCCACAGGGCATTCCAAAACCGACCTGACCATAACTCGTCGGTCATTAAGTTGATGTAATTTCCTAGCCCGACAAAAGCCGCGCCGCCCTGTCCGTCGGGGGTGAAAAAGCTTAATCGCAAGGAGTCAATCAGAGGGAATACCATAAATACGGTATAGATGATAACCGCCGGAGCCATAAATACGACTATGTGAACCGGAAACGGTTTGCGGCTTGTTTTAGTAACTTCTTTTTTCATGGGGGCCTCTTTGATAGTTATCTGTATCGAATAAAACGCTATAGATTTAGGAACTGTTGGTAAGAGTGGTTCAATTTTAACGATTGAACCACTCTTTTGTGATTATAAGTTTAGGAATCGGGATTAAATAAGTTGTGCGTTCCAAAGTGGTTCAATCTTTTCTCATGACCGACATGCACAGGTTAATTAATACCCACTCCTACGCGCTTTCAACAGACCTTGCAGGTTTTTTAAGCCTGCAAGGTCAAACAAATCTGTCATTACTGGTGTTATTTTATAATAATAGGCAGACTCACCTTATCCTTTTTTTCAGGTGTTTCAAAACTAGATCGTTCATCTAAGAAGGCAGTCACCCAAACATACGGGGCATGCAGGTCGATGGTCGGTTCGTTGGTGGAGTAGGATTGGATGTCATCGGCAAAACATTTTTGCGGCTTACATCCGGCCAAAATGGTAATATAGGGGTCATACTCGTCAA
>JAUCGB010000105.1 GCA_030377895.1 Anaerolineales bacterium HSG24
ATTATTTCCGCTACGCCCATTTTCATTAGCGTTCCCAATACTAATGGGATGCTGTTTACGGACTCTTGTTTTTTCTTTGGTGCTTCTTGTCCAAATGGATTTCTAACCATCTTTTTGGCCCCCTATTTAAGGTGTTTGCTCTATTTTACTATTTCCCACAGATTTGAGCGAACTGTGGGGGGTGAATAGCGAATGGGCGAATGGGTATTGAAGGTGTTGGCCCAAACGAAGACCATAGCCCAACTGTTTCATCTAAAGGTGGCTGAGATACGAGCCGCTTATGGCGAGATGACCGCGGCCAGTTATCATTTTCACATGGGGGATAAACCGGAGTTGGCCGTTTGGCTGTGGTATCAACATTGCCAAGCAGAAATTAACCAAGGTCAGGGAACCGTGGCCCTACTCCTCTTTGAAACGATTCCGTTAAGCCGCCTAACGCCTAAGACACAGGATGCTTTAAACGTCATTCGGGCTGAATTATATAAATTGGTGGGAAATTACGACAAGGTTCGTCACTCGCTACGAGGAACATTTCGGAGTAGCCCCGTCTTAAAAGTACAGGCCAAACGGCTTGAGGGAGACGTGGCCGAGTTGCAAAGTGATTATGGGCGGGCGATTCAAGCCTATCAAGAAGGGCTAGAAACGGTGGAGCAGTTGGCTTATGAGAAGACTATTTTTCATAAAAATCTAAGTTGGGGATATTTTAAGACTCGTAATTTAGAGACTGCTTGGCATCAGGCTCAGTTGGCTCGATATGAGGCGGAGAACATGCAGGGGTATGTTCAATTGGAACGGGGGAACTCTTCAGAGGCCGAAACCTATTTGTTATCAGCGTTAACGTTAGCCAGAAGCATTAATTATCAGGAGGGAATCGCTAAAAGTTGCGATAATTTAGGTATTTTATTTGGACGTATGGGACGCTTTGCAGAAGCGGAAACCATGCTAAAAGAGGCGGAAGCGATATTTCTTAAGACAGGTCGCCTAACCAAATTAGCAAATACCTATACAAACCGCACTCTGCATAACCTGCTGGCGGAAAATTTTGAGCTAGTGATTGAGCTAGGCCAGAAAGCACTCAACCTATTTATCCAATTAGGTAAGACAGATGGCATGGCCGCATGTCGTCAAAACATGTCAGAAGCCTGTCTCGGCTTGGGCCGGTTGGATGAGGCGGAACAGTTGGCCTGGCAGGTGATTCAGGCTGAGGAGCAGGAACATCTCCCCGACGGATTGCGTGTGTTTGGAGAGGTACAGTTTAAGCGGGGGAACTTGTCCGAAGCCCGAAAATATATCCAAGAATCGATCAACATGGCGCAACAGAATCAGGATCAATATCTGGAGGCTTACGGCTGGCGCGCCCTGGGGCAGGTTCATCAGGCCGCCGAGAAACATCATGACGCGGCTCAAGCGTTTGAACGGGCGGTGGCTCTCTTTGAGGCGATAGGAGTCAAGTCGGAGGTGGAGAAGACGTTGAGGATGGATGGAGGATAGAGGAGGAGAACATGAAAAAATTATTACAGCGTGGTGAGAATTACCGTTGGAAATTAGATGGTATTGAATTCGCCATCTCAGAACGAATTGGTTGCGGTTGGTTTTGAGCGGTTGGTGTGGGAAGAAGTGACGAGTGAGAAGTGACATGGCCCAAACGAAGATTTTCGATTTTCATTCGGATGGACAGACCTGACAGGTTTTCAAAACCTGTCAGGTCTAATAACAAAAAACCTAAAATGAGATAGGGGTATACGAATAATGAAGAAAAAATTAAGATTTCCTTACGGTAATTGCAACTTCTATGATATTATTACCGACAACTATTTTTTCATAGACCGAACAGACCGAATTCACATGTTTGAAGATATCGGCAAGACCATCCTTTTGCTACGCCCGCGCCGGTTTGGCAAGAGTTTGCTCATCTCCACATTGGAGAACTATTACGACCTAGCCAAAGCTGATCAATTCGAGAAACTGTTCGGTCATCTAGCCATCGGCCAGAATCCCACGCCTAATCATAACCAATATTTTGTCTTGAAATTGGATTTCTCCATGATTGATCCGCAAGGTGACGTGAAAGAAATTAAACAGTCGTTGTATAGTCACATCAATGAACGAATCAATTTCTTTGCCATTCACTATCAAAAACAGTTACGTCGAGAAATTAAAATCACCCAAACAGATGGGTTAGCCTCATTTCAATCTCTATTAAATGCTATTCACTCAACCTCCCACAATCTCTACCTGCTGATTGACGAGTATGATAATTTTGCCAATGAAGTCATGGTCAGCCAGCAGTTGGGGCAACCACGTTATGAGCGGTTGTTGGGAGGGGAGGGTATCTTCAAGACCTTGTTCAAGGTCTTCAAAGGAGCCTTGGCCGGAATGGGACTAGAGCGGGTCTTCATGACCGGTGTCTCTCCGGTGGTAATGAGTGACTTGACTAGCGGTCAATTTTTATCCCACAATATCTACTTTAAGCCGGAATTTAACGACCTGTGTGGTTTCTTGGAAGAAGAGGTGTTCGAGATGTTACAACAAGTGACCGCCAATTGTGGGATGAACGAAGCCCAAACATCCGAGGCAATGGAGATGATGCGAACCTACTATGACGGCTACTGCTTTGTTACTCCCCCCGATACAGGCGAAAGGATTTACAATCCTACTCTGGTGTTCTACTTTTTGCAGGCATTGCAAGACTATTGTCGTTATCCCGTGGAGATGTTGGATGAAAACCTGAATATTGACCGGCACAAGCTGGAATATGCGGCTTTTTTGCCGAGTGGCGACCAAGCAATTCTGAAAGCGGTGGCCGAGGATTCACACGAGCCGTTGTCCGTTTCCAGAATATCCAATCGTTTTGGAGTTCGTAAGATGTTGGAAGGTTCTTATGATGAAAACTTTGTCGCTTCATTACTCTACTATTTTGGGATGTTGACTTTTAGCGGTGAAAAACTGGCAGATGAGTTCATTTTGCGAGTACCGAACTTGACGGTAGAAGGGTTGTATTTTGAACGTCTGCAAAAGATATTGTTGCCCGAGTTGAACAAAAACGAGGCGTTACGAGTGGCCAAGATATTCTACACAACCGGCAATTTGCGTCCGCTGTGTGACCACATTAGCCGACGATTGGCGATATTAGATAACCGAGATTATCTACAGGCCAATGAACTTATGGTCAAGGCAATTTTTTTGTCGGTGTTGTTCAACAACTTGTATTATATGATCGATTCGGAAATGGAGTTGAAACGGGGCTATGCCGACTTGGTCATGATAGTCCGACCAGACAGGCGGCAGAGTATCTGGTTGGATCACTTGATTGAGTTCAAGTATGTGAAGTTGGGTGAGGCCGATTTAAGTGGAGCCGAGTTGCAAAAATTGAGTGACGAGCAGGTGCGGAAGTTGGATGCCGTGGACAAAAAGGTGGACGAAGCCAAAGAGCAACTGGCCCGCTACCGGAAACTGTTGACCGAAAAATATGGCGATCTTTTGCGACTGCATACCCATGTGGTGGTTGCGGTTGGTTTTGAGCGGTTATTGTGGGAGGAAATCCGTGGGGCGTGAAACATAATCCAAATATTTCTGCAAAATCACCGCCGCGGCCACGGCATCGACCTGTTTGTTTTGTTGCGCGGTTGCCCTCATGTAATCTTTGGCCTCCGCCGTCGAGTAGGTCTCATCAAAAAACTCAACGGGCGTATCAATCACCTCAGACATGGCGGTGATATATTTTATGACCCGTTTGGCTTGCGGGCCAATTTTTTCGGGGTCATTCTGTGGGTTTAAAGAGTAGGGTAGCCCCACAATAATCTGAGTGATTCTCAACTTTTTGATTAACTGTTGCAGATGAGCAAAATCTTTCTTTTTGGTGGTCCGCTTCAGCACGCTGTGGGGGGTGGCTAAAATCCTACTATCACTCGTGGCGATACCGATCCGACGTTCCCCAAAATCCAGAGCCATGAAGGTCATGCTAATTCTCTTGCTCTTCTTCGGTCAGCAAGGTGACTGCGTCTTTGACGACCACATTAACCCGCACTGAGTTATAGGGCAAGCGCCCCAACTGCTCGGTCAACCATTTCGGCTCTAGTTCAATCCCCGGCACAGTCGCCAAATCGTAGGCTTGATTCAGATGTTCCTGAGCCTCACCCACCGATAACCAAGCCACCTTTTTGGCAATTTCATGTTTATCCAGTTCCGGCACGGCGATGCCACTAGCCACAATCCGAAATCGTACCACACCCTTTTCCGCCTCTAACACCTCACCGGCTCCAAAATGTAGCCCCTTGGCATCGAGCTTAAATCCGAGCGGGACTTGGGCCTCTAGTGCGGCCAGTGCCAGCCGATTTGCGTTGTAACCCCCGACCACAGTTCCCCGCACTACGGCTTGCATCTCGCCACTAAAGGTCTCCGAAAAATCGCCGGAGAACTCGCGGAAGGTTAAGGCCAACGGAATTACCTGAATCGTGTCCGGCGAGATAAATTCCTGCTCGCCAAGGGTATCCTGTAACCGTTTTAAGCCCTCTTTCCGCATCTCTTCGATAAGATGAATCTGCAACCGTTCTTTGTCATCATTGACCACAATGTGGGTCAGTTCAAGTACTCCGCCACCAAGACCGAACTCATTTAGGGCACGCGCCACGACCCCATATTGGGGGTCAACAAATCGGCTGATTTGCCCCATTCCCACATTCCCAATCGGGCCGGGTTCTGTAGCCCGAACAGGTACGAGCGTCGTACCATCAATTTGAGCCGGAAGTTCTGCCGTAATCAATGTCGTAAACTCAACTTTTTCGCCCGAAGAGGTAGTTAGGGTCGTACTTAATGGGATGTGTTGGATTAAGTTAGTTTTATTAATCAGGGTGATGTTTCCTGACGCGTATCCCGAGGGAGCAAATTCTGCCTCAATCGTTTCGATATTACCGACTAAACTCAACTCAACCTGAGCCACCCGCGCCGGAAAGGTCAACTCGCTAAAGTTTACCGTGTCGGCTTGCGGATCGCCCCGCACGACTAAATCTGCGGTGATATCTTGGGCTACGGGAGTTAGGGTGATTGTCGCCTGCGGCAATAGGAGGATTACCGCCATGACCACGCCACTGGCTAAGAATCCAGCTAAAAATAGGGCGATAAGTTGTTGAAGACAGCCCACTCGACCACTGCCCATGATTACCCTGTATCGTTTGGTTTGGGTAGATTTTTGGGCCAACCGTTCAGCATCATCCACCATGCTGGCTGAATCTGAAGCACCATAATCGGGGACAAACACCGGCGGCAAAGTTTGACCGGGCATAGCCATCGGCGCGTCAGCAGAAATCCACCGGAATCGCTTGGCCGCTCGGACACTGCCAAAGGTTTTCAAGCCTACTTGGCTGGCATAGTCTCGAATGATCGAGTGATTGGTCACTAAACCTAACTCAAGAAACTTGCTGTTTCCTACCCGATTCAACAGTTTGATATTGACCAAACTCTGTAATGCCTTATTTTGCCGAGGCACAACCAGTAATAAACGCCGTCGAGTTTTCTCTGCCTCTTCATAAACAGGAAGCGGGGCCTCCATCTGGCTTAAAACCATCTCGATTCGCCCCCGAATCGAGGGTAAATCATCCATTTTTTCTAACTGTAAAATATATTCCATAAAGTTATATCTATGACCTGCTATGACCGCCAATCAAAAAACTCGCTAATTATTAGCGTTGTTCGGGAATAAAGGCGTGCAATAGCTATCAAACTTGTTTGCTCGTTCCCAATCTCCAGATTGGGAACGCCCTTGCACTAGAAACTCAGTTTCGATAGAAAGCCCAGAAACAGAGTTTCCGGGCAATTCCGTCCCCAAACAGAGTTTGGGAACGAGGCCCGCTCATTGTAGGCGATGCTTGTAGGCTAATGAAATCTTAATTCAAGTGCCAAACCCAATATTGTGGCAAATAATTGACTGTCCAAGTCAGTTACTCGAATTTTGAGGGTCGATATGCCTTGCCCACTCAATCGGCTGATTTCTGGTGCGCCGTTAAAGGTGGTCTGTTTGGTCTGCAACCAACTGTCTAATCCCGCTAACCGACTGCTTCCGCCGGTCAGATAGAGTTGGCGGGGCAAGGCATGGTCGGGCGATAAATCGAGTAATATCTCTAAAATTGCCTCACCCCAACGTTGCCGAGGTGACTTTAGGTGAGAGTTTAGCCATGTCCGCTCTTTCTGATTCAATTCACCTGCTGACAGGGAACGCTTCAACGATTCCACCATGTCGGCTTTTACATCGATGGTTTTGAGTATGGCTCGGTTGAAAAAATTGCCTCCAAACGGTAGCCAATGGCTGGCCTGTAAGATGCTGTCTTGAATCAGAACGACGGTTGTGCCGGACGCGCCCACATCAAGAATAATCGCCTCTTGTCGGCGGAGCAGAGCGGCTAAGGCTTGCACCGATGGGATTGTCTGCACCGAGTTGAGGCTCAACTTGTCGGTGAGCATATCCACCGCCCGCAACAGTTGGGGCTGAACGACCATGCCCCACAACTTAAAGGCCATTATCTGACCTGTGCGACCGATTCCATCTATCACCGGCTGACCGTCAAGTTCTAGTCCGCTTTCAGCCAAAGGCAGAGTTTGCCATTGACCCTCTTCGAGTGCGAGTTGGGCCAGATTTTTCTGGGCCAAGCTTTTGGCCTTACCTCGTAACTGTTTCAATTCTTTGGCAGTGATTGGGGTTTGGGGGTTTGCGCGCTTTAGTTCGATGATAAATAGCTGGCCGACAGTGGATCGAGCTGGTAAAGCCACCAGAACATCATCCGGCACTATTTTATACCCAACCACCGACTCGGAGAAATCTTCAGCCTGAGTCAGTGCCTCGTCAACCGCCTCGACTAACGCTTCAGCCTCAGCCCGTCCGCCCGTCAGGTCACGCTGATGGCTCTGAGCGATGCCATGCCCCACCAACTCTATCGTGCCTTGGTCAGAAAATTGTGCCACGCCCGCTTTGACGGTCTCTAAACCGACATCAACCAAGCTGTATATCGTAGCAGAATTTCGCTGAAAAGGGAATAGTTTCATGAGATTTGTCGGGCATCACCTAAAGTAATCTTTAGGATTTTACCACCGTCTGACCCAACTGCAAAACAAACAGGCGTTGACATCAAAATTTTGGGCATGGTTCATTGATTGTTTGATTGTTGAGTTTCTAAGTACCGGACAAAACAGTTAGGACACGGATAAACGCGGATAAACACGGATTTTTTAGGCTTATCTGTGTGTATCCGTGTTAATCCGTGTCCCTTTTTTCTTCTGTAACAAGTTCAATCTTTTTTTGTCCTGTACTCAGGTTGAGTTTAGGCAATTCCAGAAAAACAAATTTCCCAACGTTGACTACGCTCAGTCAACGTTGGGAAATTTGTTTTTCTGGAATTAGAACTGTCTTACTCAGCCTATTTTGGATTGGATCAACTGTTTCATTTGTGCCTTGGAAGGGATACCCCCCGAACCGACCACCGTTTCATCAATCACCAAGCCGGGCGTACTCATCACCCCGTAGCTCATAATGGCTTGCATGTCGGTCACTTTTTCGACGGTGGCCTCAAGGCCTAACTCCGTCACTACCTCTTGCGCTAATGCTACTACTTTTTGACAGTTGGCACAGCCTGCGCCTAGGACTTTTATTACCATGGTATTACTCCTTGATTTTTATATCATAAATGTCAACTTAACGTTTGTAGTAGGCGATTTATCGCCCTCAAAGGCACTGAAGTGCTTTTTAAGTTGACAGTCATGGATTTTATATATATTAGAGAACTAAAGAACTAAATTGAATAGATAACCTGTAAAGATAATTCCAGTGGTTACAATACCGACAAACATGACAATCAAGCGGAGTTTCAAGACTCGACGCAAGATAATCATTTCTGGCAAACTGAGGGCCACGACACTCATCATAAAGGCCAATACCGGCCCCAAAGAGGCCCCTTTTTCCATTAAGGCATGTACTACAGGAATAATGCCCGCGGCGTTGGCATACATGGGTACGCCTAGCAGGACTGCCACCGGAACAGACCACCATGCATTTTTGCCTAAAATATTGGCTAAGGCATTTTCGGGGATATAACCATGTATGAACGCCCCAACTGCAATCCCAATCACCACATAGAACCACACTTTTTGTAAAATCGTCACAGTGCTTTGGCGGGCTTGGCTAAATCGACTGTCCCAACTCAGGTCAGTCGTTGGCTCACCGCTTGACCCGACCTGCATCTGCCACACAAAATCCTCCACCCCTTGTTCAACATTGGGGAGCAGACCAATCACTATGCCAGCGACAATGGCGATAATCAAACCTGTTATGAAGTAGAGCAGGGCGATTTGCCAGCCAAACAGCCCCAACAGCATCACCAAGGCTATTTCGTTGACCATCGGTGCGGCAATCAGAAAAGAGAAGGTCACGCCGATGGGGATGCCGCTTTCCACAAAGCCGATGAAGAGCGGTACTGCCGAGCATGAGCAGAAGGGAGTTACTACGCCCAACAGCGCGGCCAAGATATTTCCGACTCCTTGCCGTTTGCCGCCCAAAAGGGCCCGCGTTTGTTCTGGGCTGAAAAAGGTACGGATGGTGGAAACGACAAAAATCATGCCGGCCAGCAATAGTAATATTTTGGGAACATCGTACAAGAAAAAGGCTACAGCCTCTCCGAGATGGGATTCGGGGGCGAGACCAATCAACTCATAAGTTAGCCAATTTGCTAACGGTTGCAACTGTTGATAGACTACCCACCAAACGATAGCCGCCCCAATCACTGCGCCCCACAGTTGCCATTTTGGGCGAGTTACTTTAGGCGGAGGGTCTGCTTGAACAACGGTAAATCCATTTGCCATAAAAATTTCTCCATATTTGAATTTTTTCACATGTGCTACATGTCTCGGCTTACATTGATAGCCCGTTTGTGGAGTGCAAGGCTTGCCTTGCAAGCAAAGCAAGCCTTGCACTCTGGAACTACCTTTTTTTGATAAATAGAACTAGTTATCTTAGAAAATATACCCCACTTTCTCCCGAAACCAAGCGATATTATCTTCCTGCAAACAATATTTTGTGGCTGGGCCTTCGGTGATACCGCCAATCCAACCGGCCTGTTTCAACACTTTTAGATGTTGCGATACCGTCGCCTGAGCAATCGGCAGATATTCGACGATGTCGCCCGTGATGCAGGTCGGGTGGGTGACTAAAAACTTCATAATTTCAAACCGAGTTGGATTGCCCAACGCTTTGAACATGGCAATCAACTGAGTTTGCTCCTCGCCAGAAATATCTAAGTTGCAACATGGCTCTGAAGGATATGTAGTTAGTTTGATTTCCATCATCGTCGCCCCTTTATCGTAATTTTACGATAGCAGTATAATCGATCTTTGGTCGTTTGTCAAGAGGCAATTGCGTCGGAGATTATGGTAGGGGTACTGCGGAGTCTTCAGCAGAAACACAGAGGGAAAAATAATTCGCTTTTTCTCTGTGTTTCTCCGTGTTCCTCTGCTAATTAGTTTTGTCAACTTTTCTATCGGATACTGAGTTGTTGGCTTGGGTCATGGGCGATACCTTACTTTTTTTGATTTAGTGAAAATTCTGTTATACTTAGATATGTTTGTTTCTGATATATAGTTACTGTAAATATAGGATAGAAGTTTATCGTTTCTCTTTGCTACCGATGAATAAAGACAGATTTTCGGTAGTGGTGCAGAAGTAGTGATACAGGCCGATTATCTACCCGCAAGTTTCAAACTTGCGGGTAGATGACCACTACCTATGCAGGACTACCTAATTTGTGTGATTTGCGGTAAAAAATAAACTTTTGATAGGAGTGATGATTGATATGAGCGCATCAGCAGTTCGGTTATTACAGCAAGAAAATATTCGCTTGAAAAAAGAGGTTGACATCCTAGAAACGCGCACCTCGACGTTGTACCAATATTTTGAAACCGTGAAACGTCTCTATTGGAGTAGTCAGCAAATCATCAAAGAGGAGAACCCTCTCTTTGCCTTAAATGAACTATTATACGAGATGATTGAGGTGATTGGAGCTAGAGACGGGTCGTTGAGCCATCTGGATGAGGCTACGGGTGAACTGGTTTTTTTGTTAGTGCATGGCGATTTGAGACAACAGTTACGGGGCTATCGACTCCAAACCGATACCGGGATTGCTGGTTGGGTGGTCAACAACCAAGATCCGCTGATTGTCAATGATACTAGACAGGATTGGCGATTTTCAAGCGCAGTTGACCAAGAGTTCCAATTTTTAACCCAGTCGATTATGACCGTGCCAATCATCAACCAAGGCAAGCTGATGGGTGTAAGTCAACTATTGAATAAGAAGGACAACAAGTTTAATGAGGCTGATGTGGTCTTACTACTGCTGTTGGGACAGATTGCCGCGATTGCATTAAACGAAGTCGGAACTCGGATTGCTAACGGAGAAGCCATCGAATCTGATTTTACTGACCCGATTTACGATGACGATAATTCCCCCACAACTTCCATCGTCGAAGATACCACCTCCTCTTATGAAGACCCCGCCTTTGCTGAACTGTTTTTGGAATGAAACATGAGGCATGATACGTGACAATTCAGCGACATTCACGCCTCATGTTTCACAATTTGCTAATCGGCTTGATATTAACTGCCTCCAACTCCTCGGTGCGATTCGATTCAACCAAATCAAACTCAAACACATAGCTCTGTGAGGTTGAGGAGGAGAAGTTGAAATTTCGAGTCAGAAGACTTGAATCGTGAAAGTAAACCGAGCCGTAGGGCGAGCTACTGCGCCGAGTATCGGTCAACCACAACCCCGCGTCAATCTTTTTCAGATAGCGCATAAAGCCGTACCCTCGATCTCCATGTCGATAACAAACTCCCCGCACCCGTGACCCCACGTCGCCCCACGCCATATTGTCTGGGTGGTAATCAATTGGAATTAAATTCGGGATGAGGTAGCCGGACATGAACATGTCGGCCTCATGGCGCAGGTCAGACGAGACATTGTCCATCGCTACAATCTCAACCCGACAGCCCAGATTTTGCAGGGCGCGCACCACTCGCACAAAATCCCCATCCCCCGTTGCAATCAAAATACGATCCAGATTTTTTGACTGCAATAGAACATCAACCGCTAAATCGAGATCGGCGTTGGCCTTACGATATCGTTTATCATCGTCCTGATACCATTTAACTTCTTTGCGGATAACTTTGTAACCAAAATCTTGTAATTTAGCATGAAATTTATTGATTCCATCTCGATAAATTATATCCTCTTGAGCGCGCTCCACATCAAAACTCACATAAGCATTCAGGCGTAGTGGATCCGCCCCGTCTCGACAAGCAAACTCGCGTAAAGCGTCATATTGCATCCTGCGTCCACCATTAAAATACATATTTGCAACATCAACATAAACACCTACTTTGGTATTCGGTCGATATGTCATTACTTTGTCCTCCAAAATTATTATATTAAATGTCGATCAGCCCTGTTTGTCTGACCTTGTAAAGCATAAAATGGCATGATGTTTGATATATTGTATAAAACAAAAAATCAATTTAGGGATGAGCATGTTTTCGTCAAGAACGGGATGCGCTCATTTTTTTAGTTGCTCTGCTCATCGTTACATTATTCCTTAGTACCTGACAGTCTGAACTAATTAACACAGAGTTTCACAGAGGAACACAGAGTTTCACAGAGAAAAAGCGAATTATTTTTCCTTTGTATTACTCTGTGAAACTCTGTGCATCTCCGTGTTCCTCTGTGTTCCT
>JAUCGB010000106.1 GCA_030377895.1 Anaerolineales bacterium HSG24
AAACACTTTTGGTAGTCCTGCATGGGTAGCTGACCACTACCCATGCAGGACTACCGAATCTGTTTGTCTCAAGGCCACCGCTTCTGGTATAATGAGGGGTGGTTTTATTTTAGTTGGGAGGATATTTCATGAATCAAGAAAAACTTTGGCTTGAGTTTTCTTCGTTGCCCCCACATGCTCAAAAAATGGTGCTTGAGTTTATTGCTTTTGTGCAAAAATGCTATAACCAAATACAATTAGAATCTCCTCAAGAAAAACGTGATGTACAAAACGAGATGAAGGTTTGGTTTGAGGAAGTACGTAAAGAACATCCCTTTGCTAAAATGAGTAAAGAAGATGTTTTGATTGAACTTCGTAAAACTCGTGAAGAAGTCTATGGTGAGTTATATGGAGATCGTCATACTGGTTAGTTTAGATACCAATGTGTGGATATTTGGCATTGTCGGTGGTGACCGTTTTTGTGAAAAAATATTGGTTAATCTAGCTCAGTTTGATATTGTTGTACCAAATCAAGTACGGGTAGAATTGGAACGCAATCTGTCTCAAAAGAACCTCAAAAAGTTTTATTATTTCGCAAATGAGTTTGATGTTACGCTCAATTACGAAATTACGAAAGAGTACCCGAAATCTATATCACCATGTTTGAATCGAAGGGCTTGAAAAAAGGTGATGCCATTATTGGTGGTTTTGGTGAATGGCGAAAGGTTGATAAGATTGTATCTGATAATCGGGATTTTTTAAGAGGTTTATCGGCAGGACATCATTTTGAGGTTATGTCCCCGCAAGAATTTTGCGGAAAGTTTGGTCTGTAAAACAAACATCATGGTTCAAGCCGCTAACCAAACATTGCACTGGATTGAACACCACAGGCTTGGTTGTTCCGTGTAGTTTCGTGAGCGGTGTTCAACTCAGTGAATTCAATCGTTAGCTTTGCTTGGGTGAGGATATTTTGCATAAAATGGAAAACAAGAGATTACGAGTAAGAAGCAATTTTGTAGAGAAAAAAGGTAAACTTAAAGACCTTGATAGATCATTTGATTTAATGTTTTGGCAAAATCAATCGGCTACTGTGCGATTTCAGGCTGCTTGGGATTTGATTCTTCACGCTTGTAGGGTTAAAGGTATAAATGTTCGTAAACTCAGACTTCACCGATCTGTTGAATCTTTTCAACCGCAATCACGTTAAATATCTGATTGTTGGTGGGTATGCGGTTATTCAGCATGCTGAACCGCGCTATACCAAAGACCTTGATTTGTGGATTAGTACAGATAACATGAATGCTGTCGCTGTGTATAACTCGTTACGAGACTTTGGCGCACCTCTTGCTGGCCTAACGGAAGCAGATTTTGCAGAGGAAGGGTATTTCTATCAAATGGGCGTTCCACCCATGCGAGTTGATATATTAATGGGAATACCGGGAATTACATTTGAAGAGGCATGGAAAAATCGTATGGAAGTAGAATTTGATAATTTACTTGTCCCATTCATGTCACGAGAGAATTTGATTACTGCGAAACGAGCATCTGGTAGGCCACAAGATTTAATTGATGCTGATTTGTTGGCCCAAGTAGATGACACATAACCGTCTCGGTAATCCAAGCGGGGTTGGCTGTGCAATCGCAAATTATGCCTCAATTCGCCAACAAATCATTGCACTGGATTGAACACCACAGGCTTGGCTGTTCCGTGGTGTTTCGTGAGCGGTGTTCAACTTAGTAAATTCAGTCGTTGGGCGGCTAAGAGAAATACTAACAAACTAAAGCTAGATTATGGAAATGATTTAAACTTATCGAATATTAGATAGCATAAAAGGAGAATATAATGACTTTTGAACTCTGGTTCGCTTTTACTGTAGCTGCCGGTGCCTTGATAGCAATCCCCGGTCCAACTAATCTAATGGTAATGGCGTATGGTGTACGCTACGGGGCAAAACCAGCCTTGGGCACTGTTTTTGGTGTTGTACCAGGCGTTATTGCGGCAATGACATTGTCCTTTCTCGGGCTAGGCGCAATCTTAGCGACCTCTTCTGAATTATTTATTTTGATGAAATGGGCCGGAGCCATTTATCTAGTTTACTTGGGTATTATGCAGTGGCGAAGTACTTCTCAATTAGATAAGATAGAGGTTGATAAACAGAATATTTCTGGTATGTCAATAATCGTCCAAGCCTTTACCATAACCTTATTGAATCCCAAGGGTATCATCTTCTATATTGCATTTATGCCACAATTCATTTCAGCTAATGCTCCGGCACTACCACAAATGTTGATATTGGGAGTTACATTTCTAGCCCTGGTATTTCCAATAAATACGACTTATGCCCTTTTGTCGGGAAAACTGAGAGAAGCCATACAAAATCAACGAGTACTACGGACCCTGAATCGAACCGGGGGAGCGATGTTGATTGGAGCAGGAATACTAACAGTCTCCCTCAAGCGTACTTAAGCTAACCCTGGCTCTAATCGGCACATCCGCCCAACAAATCGTTGTAGCCGAATTGCGGCGTTAGTTTTCGTTTGGGCCAACGATTTGAGGAAGGCCGGAGTTTCAATCATTTTGTTCCTCAGGGCAATAGTTGGCAACCGATCCTACCAAGATGATATGTCTCTAGAATCAAAAACGGACGCTACATAGCGTCCGTTTTTGATTTATGTCTTTACGACAGTTAGGCTTTGCTTTCACTTTTTGTTTCGGTTTCGGTTTCGACGTTATCATCATCTTTAGCCGAAGCATCACGAAACTCTCGGATTGCTTTACCCATCGCACCGCCAACTTCTGGCAGTTTACCAACGCCAAAGACAATAATAACAATCACTAAAACAATGCCCCATTCCCAGCCGCCCATTCCACCAAGCATAATGACCAACCTCCTTTGTTAAAACAAACTTTCGGTAATTATAGCATTGACTGTTAGTGCTGGCAAACCTTATTTTTAATTCCACGCCTCACTTTGTCATTTGGGGTTACTCATTTTATAATGAGGCAACTAGCTAGTAACAGCTACCTTTGCATATCTACAGTTGTGAGCCGACGGAGTGGGAGCGCGTTCACTCCAATGTCACCCACGCACAATTTTAATATGCAGATAAAACTACTTAATCTGGAGAAAAATCATGGCAAACGCATACGAATCACAGCATCCTTTAGTTAAACATAAACTAACAATTTTACGAAACAAGGATACAAAACCAAAGAAATTCAGGGAATTAGTCAGAGAAATTTCTATTATGTTGGCCTACGAAGCCACTCAAGACTTGGCAATAGAAACGGTTGAGGTTGAGACCCCCTTGGTTTCAACCGAAGGTCATGTTTTGCATGAAAAAATCGGCCTGATTCCAGTTTTACGGGCTGGATTGGGCATGGTTGAAGGGGTATGGGAGATGATGCCCGGTAGCGAAGTATGGCATATTGGCCTATTTCGGGATGAACGCACGTTGAAACCGGTTGAATATTACAACAAGTTGCCCATAGCTCCGACGGTAAAAGTCTGTATCGTTTTAGACCCCATGCTCGCTACCGGCGGGTCGGCCTCGGCCACGATTGATATTCTCAAAAAATGGGGAGCAAAACGGATTAAGTTTATGGGGATTATCGCCGCACCAGAGGGCATTAAGACCCTTCAGGAGGCCCATCCTGATGTTGATATTTATGTGGGCGTAATTGATGATAAATTGAATAATGTCGGCTATATCGTTCCTGGTTTGGGCGATGCGGGTGATCGTCAATTTGGTACGGCTTAATATGATACGATTCAGCGACTCAGCGATTCAAAGAATCGCCGAATCGCTGAATCGCTAAATAACGGAATAACGATGTCCAATATTTTGGCTTACAAACATATTATACTTGGTGTAACGGGGGGAATTGCGGCCTACAAGGCGGCCATTCTGTGCAGTCGATTGGTGCAGGCGGGGGCGACGGTTGACGTGGTTATGACCGAGGCGGCGCAACGGTTCATCTCTCCGTTGACCTTTCAGGCTCTAACCCATCGTCGTGTTTATCTCGACATGTTCAACATTCCCAGTGAGGAAAATATTCCTCACATCACTTTGGCTGATCAAGCCAATTTGTTGATTATCGCGCCCGCGACAGCCAATACACTGGCTAAATTGGCGAATGGTTTGGCCGACAATCTGCTGACTGCAATTGCGCTTGCCACCCATGCTCCGATATTGGTCGCCCCGGCCATGGAGACCGACATGTGGCAACATCCAGCTACACAGGCTAATCTTACGAGGCTTAAGGCATGGGGAGCGACCTTGGCTGGCCCTGCGGAGGGACGTTTGGCTTCGGGCGCGGTGGGGCGAGGGCGCATGGTCGAACCTGATGAGATTGTCGAAACGGCTCGGATATTATTGGCTGAAACTGGCGATTTGGCTAATTGTAAACTGGTCGTGACTGCGGGCGGCACACGAGAAGCCATCGACCCGGTTCGCTTCATCGGCAACCATTCGACGGGTAAAATGGGGTATGCTATTGCCCATGCTGCTCGTGACCGAGGGGCGAGTGTCACCCTCATCACCACCGCCTCGTTGCCACCGCCATTAGGCGTTAAGCTGATTAAGGTCGCTTCGGCTCAACAGATGCGGGCCGCGGTGTTAAAAGCAATCAGGCTAACCGATGTATTGGTCATGTCTGCGGCTGTGGCCGATTTCCGTCCGGCGACAGTAGCCGAGCAAAAAATCAAAAAGAAGGCCGATAGCAGTATCGGCCTAAGCATTGACTTGGTTCGCACATCCGATATTTTGGCTGATGTCGCGGTGCATGTGGATCGACCTCGGGTGACGGTTGGCTTTGCTGCTGAAAGTGAAAATTTACTTGATAATGCTGAAAGTAAGCTAAAACGCAAGAATTTGGATATGATTGCCGCCAACAACATCAGTGCTACTGATGCCGGATTTGGAGTCGATACCAACCGCGTCACCCTCCTTTTTGCTGACGGAACTAAAAACGCGTTACCCTTGATGAGTAAACGTTCAGTAGCAGAGATTATTTTGGATAATGTGGTGGATTTGTTATGTGAGGCGTGAGGATTCGTCATTCCAAGCGAAGCAGAGCCGAATTAACCAGTGCCGTAAGTTGCTTTGCTTGGATAATTAGTTTGTGATATAGTTCAGCCGTATCATCCACACGACTGAAAACATCATAACTCACAAGGATAGAAATATATGTCTATGAAGATTACAGCCGCAGTATTATATAGCCCGAATCGTCGTTTTGAGCTTAAACAGTTGGAGTTAGCACCCCCTCAATCTGGAGAGGTGCTGGTTAAAGTTGCCGCCGCGGGAGTTTGCCATAGTGACTGGCATCTGGCTACTGGGGCGACGGCTCATAACTTTCCGGTTGTGGCTGGACATGAGGGGGCTGGTCTGGTCGAAGCAGTTGGCGAAGGAGTCACCAGAATCCAACCCGGTGATCATGTGGCCTTAAACTGGGCACCCAACTGCGGCACATGTTTTTACTGTTTGCACGAGCGACCTAGTTTGTGCGGAACTTACGTCGGGTCGATTTGGGACGGCACCATGATGGATGGCACGACTCGCCTGTCAGAAAATGGACAACCAGTCTATCATTTTAGTGCTACAGCTTGCTTTGCCGAGTATACGGTTGTGCCGCAAGAAAGTTGTGTTCTCCTCGACAAAAAAATTCCTCTACCGATTGCGGCTTTGATTGGTTGTGCCGTGACCACTGGCGTGGGAGCAGTCATCAACACTGCCAAAGTGAGACCGGGGAGCAGTGTGGCAGTCTTTGGCGCGGGAGGTGTCGGTCTGAGTATCATCATGGGGGCGAAGTTGGTCGGAGCGAAACAGATTATCGCCATCGACCAGAACGAGTCTAAACGAGCCATTGCCCAGTCGTTTGGGGCAACAGATACTCTTTTAGCTGGCCCTGATGTGGTGACGGCAATTCGTGACCTGACCGAAGGACGTGGGGCGGACTATCTGTTTGAAGCGATTGGTCTGCCTGCGGTGCAAGAAAAATGTTTAGAGGCGGTGCGCCCCGGTGGTTTGGTCGTTTTGACCGGTTTGGCCCCAATGGGCAGTAGCACCGATTTCCCTGGTTCGATTATCGTCCGGCAAGAAAAAACCGTCACAGGTAGTTATTACGGCAGTATGAACCCCGTCCGTGATTTCACGTTATATGGCGAACTATACCTGCAAGGTAAACTCGACCTAGATCGTCTTGTCTCAAAAAAGTACACTTTATCGCAGATTAACGAAGCCTATCAAGCCATGCTCAGTGGCGACCTTGCCAGAGGGGTTATTCTATTTTAAGGAAATTTAAGGAACGTGAAAAGGAGTGCAAATCTCGCTTTGCATCTATGCGTATCTGGCAAAGAAAGCTTTGCACTCCGCGTTTATCGAGATGTACCTAAAACAATTATTGATAGTTTTTCTGATTAGCCTCAGCGTTGGGCTGAGTGGTTGTGGTAGCTCAACGCCCGAACCAACTAAGCCTGCTGATGCTGATACCAGTTCCAAGTCCGAAACTGAGGCTGACGTTGACCCCATCGACAACACGCCTGATGTTAGCTCCACGCCTGTGGAAGAGCCTGCTTTGGCAAGCCAAACCTTTACGCCGAGCGGGGTGGCTGACTTACCCGCCGTTGAACGAGCCGATTTTTATCAAAGCCGACCCGACATGGTCATTGATAGTAGCAAACTATATCGAGCCACGATTAAGACCAGCAAAGGTGATATTGTGGTAGCCCTAGATGCAGCCGCCACACCCGAACAGGTGAATAACTTTGTCTATCTTAGTCAGGATGGATTTTATGACGGGCTGACATTTCACCGCGTCGAACCCGGTTTTGTGATTCAAGGTGGCGACCCGTTGGGGGCTGGTAATGGTGGCCCAGGTTACACCATACCGGGTGAATTCGTCTTGAAGCATGTCAAAGGGGCGATTGCTATGGCTCGACTGCCGGATCAAATTAACCCGAAGCGCGAATCGAGTGGTAGCCAATTTTATATCACCTTAGATGCCACCCCGTTTTTGGATGGTCAATATAGTGCCTTTGGGCAGGTCGAAAGTGGCATGGATGTCGCGCAGACGATTCAAGTCGGAGACATGATTGAATCGATTACGATTGCCGAATAAAACCTTTAGGAACGGGATTTTAATAACTTGCGCGTTTGCGTCGGAGATTATGGTAGGGGCTAGGCAGGGCGGTCTGATTTTGGAACGTACATCCATGTTCTCTCCGCCCCTGCCTCGCCCGTCATTCCGTGGATTCAGGGCTAGGCAAGGCGGATTGGAGTTCTGATTTCAAACCAACGCTACACCGCCTTGCCTAGCCCCTACGATTACCAAACGCGCAACTTATTTAGGACTCATTCCTTAGATTGAAATTTTAGCGAAATCTTTGCTTAAAAATGGGATTAAATAGGTTGCACGTTTCTACATCGCCTTCGACAAGACTACCAGCATGACTAGGTTAATTAATACCCCTTCCTTATAAAGTAAGCAACTAAACATTTGCTAAAAGTCGAACCTACAGTGTAAAATTGGATTGGTGTCACAAAAAACCTAAACAGATGATTATCGTTGTTAACAATCTTGGTAGACAATTAAGTTAACTCTGGTATAATGATTTGATGGGTTTTGTTATGACGGGCTATTTATCCTATTGTGTTAATCTCTACAATTGGATAAGCTAACTTTATTAAAGAATGATCCAAACAACACTTGATGATGCATATTTGACCGCACAATATAACCTTCCTCTCTATCGCATCAAAACGTTTGATATTTATCCAACCCTAACACATGCAATTTTTACTCGTCTCGGAGGCTTTAGCAAACCGCCATTTCGCTCATTAAATATGAGTTATGCGGTCGGTGATGCCGACATAGCGGTTGAACAGAATTTCGAGTTAGCCTGCCAAGCCGTACAGATTACGACTTCTCAAACCGTTTCCTGTCATTTAGTGCATAGGCCCGATGTTTTAACAATTGATTATACAAATCGGCAACGCATGATGGGGTATGCGGACGGACTTGTGACCAACAAGCCTAATGTGTATCTTGCCATGCGTTTTGCTGATTGTACCCCATTGATATTTTTTGACCCGATACAGAAAATTATTGGTTTATCCCATGCCGGTTGGCGAGGTACGATGCAAAACATAGCCGGTGAGACTGTGCAGGCCATGCGTCAACTTGGCGCAGTATCAGAAAACATCATCGTCGTTATCGGTCCCTCAATTGGGCCATGTTGTTACGAAGTCGGTGCAGAGGTGTTGGACGCAGCTCGTCAAACTTTTAGGAAACATGATAGGCTGTTTGATTATTGTCACGGTAAAAATCAGAGACCTTATTTTGACATGTGGCAGGCGAATCAGCAGTTACTCAGCGAGGTCGGGGTGCGAAAAATCATCTATACTAATCAATGTACCGCCTGTAACACTGATATGTTTTTTTCTCATCGAGCCGAAAATGGGCGTACCGGACGATTTGGGGTGATTATTGGTCTGAATAAATGACGCGAGGATCGTAGGTGAGTCAACTTAACCTTAACATAACCAAGATTCAACAACAGATTAGAACTGCGGTGGAGCGGGTGGGACGTGACGTTGATGAGATTACTCTCGTAGCCGTGACCAAAGCTCATCCGGTAGAACTTCATTTTGAGGCCTACAAGGCGGGGTTACGCCATTTTGGCGAGAACCGAGTACATGAATTTACGACAAAAATCCCTGCCTTTGCCGATTGGTTTACAACTTTTGGTGATTATCCGGTTGTGTGGCATTTTATTGGTCACATCCAGAGCCGCCAAGTTGGGACAGTGTTAGCTTCTCAACCTAACCTGTTCCATGCCTTAGACAGTGTAAAACTGGCCCAACGGATAGAACGAATTGCCACTCGTGAGGGTTATCAACCTTTGACGGTTCTGCTACAATGTAACGTCTCTGGAGAGGCCAGTAAATCGGGCTTTCCATTGTACAATTGGCAGAATGATGAGAATCAACTTGATGAGTTTGTAGCCCAAGTCAAGCAGATTGTCGCTTTACCTCATATAATTATTGCGGGATTGATGACCATGGCCCCATACAGCGATGATCCAGAGGAGGCGCGGCCTACGTTTCAATCGTTAGCAGAACTACAGAAACATTTACAATACCTATTGCCGACAGTGGATTGGCATCACCTATCAATGGGGATGACCAACGACTTTGAGGTAGCAATCGAAGAAGGAGCGACCATTGTGCGAGTCGGTCGAGCCTTATTTGGAGAACGAACACGGTGACAACGCATAGCGCATCTTTACAAGATGCAAAACTCTGTTTTATTGGGACTGGAGTAATGGCCTCGGCCATGATTAGTGGCTTGTGCCAGCAAAATCTACTTCCCCCAGCAAATATTATGGCTAGTGACCCGTTTTCAATTCGGTTGACTGGTTTGGCCGAGCAGTATCAAATCAAAGTCACCCGAAATAATCTTGAAGCGGTTGAAAATAGAGAGATTGTGGTATTATCCATTAAACCGCAACTGTTGACTGAAGTTGGAGAAGAGTTACAAGGTAAAATCCCTCAAAATGGATTAGTTTTGTCGATTATTGCCGGTGCGACGATAAACAGCATCAGTCAATTGCTCCAACATGACCGGATTGTGCGGGTGATGCCGAACACTCCGGCCCAAGTGGGCAAAGGAATGTCGGTTTGGACAAGTACCGACTCGGTATCGACAACGCAAAAGGAACACGTCCAACAGATATTGGCCGCGTTGGGAGAGGATATGCAAGTTGGTCATGAAGATTATTTGGATATGGCGACAGCCTTGTCTGGTAGTGGCCCAGCTTATGTGTTCATGTTTATGGAGGCGTTAATCGATTCGGCTGTTCACATGGGCTTTGCCCGACCAGTGGCTGAAAAACTGGTTTATCAAACAATTGAAGGGTCGGTTGCCTACGCTCGTCAAAGTGAACTACCTCCAACTGTTTTACGTAACATGGTTTCATCACCGGGCGGAACAACGGTTGAGGCGATTTATCAACTTGAAAAAGGTGGCTTTAGAACGGCGATTTCTAAAGCTATTTGGGCGGCGTATCAAAAATCTCGTCATTTAAGGAGTAAATAACGATGTCTGATTTTTTAGCTCTTGCTATTATACTGGTATTTGATGCACTATGGTGGGCTATTATAATTAGAGTATTGATGTCGTGGCTACCAATGGCAAATATTCGGATTGACCCGTATCATCCGGTTGTCCAATTTTTGTACTCCATTACCAATCCGATTATGGAGCCGCTTAGGCCATATTTTACTATCGATATGATTGATCTTAGCCCGATTGTGGCCTTGATTGGTTTAGAGGTTATCAAGGCCATCCTACTTATGTTGCTTGGTGCCCGATCTTTCTAGCAGAGTGATGACATGTGAGAAGTCAAAAAAACCGATTTCTAGTTACACAGTTGGACGCACGTATTAGTTGGGAAACGAGACTCACCCATCCACTTTATGCGCCCTTACACAGTTAACCCAAACGAAGATCAAGGCTGATACTGTCTGTTGCACGTTAGAAGTTTAGATAAATTTTGACTGTATTTCTAAAACTACTTAAAAAAATTGGTCATGTTGCCTTGTTGACTGATGTCACTCTGAGCGGAACGAAGAGTTCCCTAATCATACAGTCTTTCAGATAAAGATTTTCACTCGGATAGACAGACCCTAAAGGTTTCTAAGACCTTTAGGGTATTGAACTGCAAAACATTATCTGAACATCTATAGGTCAGCACACCAAAAAAATTATCGGTTATCCATTACTAACTGACTGTTATACCAAGGAGAATTATCCATGCGTAAAATTGAATTCAAAATTACTAAAGCTGAAGAAGGTGCGGCCTTTGCGGTCTATGTAGTCCCCTACGCGAGAAGGAACGAAGTGGTTGGTAAACATGGGGATGCCCTGAAAGTAAAAATGACGACTAAGACGACAAGGGGAAAAAAAGCCAATGAGCAGCTAATAGAGTTCTTGTGTCAAAAATTAGGCATTGAAAAGAAAAATATTGAGATTGCGGCGGGACGAGAATCGAAAGAAAAAATGATTGTTGTGGTTGGAATGTCTCCCTCAAGAGTGGAAGATATTTTGTTGAACTAATTGGGTAGATCGTTGTAAAGGCAGAGCAGAACGATGGTTATCAGTAGAAATTTCTCATTTGTAATGATAATATGGGCTGTTTTTGTTTTGTCTGCTTGTGGTAGCCAGCCACATCAAGACGATATATTCCCTTTGGCTGATTTGCCACCTCGTGAAGCCGCCACCGTGGAACGTTCAGAACAATCAAGCATTGAAATTGTTGATAGTGAGACTCATCAACAATCCTCGTCTGATATAGATGGCTCTATATTGATGTTGGCTAAGAACGATTTAGCTGAACGGTTGGGCCTTTCTACAGAGGTCATAAAACTTCTTTCGTTTACAGTGGTTGACTGGAATGATGGTAGTTTAGGTTGTCCTAAAGATGGGTTTGTGTATGTTCAATCCATTACCCCCGGTTATCTAATTATATTAGAATACCACAATCAGCAGTACGAATACCATAC
>JAUCGB010000107.1 GCA_030377895.1 Anaerolineales bacterium HSG24
CAGACAGTTCGGCTACCCTGTACGTAAATAAACATGGCCTTATAAGTGCCATTCCAAACGGCAGGGCGGCTAAACAACTTGTCCAACAGAACCCATGTTACAGGCTGGAATCTATACCTCCACGGTGTCAATCACCGTGGAGGTTTTTTATTTCTATATTTCTTTATTTTAGCACGTAGGAACAAAAAAGGAGGATAGAGGAGGACGCAGGGAACGTTTCGGAGATTGTTGTAACCTTTCCTACATCCGCCTCTCCTAAATCTTATGATCAATAAAGCGTTAAAAAAATTAATCGCAGAGTGGACACAAGAACAGATTAAGGTAGAGATGGCGATTGGTCGCATAATTTGCCAAATCGAGTCACTTTGGCAAGAGATCGCATCGATCAAAAAAACGCAGGGCCAGCATGATAAAGCCCTGCGAGAGGCAAAACAGGAGAGAATCCACTTGCAGGCGGAAATAAAACGTCTGCTCAAGCACAATGATCTTAAGCCGCTTGCTCCCGATAAGCCACCCAAACGGCGGCGGCCTCGCAAAGACAACGATTGGTGGGAAGATGCGGATGCAGGAGACCCGTAAAAGTGAAAAGTGAATAGTCCTGCACATGTAGTGATTACCTACCCGCAAGTTTGGAACTTGCGGGTAGTGACGACCTCATAAGTGTCAACTTAACGTTTGTAGTAGGCGATTCATCGCCCTTAAAGGCACTGAAGTGCCTACTACGAACTTTTTAAGTTGACAGTCATGGTGACCTACCAAAAATCGACTATGTTAACGTCGGTTTAGGCGTGGGTCTAGCGCGTCGCGCAGGCCATCACCAAGGAGGTTAAAACCGAGGACGACCAGCGTAATGGCCATGCCGGGGATGAAGACCAAATGGGGGGCAGTGAAGACTTGATTTCGTTCGGCACTAAGCATAGACCCCCATTCTGGGGTGGGGGGTTGCGCGCCTAGCCCCAAGAAGGAGAGGGCCGCGACCTCGACAATGGCCGTCCCAATGCCTAAGGTGGCTTGCACGATGAGCGGAGTAATCGCGTTCGGCAAAATAGCCCGAAAGAGAATCCGGTGCGGGGGAACGCCTAATGCTTGTCCAGCAGTGACATACTCCTGCTCTTTAACTGACAAAACACTAGAGCGGATGACGCGGGCATAACTGGGAATCGTCACAATGGCGATGGCAATCAAGGCGTTGATGAGGCCGGGGCCTAAAACAGTCACAATGGCAATTGCCAAAATTAGGGCCGGAAATGCCAATAACACGTCCATAAAACGCATAATCAGGTTATCAATCCAGCCGCCCGCGTACCCTGCGACCGAGCCTAAAAATGTTCCGGCTACAATGGCAAAGGTTACTGAGGTAAAACCAACTACCAACGATAGACGACTTCCATGTACCATGCGGCTGAAAAAATCGCGAAAATTGGCATCTACACCAAAAACATGTTGCGGGCCTTCACAACCAAGCATGTGGATACAAGGGGGGGAACGTTTTTTGATGCCATCTTCTTTACCAATCAACTGCGTGATGGGATCATAAGGGGCAATTAC
This sequence comes from Anaerolineales bacterium HSG24, assembly GCA_030377895.1. GTDB lineage: Bacteria > Chloroflexota > Anaerolineae > 4572-78 > J111 > JAUCGB01. Next base: position 1,549 of record JAUCGB010000107.1, read on the forward strand.
GTTGGCAAAGATGGCCACGACAACAAAAAATAGCAGAAGAATCATGCCGATCACGGCTGATTTTTTCTGTATGAGGTGACGAAACGCATCACGATAAAGACTACTTGGCTCTTTGGCTTTAGCTGGTATTTTAGCGGCAGTGGCTACAGTCATGATAATTAAGAATTAAGAGTTAGGAATTAGGAGTTCCAAGAAAATAAATCTCTCACAATCAATGGAGGGGCGGCTTCTAGCCGACATGTTGGCTGAAAGCCAACTCTCCGTTTGGGAGGTTTTAAAAGTTGGAACTGCCTTACTAGAGCGCAGGCATCCTACTTGCGAGTTGTACCTATTCTGGCACATAGCAGACAAGATGCCTGCGCTCCTTAATTCCTTACTGTTAATCGGTCTGTTTAACTTAAGCGAATACGGGGATCAAGAAAAGCATAGGAAACGTCAACAATTAGGTTGACAAAAACAAAGACAACCGCGACGACTAAGGTCATGCCTTGGATAATAATGTAATCGCGGGCGGTAATGGCTTCAAACAAGGTGCGACCTAAACCGGCTAGGTTAAAGATGGTTTCGGTCAATACCGCGCCACTCAACAGAATACCCAACTGTAAGCCCACAATCGTGACGACGGGCAACAATGAGTTACTGAGCGCGTGCCGGAACACCATGGAGGCTTCAGAGACCCCCTTGGCTCTGGCAGTGCGGATATAATCGAGGCTCAATACCTCGAGCAAACTAGATCGGGTGATACGGGCAATAATGGCTAGGGGGATTGTTCCGACAGCAATGGTGGGTAAAATCAGATGCTGAATTGCATCCCATAATACTTCCCAATTCGCGGTGACAATCGAGTTGAACAGATTCAAATTGCTCAGAAATAAGCAGAAGGTAAAAAAGGCCGTTCCTTCATTCAAGTCCCAGCCCCAAACCTCGTAGAAAGGGGGATTATCCAATCCAGCAGTTAGTCGCCCAGAGGGGGGAAGTTGGAGAAACGTTCCTTTGAAGTTGAGGGCAAACAGATATTGCAACATCAAACCCAGCCAAAAAACAGGCATGGAGACCCCGATGTTTGCCCCCATCATGGTGCCAACATCAATCCCTGAGTTGTGCCAATAGGCTGAGACGATGCCAAAAATCAGGCCAAAGAAGGTTGCAAAGGCAAGGGCAGCCACGGCTAGTTCAAGCGTTACCGGAAGTCGCTCGACCATGATTTCAGTTACAGGTCGATTAAATCGTAAGGAATTACCGAAATCCCCATCAAGGATGATTTGTTTAATATAAACCCCAAATTGAACCGGGATGGGTTGGTCGAGACCATGCCGTTTAAAAAAGGCATCACAAATTTCATCGGTAGCCCGTTCACCCAACACCGCTCGACACGGGTCTCCGGGGATGACGCGGGCCAGAACAAAAGTGATGAGCATAATCCCAAAAATAACGGGTATTGCCAGAAAGACACGGCGGATAATATATTGTCCCATAGTCGATTTTAGATTTTAGATTTTAGATTTACGATTAGGCTGGAAGCCTGTGTTCCCAGCATTACATCGCAAACCAAAAACCAAAAATTAGATGTATAGATAAGTTTTGTTCAACTTTTGATAGTGCCGGATATTCATCCGCAACGATCAAGTCATAAATAAATGGGGCATGGTTTAGCGACCTTCGTACCTTGAAGGACGCTGGAGTTAACTAAAGGACGCTGGAGTTAACTATTTGTAAAGATGATATTGACGATTTTGAACCATGCCTAAAATCTGTCCTACGTTCTACGTCTCTGGCTCAATGCCAAGTGCTTGTAACTGGGCAATCAGGCGTTCGGCGCGTTGTTGAGCTAGTTCTTTTTGATGTTGTTCATGCTCGGCGCGTTGTTGAGCCAATTCTTTTTGATGTTGTTCATGCTCGGCACGTTGTTGAGCTAGTTCTTTCTGATATTGTTCATACTCGGCACGTTCATTTCCAGTCGGGAGCATTCCATTCTCATCACACCATCGCAACCATTCATCCTTCTTGCCTTCAAACTCTCCCTTCCATAACATTAAGCCCAATTTGAACCGTGGAAACCACGGTTTCCACAGCCGTCTATAGCTTAACGATTGCTCATCCAAGGCATAAATCCTTAATATTTCATTTCCCAATTTCTTCATTGGGTCATAGATTACATAGTACGTTATGCCAATAGAGGCATAATGGTTCTTTTTATCACTGTCTTCTTTCCCTTTTTTGTTGGAGACAATTTCGATGACTAGTTCCGGTAATTTTCCGAACTCCCTCACGATATAGGAGCGATGATGCTTTTCCCTCCAATCATCAGCCACTGTTACTCCTAGACTGAGTAGTACATCAGGGACTATGCCTGAGTCATCAATTGCATACAATCCCACATTGGCCGCCGCCAAGAACGGCCATTCTATCCCCAGCTTATCCTTGGCACTGTACAAGGGTTCGGTCAATAATCGTTGTTGTTTTTCCGATGGCATATTATCCACTGGTGTATCGTCCTCAGTGATGATTTGCTCATAATCCGGCTCAAACAGCCACGTTTCGGTGCCATTTACCGGAATAGAAATCTTTCTACTTTTTTCGATTGTTGGTGTAGCCACCGAAGTTTGTATCATCTTGTTCTCCTTCAGCTCAGGTGACGGGCACTTTAAAAGTGCCCGCCACTATTTGAAAAAGATTATCTGAAAGACTATCGCTGTTGACTGATAGCCTTGAGCTAAAGCCACAAGCTGGCTTCAGCCTGCTTTAGCTTTCAGCATCGGGATTGATTCCGATGCGTCATCTACCAGACCTAAAGGCTTCAAAAACCTTTAGGGTCTGGCTATTTACGTTTATTCAGCGTTTTTGAAGCCACCGAAGAAAGCACTGAAGTAGGTGAAGTCACCAGATCGTCCAGTATGGAGCGGGCTGGCGGCATCCCATTGGGCTTCAAAGCTCTTGAGGACATCTTGTGCATCAAGGTCTGAACCGTCATGGAATTTAACGCCCGGGCGTAAGTGGAAAATCCACTCAGTCAGGTCGTCGTTTGCTTCATAGCTTTCGGCAAGGGCAGGTTCAACTGCGGTACCAGCAACTTCGTAAGTCAACAATGGCTCAGAGACTTGCTCACACAGTCGCAGGGTTTCACCATCGGTTTCATCGGCGCAGTAGGTACTGATTGGTTCAGCGTTCTGCATCCAGATTAAGGTGTCTTGACCGGGTACTTCCATCACTGCGAAATACTCGTTACCTAATGGTGAAGCATGCGCTTCTTCGGTTCCAGCTTTAAACGCCGTACCGGAACCACCGTGAGAAATCGGAACCATCGGTGCATGTTGCATCAATAAGGTGTTGGCTTCAGCATAAGCTTCGTCACGCTCGCCTTGGTCAGTTAAGCTCGCGCCTAAGGCTAAGGCTTCATGAATATCAGAGAAACCTTCACCAAACTGAGGGCTGGCGCCACCACCAAAGTGATAGTCTAGGAAGTTGGTTGGGTCTGGATAGTCAGCCCCCCAACCTAACATGTGGAAACCTTCTAGCGCGCCATCATCAGCGGCATCAAGGAACGCACCACTTTCCATCACTTCGATTTCGATATTGACACCTAAGTCAGCCAGTTGGGCTTGAATATCTTGAGCGACAACACCCGGTTCTGGTAGGTAGCTACGAACTACATCACGATAGGAGATTTTGGTGCTGAATCCATCAGCATAACCTGCTTCAGCTAACAATTCTTTGGCTTTTTCAGGATCATACGCAGGGAATGCTTCCCCTGTACAAGCACCCGGAATGGCACATGGCGTAAAGTATTCTGAGGTGATTGAGCCAGCCGGATAGAAGTTATCGACGATACGACTTTTATCAATCCCATAAGTCATGGCTTGACGAACTAGTTCGTTGTCAAACGGTGGTATAGCTCGGTTCATCCCCAAGTAGAAGATGTTGAGACCTTCACGAGGATAAAGCGCTAAGGTGTCATCCCCTTCAATGACGGCGAAGTCATCGGGTGAAGGGTTATCAATCCCATCAACGGTACCGGATTGCAATTCTAGCAGACGTTGCGCCGCTTCTGAACTCCAGCGGAAGATGACGGTGTCGGTTTTAGCTGGAACGCCCCAATAGTCATCGTAGCGTTCCAATTGGATGCTTTCACCCCGACTCCAGTCAGTCATTTGGTAAGGGCCGGTTCCAATCGGTTTTTCTAAGAGATCACCAGTACCGCTGGTCTCTTCCAAATATTCGGAGGGATGGATACTAAAAGCGGTAAAGGCCATTTTTGATGGGAAGGCTACGTCAGGTGAACAGAGGTTGAATTTGACGGTTAAGTCATCAACCGCTTCGATGCTCTTTATCAGACCACCATACTCACAAGAGGCATCATCGCCACCAGCGTCTGAAGCGGCAGCAGGTTCATCAGCCGCTCCACTAATTGGAACATATTCGCCGCCACTAATCGTATTAACTGCGATTTTTGGGTCAGCACAGTCACCATATTCGTTACAGCTTAAGTTACCAGTAATCCCCTTATGATCGGAGGTGGCGTAGATTGCATCACGCAAGGCTTGACGGCCAATGAGAAGATTCCCATCAGCATCGGTTTGAGCCACTGCGCCGATTGCGTTGAAGATAATCATGGTGGCATCATAAGCATGAGCATGGAAGGCACTTGGTGGTGGCCCACCATATTTGGTTTCGTGTTTGGCGATGAAGTCATCATAAGCACCACCCGCAAAGTTCAGGTCAGGCCCAGAGATGACCATCCCTTCGGCGGCTTCTCCGGCGGCGGCGACGAAGTCAGGTGAAATCATGCCGTCAGCACCAGCCAGTTTGACCTCTTCCAAACCAGCAATCTCTTTAGCTTGCACGGTGATAAACGCACCTTCGGCAATAAAGATTGGGTAGTAGATGAACTCAGGCCCACCAGCGGCGATGGAGGTCAGCACCGGACGCATGTCGGTGTCACCCATGTTGACCGCTTCTTGGGCGGTAATCGTTCCACCAAGTTCAACAAATACATCAGCAAACACTTGTTGTAACTGTTCGGCATAGGGGCTACCATCGTGGATGGTGGCCGCTTTGGTTAAACCGAGTTCGTTGTAAACAAATTCGGCCATCACGCGTCCTTGAACATTGTCATTGTGAGCAGTTCGTACAAAGCTAGGCGTGTGGCTTGCGGGGTCGGTTAAAGCGGGAGCGGTACATGAGGTAGAAATCATCGTCAAACCAGCATCATTGTAGATGGGGGCGGCGGGGGTACAAGAGCTAGAGCAGTTGTGACCTATCACCGCGACGATGCTTTCATCAGAGGCAATTTTTTGAGCCGCAGTTTGACCACCTTCAGCAGAACAGCCGGCATCTTCGGCTTGTAGTTCTACGGCGTGTCCAACAACTTCACCAAAGTCATCCATGGCGATTTCAATGCCGTGTTGGGAGTCAATCCCCAAGGTTTCGTTTGGCCCGGAGGTGACGAGAGAAGAAGCAATCCGAATCGGGTCGCCCTGTGCTACAGTCACACAACCTAATGGATCTTCACACGTTGCACCTGCTTCGGCTGCCGGTTCTTCGGCTTCTTCTTCTTTAGCCGGTTCTTCGGCTGCTGCTTCTTCTTTAGCCGGTTCTTCGGCTTCTTCTTCTTTAGCCGGTTCTTCGGCTGCTGCTTCTTTAGTCGGTTCTTCGGCTGGTTTCGCAGCCTCAGGCGTGGCACCACCACATTGGGCCGCAATCAAGGCGATTGAGGCTAATACACAAATTAACAGAAAAAATCGTTTACTCATCTCTTAAAATCTCCTCCTCAATATATTTAATCATTGAGTTTATAATCATGGATATTCTTATATCTTTCCATTTTTAGGATGTCCTAATGCAAAATCAAGACATCTCGTCAAAAATTAACAATACGGCTACCACGTTAAGGTGCATCGGAATAGGAACCGATACTGATAGCTAAAACAGGCTAAAGCCAGTTATTTAGGCCACTTTAGCAGTCTTTACTTTAGCTTTTAGCGTGGGGATTTACGTTGATAGCCAACAATATCAAAGCGTTTTCCCACGGCATCACCCCCTTTAAGTGAATTTAGATATATATATACTACTAACCTTGCCTTAATCGCAAGTTAAAAGAAGTTACTATTTTAATTCAGAAGATTGGTAGTAGTGATAGGGAAATCCGGCATGCAAAGCAAGCTTTGCACTCCTCTACGAATCGACAAATTTTGTTAATTTATCCTAAATCGTTTCTCCATAGCCCGCACGCCCAATGATAGTAGGACGGTCATGGTCAAATAGAGAATGGCGACCACGTTGTAGGTGGCTAGATATTCAAACGATTTAGCACTATACAGTTTCCCCATTTGGGTGATTTCGCGTACACCTAAGGCCGATATTAGTGATGACTCCTTGAGCATGGCGATTAAATCGTTCCCTAAAGGAGGCAACACTCGACGGATGGCTTGAGGTAGAATAATATGCCGCATGGCTTGGATATAACTCATACCCAACGATTGGGCCGCTTCCATCTGGCCATGTCCAATCGACTGAATACCGGCCCGGAATATCTCGGCAGAGAAGGCTCCATAGCTGATGGCTAAGGCAATCACCCCCCGATATAACAGACTAATATCACGATTTTGCAGGGCAACGAAAATGTTCTCCACTCCCAAAATCCCCATATCAGACAAGGTTGTCCCGATTAGGTTAATCCCCGATACCACAAGAGGGACACCAGCAAAGGCAATATAGAGAATGATGACCAAAATGGGTATACCTCGTATTACCTGTACATAAAAAGTAGCGATATTGTAAATCAGTCTATTTTTAGAAACTAAGGCTAGACCAGTAAACATGCCAATGGTAATCGAAAAGGCATACGCGGTGACCGTAATCTGTATCGTAGTCAGAACACCATCTTTCAAAAAAGCAAACACATCGCCATATAGCTTATTCGTAAAAACCAAAAAGACAAAGTAAACGCCCAACAGAACGATGGCGATAAACCACCACGGCAGATTCCTAATCACTTCGGCTGATATTGAGGCATCTTCGGATCTTTTAGCCATTTTTTTACTCCCCGGTAGGGGCTATATCGTCATAAGTGACGGTAAAATTATCAGAGAAATATTCTTTGGCTAACGCATCCAAAGCACCATCCGCTTTCATGGAGGTTAAGGCGGCGTTGACTGGCTCGACCAAATCACTTCCTTGTGGGTAGATGAAGCCTAGTTCACCACTTTCCATGGAGTCGCCTAACAGTTCCAACTCCTTGGCATTGACCCCAACATACCCTTGACCAGCGGTCTCATCCATGATCACTGCATCCACATCACCGGCTAACAAGGCTTGAACGGCCAACCCAAAATCGTTAAAGGAAACAACTCGGTCTGGCCCAACCAACTCCTCAGCCGTAACATAGTTCGTTGTGCCGACTTGGGAACCGATTAACAAGTTTTCATCGGCGGCGAGGCCTTCCGGCCCGTCAAAACGATCTTCACCTTTGCGAGTCAACAACCGTTGATCAATGGTGATATAGCCGTCGGAGAAGTCAACCACTTGAGCGCGTTCATCGGTAATCGTAATCCCATCGGCGGCGGCATCATACTGACCTTGACCCACAGCGGCAATCATGCCGTCCCAAGCCACTTCTTGATAGACTGGCACACAGTTCAAACGAACACAGATTTCGTCCCAAGCGTCATAATCCCAACCGCCCGGTTCGCCCGTCTCCAATGAGATATAATTGAAGGGTAAGTAGGCGTTCTCAATGGCAATCGTGATTTCCCGTCCGGCTAAATCGGGCAGATCGATTGCTTCCGCCTCTTCGCCAGCCGCCTCGTCACCAGCTTCAGCATAAGCACCTTCGCCAATATCGTCATAAGTGACGGTAAAATTATCAGAGAAATATTCTTTGGCTAACGCGTCTAAGGTGCCATCAGCCTTCATGGAGGCTAAGGCGGCGTTGACCGGCTCGACCAAATCACTCCCTTGCGGATAGATGAAACCTAACTCACCACTTTCCATGGAGCTACCTAACAGTTGCAAATCCTCTGCGTTGACCCCAACATACCCTTGACCAGCGGTCTCATCCATGATCACTGCATCCACGTCACCAGCTAACAAGGCTTGAACGGCCAAGCCAAAATCGTTAAAGGAAACAACTCGACCTGGGCCAACCAACTCCTCAGCCGTGACATAGTTTGTGGTGCCGACTTGAGAGCCAATCAACAAGCCCTCATCAGCGGCGAGGCTTTCTGGCCCATCAAAACGGTCTTCATCTTTGCGGGTCAGCAAACGTTGGTCTATGGTGATGTAGCCGTCTGAAAAATCAACAACTTGCGCTCGTTCATCAGTAATCGTAATTCCATCGGCGGCGGCATCATACTGACCTTGGCCCACGGCGGCAATCATGCCATCCCAAGCCACTTCTTGATAGACCGGCACACAGTTCAAACGATTACAGATTTCGTCCCAAGCGTCATAATCCCAGCCACTCGGTTCGCCAGTATCCAATGAGATATAGTTGAAAGGCAAGTAGGCATTTTCGATAGCAATCGTAACTTCTCGTCCTGCTAAATCAGGTAAATCACCAGAGGATTCTTCTTTGGCCTCTTCTTTCGCCGACTCCTCTTTAGCTGGTTCTTCTTTTTCAGGAGCAGGCTCTTCTTTGGGAGCTTCCTCTTGAGGTGAAACGGTTGGTTCAGTTCCACCACACTGAGCAGCGACTAAGGCTAAGGTTAGCAATGTTGCGATTAAAAAAAACATTTTTTTAGTATACATCTCTTTTCTCTCCTTGAAAAACTAACAAAAATTACAAGCTATATGGTTTGATAAGTCAGTATCATAACATAAACTGATTAGAGTGACAAAACATGCTGGCAAAGCAGGCTTTTCACGCCGACAATTAGTGGTAAAACATGCTAACAAAACAAACTTTGCACTCTAACAGTACCAATTATGGTACTCGGCTAATATCTTGGTCGTACCAAGTCAGATAAATTGCTAACAAGTCACCGTCTTGATCCATTTGGGTTAGAATACGATCAATTTCTTGCACCAATTTATCTACCTTAAGACCATCTTGAGTTACTACTGCCACCGAAACAGGTTGATACCCCACCGTGACCGCTTCGGGGGCAAATTTGACTGCCCAGCCATTACTTATGGCTTGCTCTAACATGGGCGTGGGGCCAAACAAGGCATCAAATCGTTCATCCTCCGAGGTCATCTCATCCGCTTGACCTAATCGCTCGATGGCTTGAGATAAGCTACCGACCGCAACTTGTTCAGTTTCGGGGGATAATGGGATTGATAAGGGTTGCCCTTGCACAGTTACGGGTGAATCAGACCTTGCTAAAATCGTTTGATACGCGCTATGGTCTAAAACAGCCAGCCGTTTATTTGCCAAGTCGGTCAAGCCCATAATATCGGTGTTATCTTGAGCGACCAGAACTCCCATCGGTAAAAAGCCGTAACATCTTGAATAAAAGATAGGCTGTTGGGCCGATGGTAACGGTTGATCAAACGGGGTTATGGATCCGAGAGCAATGTCCCACTGATTTTGCCATTGTCCGGTCAACAAAAGGGCTGGATTAGCCTCAATCAACTCTAACTCAAGCCCCAATTGTTGGGCTAACTGATACGCTATATCAACTTCAAAGCCAGTTAAGGCTCCCCCCGTAGCGGCATTAGAAGCACCTCGAAACACGGGAGCGGCTAAGGCTGAATCGGGCCAAACGCGGACTCCAACCCGTAACGTGCCTTGTTCCAACAAACGATCCAGCAGGTCTGAGTCGTTGCCAATCTCAAGCAGAGGCGTGGGTGATGGCTCAACCGTTTCGGTATTGTTAGACGGTACACATCCAACAACCGTTAAAACCAGCCAAGAGACGATTAGTAAAAGGCGATAGAATCCCATCTATATAAAATAAACACCCAACTGTTTTACAAGTCGGGCATTTTTCGTAATGTATATTTATAGATACGGATAATAATTACCCAA
>JAUCGB010000108.1 GCA_030377895.1 Anaerolineales bacterium HSG24
TGGGGGTACACCCGGATCCATCCCGAACCCGGTAGTTAAGCCCACTAGCGCCGATGGTACTTGGGGTGCAGACCCTTGGGAGAGTAGGTTATTGCCAAATCGGCTTCTTTTTTTTCCCCGATTGAATGAATTTTACTAATAATATCAAACAGTTGGCCTCATACACATCTTTAGAACGCCAAGACTTTCTTCAAAGACTTGTTGATAATGGTGTTGTTATCATTGATTTATTGACCGTCTATGTGACACCCGATATTGATGTTGAGCCGGGAACCATTATATTGCCAAATAGTTATCTATTAGGAAATACTAAAGTTGGTAAAGATTGTATTATTGGGCCAAGTAGTTTTATTAGTGATACAAATATCGGCGATAACTGTTCGATAATATTTTCTGTTTTAGAAAAAGCAATCGTTGGAAATGGTGTTGAAATTGGTCCGTTTGCTCATTTACGAAAAGGTGCTCATCTTGATGATTATGTACACATGGGTAATTTTGGTGAGATAAAGAATTCTTACCTCGCTTCTGGCACTAAAATGGGGCATTTTAGTTACATCGGAGATGCAGTTATTGGTGAGGGTGTAAATATCGGGGCTGGTACAATAACATGTAATTATGACGGTACTAAAAAACATTCAACTAAAATAGGTAAAAACAGCTTTATTGGTAGTGATACTATGTTGGTTGCTCCGCTTGATATTGGTCAAAATGCTAGAACAGGTGCGGGATCAGTGGTTACAAAAAACATTCCTGATGACACTTTGGTCATCGGAGTTCCAGCCCGTCAAAAAACTGAATCCTCTGCTAAAACAGGTAAAGAGTAATATTGAAGTTACAGTATAAGAGTTATGCCAATCAAAATAGTGAGTTTTTCGCTCCAAAAGCCAAAAACTTGACATAATTTTTGTACCGTATTTTCAGAGTAATATATTCATCATGTCTCCATTAGATAAATCAACAATCGATTGGCCTGCACTCCTTGAGGAGGCGATTCGAGCTAGAGAAAGCTCTTATTCACCTTACTCTAACTATCCTGTCGGTGCGGCTCTACTTACTAAAAACAATAAGATTTATACAGGGTGTAATATCGAAAATGCAGGTTTTTCGGGTACGGTGTGTGCAGAACGTGTCGCCATATTTAAGGCCGTTTCCGTGGGCGAGTATGATTTTCAAGCGATGGCTGTTGTGACGATAGACGGCGCTTTTCCATGTGGGGTATGTCGACAGGTTATTCGTGAATTTGTAACGGATTTGCCTGTTTTAGTCGGCGATGTTAATCGTCAGTACCACATTTATGAGTTTAAAGAATTGTTGCCCTATGGCTTTGGGCCTGAAAACTTGTAAAACCTGACTAATAGCAATTTATGGATTATTGTAGATGGATATGTTTCTAATTTTAGATAACATATCCTTTTTTGTGCATGTTACTTTTTATTTTTTATTAAATACCTTAAGGGGATAGTCATTGTGGGGATAAAAAGAATCATTGAGTATCCTAACGACGAAGAAGCATTACGTCGAAAAAGCAAGCCTGTTCGGACTGTTAATCGTCGGATAAAGAAACTCGTTCAAGATTTGAAAGACACCCTAATGGACAGGCCAGAGGGTGTTGGTTTAGCCGCGGTACAAATTAACATTCATAGTCGAGTGTTTGTAGTACGTTTAGGGACTAAGGTTGATGGTAATGAAGATGAAGATACTAAGTTGAACCCACCTGTGGCGATGATTAACGCTGAGATTCTTGAAGCTAAAAATGAAGAAGAAGATTTTGACGGTTGTCTCAGTTTTCCAGGATTATTTGGAGATACTATAAGACCCCACTTTATTCGCGTAAAAGGCTTAGATGAATGGGGAAAACCTTTTGAAAAAATATTTGAAGGTTTTGATGCAGTGCTAATTCATCATGAAATTGATCATACGAATGGGGTTTTATTTATTGATCGAGCCGAAAGTATGAAAAAATTATATGTTATTCAAGAAGACGAAGAGGGGAATTGGATTAAAATACCGATAGATATGAAGAAACCGAGCTAAAAGAACGAAATCTTACGGGCTAAACCAATAGAATTAGTTCATTCGTGACACTTCGATCCCTTCTACGTTATACAATATTGCCGCGTCTGCTTCTGTATCAGCCCATATTTCTTGACTAAAGCCGCAATTGTACCCACCTTTTGACGCGTCTGATGCTAGTGCCCAGATTCGTAATAGTTCTGTAGGTGCTAATGTCCCGGCCAAGTTGCATTTTTGGGCATCTTTTTCTGAAAAAATACTCCATCCACGTAAGTCGATAGGGGTATCGGTTACATTTTTAATGTCAACATATTCATCAATCGCGTTGCGGGCCACGATGATTATGGGGCTATCAGATGGACTAGCTACTTCTGAATCTGAACTCAAATCCTCTTCTGTTGGAGTATCCGAGTCAACTAACTCATCACTTCCTGTTTCTGTTGTGTCACCTGTTTCTGCTTGGCTAACAGGTGTTTCAACGGTTACAGGTTGTTCTGTTTGAGAATCCATATCAACAGAATTTTCTGGGGCGACATTACCAGAAGATACCGTGGGGGTAAGTGTTGGCAGACGGTTTACGATTCTTATTTGAGGAGTAGCCTGACTATTACCACAGGCTACTAACGTAGTTACAACTATAAAAATAGAAGTCAAGACTTTTAGTAAATAATAATTTGACATTATTTGGTTAGCTCCTAAATATCAAGGTCTTATGTTAAATACGTATTACAGGTTGCTACAGATTTTACATAAGGTAGTTGTATCTTACAAATTTTGGCACGCTATAACCCTTAAAACGTAATTAGAATTGTATCGGGAATATCTCCAATTGACCCAACAACATTTGACTCTGAAACTACTTATACAACAGATAGGTTTGACTGCTGAAGAGGTCGCTCAACTACGATTATCACACTTACACTTGGCAGGCAAAGAACCCAATATTAGTTTTGTTCCTGAAAATGAGGACGAAGCGAAAACATTTCTTCTTGATTTAGATACACATCGTATGCTAGTCAGTTGGTTGGTTGCTCGCCCTGATTCTGTGAGTGACTTTCTTTTTCCGGGTGATGATAACGGGGCAATGATAGTTGATGACATTGAAGCCATCGTTATTGCCTTAGAGAAGCAAGAAAAGAATAAACCAATAGAGGAAGATAACCTAGACCCAGTTTTCTCGTTTCATAGCGACGAAAGAGTATTCTCTCGTCCTGTACGCCCTCTCTCCCGACCTGAAGTCGGAGCACCTCCACCGGGTTTTAATCTGAATGTTTCCGTGCCTGTTTTTTCACCTTCGTCAGCCCCCGAAATGGACGTAGATGCGTCTCAAACTACTCCCAAGAATGATGATAAAGAGAATGAACCACAACCTCCATCTGACATATCTCCAAAAGTAGATGACCACACTACTGCTGAAGAAACTGTGTTGCCTGTCACTGAACCAGACCTCCCGTCCGCACAAGCGAAGCAATCCATCGAAGATATAGCTGAAGATATAGCTATTGAAAATGAGGTGGATTCGCCAACTGTTTTACCCAGCTCACCTGCCACGCCTGATCAAACGCCTACTGAAATGGAAATGGAGCAATCCCATGTTCAGCAGAAAAAACCTTTCCCCAGAAAACAAGAAAAGAAGCCAGATACAGTTAACTCCAAATCAAATTTGGGTCGTGTACTGTTTTATGCTATCAGCGGAGTAACTCTACTTTTCTGTACTTTTTGTTTGGTCGGAGGGGCTTTGGTTTGGCAATTTGCGCCGTATGATGAGATGATTTCTTTAGCCGAAACAGAGCAATCTACAGTTGATGCAACTCCTAGTGTTGAAATTATTCAGGATAGTCCAGTTCCGTCACCGACATCAACGCCTATTCCTACTGATACACCGACTGCCCTGCCAACGAATACCTCCTCACCAACCGCTACAAATAGCCCCGAGCCGACGTTTACTCTTGAACCGACCGCTACGGAGACTCTTGTGCCTACGGACACACCCGTCCTTGAGCCGACCTTAACCTTTACACCTGAAGCGACACCGACAGAGACACCCATACCGACATCAACGCCAACTGAAACACCTGTAGCTCCCGTTGATACGGCAACGCCAGAAATACCGACCGATACACCAACACCTGTACGAGACTTTGACGCACCAAAACTCCTTGACCCCGACCATGATAGCCAATTTATTCGTGGTAATACGATTATTTTACGTTGGGAGCCAGTAGGAGAGCTACTTGAAAATGAATATTATGCCGTGCGATTACGGCATCGTTTTCAGGGAGGTGTGATTTTTAGTGGTGAGAATGTGACGGCTTCCGAATGGACGATACCTCTGGACATTATTGATAAAGTTGATGGCCCTGACTATAGTTTTGAGTGGTTTATCATCGTTGAGCAGGATAATGATGGTGATGTCAGGCAAATTAGTCCACAAAGTGAAACCCGATCATTTATTTGGCGGTAGAGTTGAATGAAAAGTTCATTTGACACAGGTTTCACAATCGAATATAATACAGCTTAAGGCAATTCCAAAAAAATAAATCTCCCTGAGCGTTCGACTGATCTCATGCCGAAGTTTTGCCGAAGGGATTGGCTTCGACAGCCAACGATATTTGGGAGAATTAAAAATTGGAACTGCCTAACACAGTGTAACCTTCGGGGCAGGGTGAGCATTACGCAATTCCCGACCGACGGTAAAGTAGTTTGCAACCAAATGACGCTTGCAAATTACCAAGTCCGTGAGCTTATAAATATAAGCAGATCTGGTGTAAATCCAGAACCGACGGTATAGTCCGGATGGGAGAAGGTTAGCAATATAGAATATCGGTGTTTTTGCCTAGAAAGTATCCACGGCAATGTGCATGGAGACTATTTTATATATTGTTATTTGCCCCGAAGTTTATATAAACTTCGGGGTTTTTTGTTGCTGGAGGAATTATGATATCTGCACAAACACGACAACAATCTATTAGTAAGATCACGGTTAAACCGTTCATTAACAATTGGCATCGGTATCTCGACATGCTATTGTTGCCTATTGTATTGACTCTATTTATCGCATTGTGGCAACTAGTTGTTTGGATGAATGATTATCCTGCCTTTATTTTACCGACTCCAATTGATGTGATATATACTTTAAACAAAGTGCTGGTCGATGGGACATTGTGGCATCATACCCAAGTAACCCTATTTGAGATTTTTGCTGGGTTGACCTTGGGAATTACAACTGCAACCGTTTTTGGGTACGGATTGGCCAAGAGCCAGTTGCTTGAAAAAATTCTAGCCCCATATCTTGTTGCTATGCAATCGGTACCTGTAATAGCGGTTGCGCCGCTGATTATCATTTGGGTCGGTTCAGGCTATTTAAGCAAGGTTCTTATTTGCGCCTTGATGGTTTTTTTCCCAGTTCTGATTAATACCATTGTTGGCATCCGTTCTGTTGAGCCAAACCTGCATGATCTGATGCACTCCTTGCAGGCCAGTCGCTGGCAAACATTCACCATGCTTGAACTACCAGCCGCCTTACCCATTTTATTGGGTGGTTTGAAAGTGGGTGTCACACTATCCGTCATTGGTGCTGTGGTGGGCGAGTTTATGGGCGCGAATGAGGGTTTAGGCTTTTTGATTAATCAAGCTCGAGGATTGTTTAACACTCCCTTGGTTTTTGTGGCGATATTGACTCTCGTCATTATCACCCTGTTTTTATATGGCATGGTAACGCTGATTGAAGCCAGATTACTGCGTTGGCGAGGCTAACGTTTTTTGCTCAGAAATAATTGATTAAATATCAAAAGGAGTAAGAATGTCATTCATCGCAAACACACCAACACCACCCTACTATGCAGTGATTTTTACATCTCATCGTACAGAAGGTGATAATGGTTACGCTCAAATGGCAGAAAAAATGGTTGCACTCGCCTCAAATCAACCAGGTTTCTTGGGTGTCGAGTCAGCAAGAGAAGATGTCGGAATTACTGTTTCGTACTGGTCTGACATCGAATCCATTAAAAAATGGAAAGTAAACGTTGAGCATCAAGAGGCACAAGAAATGGGACGCAAAAAATGGTACTCAACATTCAAAGTTCGTCTATCAAAAGTTGAACATGATGGCTATGGTCTTCGTTTCGGCCAGTTACCATTAAAATTCTATGGTTGTTTGCGCCGTTTAGTAATGGTTTGCCCCTCCTCATTATCTTCATTAACAACTATGGAAATACGGTTAGCAATCCAAGCTACAAGAAGTTGCTCAATAACATATTCTAAAGTAACTTCGTAGGCGATCGCCTTAGATTTGGCTAAACGAGCAATATTACGTGAAACACGTGGTGAGAGACGAACACGGTCTCTAGACATAATGCACACCTCTGTTAGGCAAGATATACGCATTATATCACATGTATCACATATATCACATGTATCACACGTGTGATATAGCATGCTTTAGTCATAGATTACACGTGGTTTACGAGAAATTTCTAAAATTATGCTGGCAAAAACCAATATTGTTGGCCTAAAATAACTATCATGAATATCTTCAACCTGGCCGAAACGAAGACCATAGCCTGATTATAGCATGTAACAAGGATTCGTATAAAATGAACCAAATCAATATTGTTTGCCATCTTTTCTGGTGAGCCAATACTATTGATAATAAGGAGAGAAAATGATTCAAAAGATAACAATTTTACTAGCATTACTAATAATGATTACTGCCTGTGGTCAAAACACAGCGCAACCATCAGCTCAAGAGAACTCCATTCAATTGGGAGTTGGTTATATCCCGAATGTACAGTTTGCACCCTATTATGTCGCTCAAGCGAAAGGCTTTTATGCTGATGAGGGCTTAGATGTTTCCCTAGAGCATGGATTTGAAACCGATTTTATCGCCCTGACGGCCAAGGGTGAACGCTATTTTGCCGTTGCTAGTGGCGACCAAGTCATCCTAAGCCGCGCTCAAGGGTTGCCAATTGTTTATGTGATGAAATGGTATGAGCGATTTCCAGTTGCGATTATGGCTCCCAAAAATAGCGGCATCGACTCGCCAAAAGACTTAGCTAATCACACAGTTGGTATTCCCGGCCCTTTTGGAGCTAGTTATGTAGCTTGGAAAGCTCTCATATATGCGACAGGACTTGATGAATCGACCATCAATCTAGAATCAATTGGGTTTACTCAGGCTGAAGCGGTTAGTACGGAGCAAGTAGATGCTGCAGTCGTTTATATTGCCAATGAACCGATTCAGTTATCTCAGCAGGGGATTGATGTAAATGTTTTTGAAGTTTCTGACTATATTGATCTTGTCTCGAATGGAATTGTAACCAACGAAACCTTAATTCAAGAAAACCCAGAACTGGTTCAGGCTATGGTTCGAGCTTCACTGCGGGGCTTGCAGTATGCAATTGATAATCCTGATGAAGCCTTTGAGATTGTTCGTCAAGAAGTCACAGCGATGACGGATGAAGATGCACCGACACAACGTATGGTGCTTGATGCCTCTATCGAGCTATGGAAAACCGACCAATTCGGTAAAACCTCACCTGAGCATTGGGTAAAATCCGTTGAATTTATGAAAGAGACTGGTTTGATAGAGAACGACGTGGATATTGAGAGGCTGTATAGCAACGATTTTGTAATTGACTAAAAATTACGCTAACGGTTTAACTGATTTGTTACACACCAATCATCTGACAAAAAATTATAATACCGAAGCCACGTCGCTTCAAATTATTGACGATATTTCGTTTAAAGTCATGACTGGCGAATTTGTCTGTATTGTCGGCCCATCTGGGTGTGGAAAGACAACATTGTTGCGCTTGTTGGCCGGATTGCACCCACCCGATACAGGCGAAATTTTTTTGAATAACCAGCCACTTCTCGGTCCTTCTGCTGAGATAGGCGTGGTGTTTCAAAAAGCGAGTCTAATGCCTTGGCGAACCGTTTTTGACAATGTTCGATTGCCGTTGCAGGTACATCAACTTCCAGCCAAGGTAATTAAACAGCGGATTGATGACGCGTTAGAGTTGGTTGGTCTAACCGAGTTTGCTCACCATTACCCGCGCCAACTGTCTGGGGGCATGGAGCAACGGGTCGCCATTGCCCGCGCCTTGGCCTATCAACCAAAAATTCTCATGTTGGATGAACCATTTGGCGCGTTAGATGCCTTAAACCGAGAACGTCTTAACGAAGAACTGTTACGCGTTTGGCGAATCAGTGGGCAAACGGTTCTGATGGTCACGCACGATATTCATGAAGCCGTCTTCCTGTCTGACAGAGTGCTGGTTTTGAGCCAACGTCCGGCGAAACTCATCCAAAATATACCTATACCTCTGCCTCGCCCACGTAACATAACCATCCGGTATGAAACCGAGTTTTCTAAACTTGCTTACCACGTTCGTCAGGCAATTCAGTAAAAGGAGCGTAGGCTCAATCAGGCCATGTTGAACAGGCTTCAGCCAGTTTGGTTTAGCTTAGTTTAGCTTGAGCCTCAAGTCTCCCTCACCATGCCTTGAGGCCAAACAATTACAGTTGCCTAAAGCTGATATATCATTTATCATACCAAAGACCTATATTTATAGGTCTTTTTACATGCACAGGATGAAAGGAAGAAACTGTAACCCATGCCACCCACTTTTCAGACGAGTATTGAAGCCATATACCGATATATTAATCGGTTAACTTGGGGTATATTTGGCATTTTAGTTGACACCATACAACATTGTATTGAGTTGCATGTAGCGCATGGCGCGGCGGCAATCGCTTACTATGCCTTATTCTCATTGCTTCCAATTGCCCTGTTTTCAATTGCTTTTGCTAGCCTTGTTCTACAAAATAAAGAGATTCAAGATACTGTTTTAGCCTACGCCGAATATTTTATTCCCACCTCAAGCACGTTGGTACAAGGTAACATCGACCAACTATTGGAATATCGGAATACGGTCGGCTTAGTGGGCATGATTGGCTTAGTTTGGGCTTCGACCTCCGTTTTTACGGTACTCATTCAAGTGATTAACGCGGCATGGCATACGGCTCCACCTCGTAACTTTATCAAAGAGCGCCTCATGGGGTTGATGATTGTTAGCGCATTGGCTATTTTGTTAACCCTCGCTCTGATTTTGACCACAATTGTCACGATTATCACCAACAAAGATACCTTATTTGGTGGCACGGTTAGCGATCTGGTTCGACTACCGATTTTTAATATGGTGACTTCGGGCTTGATTCTGTTTGGGGCTTTTTTACTGCTCTACAAATGGATTCCCAATACGCCGGTCAGATGGTCGGAAGCGGCTTGGGGTGCGCTGGTGGCGACCATTGGTTGGGAAATTGCCAAGGAGATTTTTGGCTTTTATCTAACCACTGTTTTATCTCGTTATCAACTGATTTATGGCTCATTAGGAACAGTCATCGCCTTCATGTTGTGGACATATATCAGCAGTTTGATAATCCTTGTGGGAGCTAATTTAAGCGCGGCCATTACTCGATATAACCAGAATCGTGCAAAAAAGAGTACTGTTGCCGATACATTCTCACATACCAAAACAGTTTTTAATCGAGAAGAAGCGGCCAAAATCATCCACACTGCATTTACCATTACAACCATCGTGGCCGAAGCCGATACCAAAGCCACCGGCACAACAATCAGGAAATTTATCGCCACCATTAAAGATATGATTTTAGCACCATATATCATTCAACGTGCGTTTCAAGAATTTACCGACCAGAATCTGATTCAAGATATTATGGGCGATGCTGAACTTCAAAAAGAGATGTTACAATATCTCGATATTGACACTTATGTGGAGATTCCTTGGGAACGTCGGTTTGAAGAGGTAACTCAGATTATTGAAGCGAAAATCCCATCAGAAAAGGCTAACACCTTAAAACAGTTATTACTCGATATTGGTGAACAAATCTCTCGGCAATCTGGGGGAGGCGTGTTGGGTCTTCGTGGCGAAATCAGCCCCTATGAAACTAACACCATTACCGAAATCGCTTATAGGTTAAATGCATCTCATTTATTGAGAAACGGTTAGCTAATTATGTTAATAACTCATGTTCAAATAGTAACCAAATTTCGTTATACTCGCCTTAAAATAGTCTTTTTATTGGCGTTGACTGTGTTAGCCTGTGTGACCAACACCCCTGTCGCTCGGATACCGACCCCTCAGCCAACCCGGACTACATTTCCAACTTTTACCGTGACCCCAATTCCACCTACTCGCCCACCCCATCCGACGGTAACAGATACCTCAACACCCACCGACACCCCATTGCCCACCAACACCCCGCTACCCATCGATACGGATACTCCTACCGAGACCAGCACCCCTACCGAGACACCAGCACCGTCGTCAACGCCAGTGCCGCCTACCAATACCCCTGCTCCGCCTACTTTTACACCTATTCCCACCTCCACGCCTCAAATTGTCATCAATTCACCTTTGCCGACTCCGGTTCCGGTAGACGGTAATACCCGCCCCGGTCATTATATCATTCGTAATTCATCTGGCGAGAGAAATTGTGAACGAATTGCTGTATCAGGGCAGGTTAAGGAGGATAGCGATAAAACCCCGATGCAGTTCGTGGAGATAGAGGTGAGTGGCGACATGGATGACGATGATGATAAATTTGATGGGCCATATCGGACAAAAACAGATGTTAATGGTAATTATGATATTTATATTGGACATCCTAATGAGGTGAAGAAGAGAACCTTCAATGCGAAGATTGTTGGGGCTGAGGTTAGCTCTGAGGATATTCGCTGGAGAACAAACCGCGATTGTAATGGTAACGGCACCATTCAAACCATGCGTATTGATTGGCGACGACGTTAGAATGTGCGAATCAGCGTGTCCACGTCGCCTCGCAGGCTATTTGATGGGTCCGCATAAGATTTACTAGTAATTTGACACAAAACCCAATCACCTTTACTTGCTTTTGCCAGCACAACTGCCGGACGTAACTTTGCATGGGATAAATCAGAGAATGGAAAAGGGATTAAAACCACATCTTTTACTGCAAATGAGACCATGCTTCGTCCTCTTCTGGTTTATTCCAATCCTCTGCCAAAGCTGGTTCGCTCAATAAGGCCGTTTCAGTGACATGATTGGTTGTTTGTTCTGTTTTACCTACTTTCTGTTGAATAACCTTAACGATATGTTGTAATAACCATATCAATTCATTTAAAGAAAGATTTTCTATTGAATGGGTTAATTGTACTCGACTTTGCATAGGGCGCAGGGAACGGATCGGGGAGTGATTCTTGCATGTTTTTTCGAGTATTTTTTGCGAGAAACTTCTACCTGTATCAGCATTGAAGGGGATTTTTCGTTTCACTACGTTCCATTCGGAATAGTATGACCATAAATGATTTTTTGCCCCTATTTTGGCAATGTTTTTGCGTCATTTGAATTTTGCACAATCTAGAAGCAGCATTAGGAGTGGTGGCAC
>JAUCGB010000018.1 GCA_030377895.1 Anaerolineales bacterium HSG24
ACTTAAATCAAGCTGAGTGAGGTTGGTCAACTGGCCTAAAAATTCTGGCAACTCGCTCAGATTAGTGTGACGTAAATTTAATATTTCTAACTGAGTCAGTTCAGCCAGTTCAGGCGGCACATGTTGGAGTCTTTCATCTTTACCGTATCCATCCAAGTTCAATTTTTTCGCTTGAGCAACTTTCGCCTCGGCAATCTTTTGTTTGGCCCAATCGGGCGTGGGGGTTGTTTGTTTCATGCTGGTGGTTCCTCTTTGGGGCAACCGTACCGCGAATAAGGGGGAAGGACAACGAATTTTGGGAAAAGCGAATAAAATCTCCCACATTGAGTAACTTTAATCTTATTTGAAGGCTTTTTGTATTAGTCATCCGATGACTTTAAGTCATCGGATGACTTCATTCCACACTCCGTTGCCGTTTGGCTGTCATTGCAATGCCTCAATTTCGGTTAGAGAAAGGCCCGTTACTTCTGAAATTTCAGTCAGGTCGTACCCTTTGGCAAGCATTTTGCGGGCAGTCTCTATTCTACCTTCCTTCCAGCCTTCCATCCGACCTTCCTTCCGGCCTTCCTCAAGACCTTTTATCCTTTCTATTCGAGCCTCTCGTTTGGCGGTCTCCATGACATCTCGTTCAATCACCAAATCCATCATGTAACGTTCATATTGCCGTTTTTTGTCTGCATCCATCTGCAAAACCGATAATTTCTGACGGGCTTGAACAATATTTCGAGCGTTGAATTCATCCCGAATCTCCTCATTCTTCAACATGTAAACCCATTCATCTAAGGGAGAGTTTACCACATCTTCAAACCGTTCAACCTGAATAAGGTAATATTCGGGGAATATCTCTTTTTCGATATTGATTTGTCGCAAAACAATCTTATCTTTCTCACTCTTCTCTTGTTGACGTAAGGTCAACGGCTCTTTGGTGTGTAGCCCTACAAACTGTGTGGCTCCATAATAAACATAATCATTACCACTCCCCAAGTTAAAATAAAGGATACTAATCGAGATAACTTTGGCAATATCGGTATAAGAATGACCTATTTGCAAGGTATCAATGATCACTTTTGAAGCCCCAAACAACATCCGGTATAAATAGTCACTTTCATGTTGATTTTGAATTTCAATGATTAGGTATCGATTTTTAGTATCTTTAACCAGAATGTCTACTCGATTATATTTCAGTCGATCAGAATCTCGATTCGACTCACTTTCCAATATTTGGATAACTTCAACATCTTCACGTAACACCGCGCTTAAAAAGCCTTCTAGGATATCAAAGTTGGCTTTGTCTCGCAAGATATGTTTGATCGCCCAATCGAAACGAATCACTCTATTTTGATTTAACATCGAAGCACTCCATCACAAATACAAGATTAACAAGAGTAAAGGCAAAAAATCCTATCAATTTTGCTTGCTACCCGACAAAGTAGTTTAGGGAAAACTAAAACAGGAACACAGAGTTTCACAGAGATGCACAGAGGGACACAGAGGAAAAAATAAATCGCTTTTTCTCTGTGAATCTCCGTGTTCCTCTGTGAAACTCTGTGCTAATTAGTTTTTGCTAACTTTTCTGTCGGGTACTGAGTCAATCTTGTTAATCCTGTCGAAAAAATTTTATTTAATCAGCATGTCGGAGTTCCCGAACAGGTCTTAACGCGGCGTAAATCGGAAAAAGTACCACTCCCTATTTTCTTCACTCATATTCACAGTAAATGACTCAGAAACCTGCCGACCATCCGCCGTTTCCAAATGAAATTTCCAGCTACCGGTAATATAGACGGCAATAGGCTGAGGTTCAAATTTTGTGTTACCCGATTTAATCACGCTCGAACCGGCTGGCGTATGCCCCGTGTTCTGATCTGCGGTTGGCTCTGACTTTGTGACCAAACCATTTGGGTCAGTCCCCACCACTCGGATACCGGGGATCCAGCCCCCGTCATGCCCCTGCACCGCGACCATAATCGACAAGATATTGGCCTCACTCGGTGAGTGGAACAGCTCGGCCAGTTGATAATCCCACTGCGGCAGGGGTGTATTGGTGGGTGGAGGCGGCTCTGTCGGTTTAGGGGGTGCTTGGCTAACAGGTTTGGGCGTGTCGGTTGGCTCTGGAGTCTCTGTGGCCTCAGGCGTATCGGTGGCTGGCGGGGAGTCCGTTGGTTCTGGGGTAGGGGTATCTTCTGGTGTTGCGGTTGGCTCTGGGGTAGGGGTTGAGGTATCAGTTGGTAATGGCGTGGCGGTACTGGTTGGGGTGTCCGTCCAATCTGGGGTAGGGGTAAAGGTCGGTTTGGGGGTGGCTACCATCGCCTCGGCCACTGCGGTTGGCGTGTCGTTTGTGACCTGTACAAGTTGGCTAAATCGAGGCGACAGGGTACATCCAGACAACCAGAGTAACGTTACGGTTATGATAATGATTAGACTAAATTTTTTCAACAAATATTTTCTCCTGTGTCATTTTGGGAGCAGGCGCATGGAAGCGTAAGCCGAGACATGTAGCACATGCTTCAGCCTGTGCCGCACAGTCTAAAGACTGTGTTACGATATTATCTGTCGCACGTTAAGTTGAGAGCCGCATGGAAATAACTCTCCCTTTCTTACAAACTCAATCGTTTGAAAACAAATTCAGGGATATGTCGAATAATCAGCATGATAAATTGCCACATCCAGCGAGTATACAGCACATTCCGCCCAGCTCGATTGGCTCGGTAGATGTCGTTTGCTACCTGTTCTGGGGTGGCGGTGATAACGGGTGGTAACTTTAGGGCTTGGGTCATCTTGGTACGGACAAAACCGGGTTTGACCGTTAATACTTGCACCCCTGATTTCGTCAAGCGATTCCGCAATCCAGACAGATAGGCGGTAAAACCGGCCTTGGCACTGCCATAGAGGTAGTTGCTACCTCGACCCCGATCACCGGCCACAGAGCTAATGCCGATAATGGCTCCCTTTTTTTGTCGTTCAAAATCGTTTGCCACTAGATTCAAAATCGACACCGCGCCGGTATAGTTGGTGTCGATGATCGTTTTTGCTTCGGCAAAGTCGGTTTGAGCCGATTCCTGTGTCCCTAAATAACCAAAGACGCAGGCTACAACATCTGGTTTACTTGGCAATTCGTTATAAAAACTGGCATGGCTCTCAAAATCGAGCGCGTCAAATTCGGCCAATTCTACATTGATTTGATACCGAATTGTTATATCACTCACCAAATTATCTAACCGATTTATCTGGCGAGCGGCTAGGGTGATGTTGTACCCTTCTTGAGCATATCTGTAGGCCAACGCCTGAGCGATGTCAGAATTGGCCCCTAAAATTAGAATGTGTCCCATATAAGTTTTTTCTCTCTCAAAAATTTAATCTATAGATGTTCAGATAATGTTTTGCAGTTCAAGACCCTAAAGGTTTTAGAAACCTTTAGGGTCTGTCTATCCGAGTGAAAATCTTTATCTGAAAGACTGTATTTTACTACGAGTCAAACCGATTCGGTCTGATTGCAATGACCGAAACTTATTTTCATAATTGATTTTTTCCAAATTTTCCAAAAATGTTTCAACTTGAGGATATGTCTGTTTGAACATGCGCTCGGTCATGCGCGCATCTTTGGTCAGGTAGATTCGGCCACCGTATCCTAAGACAATCTCATCTAGCTCATCCAACAAGACAAACAGTCCATCCCGAATCGGAAAATCAAGGGCTAACGAGTACCCCTCGATGCCAAAGGGGAGATACCCGTTCTGTTTACCATAGAGTTTCAGCACGCTTAAAAACGGCCTAATATTACTATCGGCAATTTTATTTAGGATGGCGGTGATACCTTCGCGACTTTTGTCTTTGGGAAGGATGAATTGATATTGAGTAAAGCCACGCTGACCGTATATCCGATTCCATTTATAGATGACATCAAGCGGATAGAAAAATACATTATAATCAATCACACTTTTGATGACCCGCTTGAACTGTTTGCGGTATAAAAGCTCGTTAAAAACATTCATCGTGCAACTGTTGAGGACAAATTCAGGAAAGTTAAAGGGTACAATTGCTTTCGGCTTTGGCTTTAACTCAAGGGGATGTTTACGTCGAGCATCACCGGCCAAATCTTCCAGACGGGCATGTTCGCCTCGCATAATGAAACCTCGGCCCATGTTTTTACCCCGTTTTAAGCAATCCATCCAGGCCACAGAATAAGTCCACGATTCCGAATCCTCAAACAAATCCATCATCTGGTCAAGATTATCGGCTCGAACAGTCTCTTGGGTGATGTAAGCCGTTTCGATGGGAAGCAGTCGCATGGTCGCTTGCACGATTACCCCCGTCAACCCCATGCCGCCACAAGTCGTCCAAAACAGCGATTCATTCTCCGTCGCGGAGCAGGTTACAATCGAACCATCGGTCAACATAATATCCATGCTTATTAGATGGTCGCTAAAGTTGCCAGCCTTGTGCTGACTTTTACCATGCACATCCGACCCAATCGCTCCGCCGACGGTAATCAACTTTGTCCCCGGCGTAACGGGTAAGAACCAACCTTTTGGCACAGTGACATCTAATAGTTCCGATAATAAGACTCCCGATTGACAACAGATTGTTCCTGCCTCGGCATCAAATGATAGGAATTTTTTATAATTTAAGGTCGAAATTAAGTGCGGTGCTAAGGCAGAATCACCATAACTGCGACCATTGCCGCGTGGAATGACGTTAGACAACTTTTTGAGGAGTTGCCGTAACTCGTCAACGCTCTTAAAGGTATATTCTTGGGCCGAAATTTTCGGGTAGTTACCCCAACTGCTAATCTGACCGTTCAAACAAGGTGGAGCGGGCTGAACAGACTCATCCGTTTTGAGTTCATCCAAGTATGGGGCTTTATCCGCTTCAGAAAAACGTGCGCGCCACCAGGCAATCGCCGTTACGCCCAGCAAACCACCTATAATTGTTGGGATTAAAGAACTTTGTTTTATCATGATATTATTGAGAAGTGCAACGAATGGTAGTCCTGCACAAGTAGTGATGGGGAAATCCGGAGTGCAAGGCTTGCCTTGCATGCAAAGCAAGCTTTGCACTCCTCTCACTACATCTGCACCACTACCCAACGAATGAAGGAACAACGAATTTCATTTTTCATTGTCGATCCCACCTGCGAGGAGAAAAACACACCTCACAGGAGATGTAATTCGTGAAATTAGCGGCAAAAATAAATTCGTTGTACTGCCTTATCTAATCTCGCTTGAATTTACTATAATCTGGCTCACCATGCGAACTACGTCTGACTCCTTGGATGTTCAGCAAAGCTTCAACTTTCATGGGTAAGCCAAACAGTTTGATGAAACCTTCGGCATCTTGCTGATTATAGACATCTTCTTCGCCAAAGGTGGCAAAATCTTCTCGGTATAGGCTATATGGTGATTTTCGCCCCACTAAGGTCACTCGACCTTTATACAGTTTGAGTCGCGCCGTACCGCTCAGATTACGCTGGGTAACGGCAACAAATGCATCAAGCGCATCACGCAAGGGGGTAAACCATTGCCCATTATAGACTAAATCGGCATATTTATGAGCAATCAACTCTTTATAATGGAGCATCTCCTTATCTAAACAGAGTTGTTCGAGTGCTTGATGGGCTTCAAAGAGGATTGTTCCGCCCGGTGTTTCATAAACGCCATGACTTTTCATGCCGATCAACCTATTTTCGACGAGGTCAATTCGACCTATGCCATGTCGCCCTCCCATAACATTCAAATCTGTTAAGAGGCTGATGGGACCGCGAGCCACCCCGTTGATTTTCTTTGGAATACCATCCTGAAAGTTGATTTCGACATATTCCGGTTCATCGGGGGCATCTTCAGGATCCACCGAAAACTGATACATGGCTTTTTCTGGTTCGAGCCAAGGGTTTTCTAAAATGCCACCCTCATGGCTCAAATGCCATATATTTTTATCGCGGCTATAAATCGACTTTTCTGTCACCGAAACGGGAACATTAAACTCAGCCGCGTAATCAAGCGCGTCCTCACGAGAGCGAATCGTCCACTCTCGCCAAGGGGCAACCACCGTTAGTTTCGGGTTTAGAGCTTGATAGGTCAGTTCAAATCGAACTTGGTCATTCCCTTTGCCGGTTGCGCCATGACTGACCGCGTCCGCTCCCTCCAAGGCCGCAATTTCGACTTGTCGTTTGGCAATCAATGGGCGAGCAAAACTCGTTCCCAGAAGATATTTTCGTTCATAAACCGCTCCAGCTTGAATGGTCGGTAAGATATAATCTGTGATAAACTCCTCACGCAAATCTTCAATATAATATTTACTGGCTCCAGAGGCTAACGCTTTTTCTTCCAAGCCGCCTAGTTCCTCTTCTTGCCCGAGGTTGGCACACATGCAAATCACTTCACAACCATAGTTGTTTTTTAACCAGGGTACAATAACACTGGTATCTAATCCACCTGAGTAGGCTAAAACTATTTTTTTTATGTTAGGTTTGTTGGGCATTGTATAACTCATGGATTTTGGGGTTTATGATTTGTTGAGTAACAAACCGTAAATCCAAAATCGTAAATTATCATTAGTGTTTCTCAACAAGATTAGATTCTGGATACGGATAAGGAGTGCAAAGCTCGCTTTGCAGGCACACAGATCCGTATCCGAAAAATCATAATTCGACGAATCGACAAACTTTTGTATTATGTTTTTTTCCGTACCGAATCTAGTTGACGAATTAAACTCGTTGCTGTATTTGTTAAGTCTAATAAATCTTTGGTTTTAAGGTAGCCGGGGTCTTCATTGAAAGCTACGTTAGCTGGTGTTTTAACCAGTAGATAGGCTACGCTTGCGCCGATTAGAGCGCCAATAACCGCGCCAATGAGGATTGCTTTTTGATATTGTTTATCAAGATTCATGTTTTTCTCCAAGTAATAGATATCCAGATAAATTCTGACAGAGCATCTACCCACAAGTTCAGAGTTTGCGGGTAGATTGTTGCCCAAAACGTTTCTGGCTAACTATAATTACAAAACTACTGTTGGATATTTGCCCCAACCAAAAGCAGTTTGAGTAAATATCCACACTTTATCGAATTATAGTACACAATGAAAATCGGGTAAAGTAGGGTAGGGTGGTATTGTGAGTTAGTAGCATTGTAAAGTTCTGAAAACCGTGTTATACTTCATCCTGAATAATCAGTCTAAAAAAGGGCTGATGTAAAGTAGTGGTAATCTGTAAGTATAGATACTTACATTAGCGTATATGTGTAACTGAAACAAGAGAGAATAAGTATCATGTGCCTGAAATTTATCAGTATCGAGATTATTGCCTAACAGTATACAACAGGGTACAATTCAAACATAGTCGCTATAGTCAGCAGGGGAGAGTGTGATGAATATTCTATATGCAGAAGATGACCGTGATTGTCGCGAGCTTTTTGCCTATGCCTTTAAAAAACGAGGGCATAAAATCTATGAAGCCAGAAACGGCGCTCAAGCGGTGCAAATTGTTCGTGACGAGCAACTTGATTTGGTTATATTAGACATTCGCATGCCGATGATGACCGGCTATGATGCGGCTCGTGTTATCAACCAAGAACACCCTACTCTGCCCGTCCTTTTTTTTAGCGCGAAGGGATTGCCGCAAGAAATCACCCAAGCATTCGCTAGTAGTAAAATGGTAATAGATTATCTGGTTAAACCGATTATGCCAAAACAATTGATAACTTGGGTCGAAAATACTATAAAAGAGTGCCATATTCAAGGTATGGCGACAATTCGACAAGAAAACATGGCTCGCGAGTTAGTAGTCGCTGAGTAATAGGGGAAAGACGATGGTGAGCAATATTCGCTCAACCTTGGAAAATGCTTTAGGGAAATTAACGCCTGAAGTTGTAGATATTTTAACTAAACAGGTTGTGGTTCGCACCCATGAAGCTGGTTCGATTGTTTGTTATGAAGGTGAAACCGAAGCAATCTTTTATGTCATCCAAGAAGGACAAGTTGCTTTTACCAAAAAAATGATTGGTGGTGACCAGTTATTGGGTATAAAAGCACATGGTGAATTTTTTGGTGAACTAGCCGTGCTTGACCACGCCCCACGAGCAGCCACAGTGCATGCGATTTCTGAATGTGTGTTGATTGAGATTGAAGAAGAAACATTAGAAAATGTTCTTGATATTAGCCCATCTGTTGGTCGGACAATTATGCGCGGCATTATTCGTAGTGTCCGTGATACCGACCGAATCACTATCGCTGAGTTGCAACTAAAAAATAATGAGCTGGCTAGAACTTTAGAGAACTTAAAAGCTGCCCAAGAGGAGCTACTTCGCCGTGAACGGTTAGAGCGGGATTTAGAAATCGCGGCTCAGGTTCATAAAAGCATCTTACCGACTTCATTTCCAGAGGTGCCGGGTTTTGCCTTTGGCGCGATGTCCCGTCCGGCCCGCGAAGTAGGCGGTGATTTATACGATGTCATGGAAATATCGGACAACCATATCGGTATCGTCATGGCCGATGCCTCAGGCAAAAGTGTTCAAGCGGCGATATACATGGCGGTTGTTCGAGCCTTGTTTTTAAGTGAAACTGACCTGACGACATCTCCCATGGAAGTGGCCCATCGAATTCATAAGCTCCTATTGAGAGCCACCACTAGTGAGATGTTTGTCACAGCGTTTTATGCCACCATCAACCTAGAGACCCGTTATATGCGCTATATTCGGGGCGGACATGACCGACCTGTTTTTTTCAAGGCCACTGACCGTACCACGGAACTGCTCAATATTCCGGGCCGTTTTTTGGGGATGTTGCCCAACCTTATTGTGGAAGAGGCAAGTTTGACCTTTGAGATTGGCGACATCTTAGTCTCGTACAGTGATGGTGTTACTGACGCAACCCGCCCCGGTGGTGAGATGTATGGTATTGAACGTTTGGAAGAAATAATCCTTGAAAATTATTACCTCTCAGCCGAAGAACTCGCTCGAGTTATCACCCAAGATATTGATGATTTCCGTGAGGGTGAAGAGCAACCCGATGATTTGACCATGTTGGTTGTTAAAGCTGTTTAGGAATTGGGTATTAGCTTTTGGTCATGAGAGTGGTTCAAATTTCAAGATTGACCCTTGGAGGTATCTATGACAACCTTAACCAAACCCCAAACAAACGTCGTTCTACCTCGTTATGCTCTCTCTGCGGTTCTTCCTGCTCAATCGGTTGAGGAGGAACCGTTCCCTTATGGCTGGCGAACAATCGAGGATATTGGCCCTAATGGTGAGACTATTTATCGGGATATTGCACTAACACTAGATGATTTCTTAGACCCACAGGAAGGAGACCAGATGCCACAGGGAATCGAACATAGTGAAGAAGCGATTGAAATTCGGAACAAGCTAAAGAAATGGTTTCGTCATGATCCGCACATGGCAGTGTTATTCGATGTGAAGATGAAATGGGGAATTCTTGGCCTTCAAGAGCCGTTCCCCGATATAGCAGTGATTCCCAAGGTGAAGGATAAGCATGCGCTGAAAGGAGGGCATTTTGATGTCCTCGCTCAAGGCACCCGTCCTTGTCTTATTGTAGAGATTACCTCTCCAAACTATGAGGCGGGAGATCGAAAGAAGGTACAAATTTATGAACGGGCCCAGGTTGAGGAGTATTTGATAATCAACCCATATCGGAAACCATTTGAGTTGCAGGGTTATCGTCTTGAGCAAGGCCAATATCGTAAGTTAGCATCGGGTCGTTTTTTAAGCCGCACCACAAACCTTCGCTTTGAACTGAGTGTCGATGGTGGTCAACTGATTATCACCGATACTCGGACCGATGAGGTGATGCTGAGTTCTGTTGAGGAGATACAGGCCCGTAAAATTGCTGAAAATCGAGCCGAACAAGAGGCCAAAACTCGTAAAATTACTGAAAATCGGGTCGAACAAGAGGCCAAAATCCGTAAAATTGCCGAAATACGGGCCGAACAAGAGGCCAAAGCTCGTAAAATTGCCGAAATGCGGGCCGAACAAGAGGCCAAAGCTCGTAAAATTGCCGAAGCCCGAGCTGAGCAGGCTGAACAAGCCAAAATAGTTGAGATGGCTAGTAAGATGTTGGCGAAGGGGAGCGATCCAGTGTTTGTGGCGGAGATTACGGGGTTGTCCTTGGTAGAAGTGGTAGCGATGAGGCGAAAGGAAAAATGAGATCAATGTCATTAAGTTAATTAAAAAATTAGCATTAATTAACATGTGCATGCTGATAGTTCGCCTTCGACAAGACTTCGGCGTGAGCTCAGTCGAACACTCAGGTAGCGCGACGTAGCCTGAGCTTGTCGAAGGCGAAACGCGCAACTTATTTAATTCCGATTCATTAGGAATTGGGTATTAGCTTTTGGTCATGAGAGTGGTTCAAATTTCAAGATTGACCCTTGGAGGTATCTATGACAACCTTAACCAAACCCCAAACAAACGTCGTTCTACCTCGTTATGCTCTCTCTGCGGTTCTTCCTGCTCAATCGGTTGAGGAGGAACCGTTCCCTTATGGCTGGCGAACAATCGAGGATATTGGCCCTAATGGTGAGACTATTTATCGGGATATTGCACTAACACTAGATGATTTCTTAGACCCACAGGAAGGAGACCAGATGCCACAGGGAATCGAACATAGTGAAGAAGCGATTGAAATTCGGAACAAGCTAAAGAAATGGTTTCGTCATGATCCGCACATGGCAGTGTTATTCGATGTGAAGATGAAATGGGGAATTCTTGGCCTCCAAGAGCCGTTCCCCGATATAGCGGTGATTCCCAAGGTGAAGGATAAGCATGCGCTGAAAGGAGGGCATTTTGATGTCCTTGCTCAAGGCACCCGTCCCTGTCTTATTGTAGAGATTACCTCTCCAAACTATGAGGCGGGAGATCGAAAGAAGGTACAAATTTATGAACGGGCCCAGGTTGAGGAGTATTTGATAATCAACCCATATCGGAAACCATTTGAGTTGCAGGGTTATCGTCTTGAGCAAGGCCAATATCGTAAGTTAGCAACGGGTCGTTTTCTAAGCCGCACCACAAACCTTCGTTTTGAACCGAGTGTCGATGGTGGTCAACTGATTATCACCGATACTCGGACCGATGAGGTGATGCTGAGTTCTGTTGAGGAGATACAGGCCCGTAAAATTGCCGAAACACGGGCCGAACAAGAGGCCAAAGCTCGTAAAATTGCCGAAGCCAGAGCTGAGCAGGCTGAACAAGCCAAAACAGTTGAGATGGCTAGTAAGATGTTGGCGAAGGGGAGCGATCCAGTGTTTGTGGCGGAGATTACGGGGTTGTCCTTGCTAGAAGTGGTAGCGATGAGGCGAAAGGAAAAATGAGATCAATGTCATTAAGTTAATTCCGATTCCTTAATGACATTGAACGGAGATATAGTTACAATAATGAACTGGTATGACCAAAAAACACGCCGTACCCGTCGTCCAAGACGGATTGAAGAAGAGAGTTCAGCCGAAATAGGATTTCCTATCTTATGGATTTTGATTGGGTTGCTGGCCGCGATGTTGATTATAGGGCTGGTTAGTTTAGGCGCGTTAAACCTATTACGTCGCCAAGCGATTACCCCTACGCCCCCGTTTATCGCGGGGTTAGCTCCCACGCAACCCATTTTGGATGCCCCCGTTTCAGATGGCACAGAATCCACCCCAACCATCCCACCTGTTGTCACCTTGCCCCCAACCGTAACCCCTGTGCCAAGCGCAACGCCCATCCCTCAAGTGCCAGAAATTATCGAAATTGGTGGTTTTGCGCGAATTATTAACACTGATGGGTTTGGAGTTAGCATGCGGGCTGGGCCGGGAACCAACAATGCTCGGTTGGGTATTGTTCCCGAAAATATGGATGTCGAAATTAAAGATGGGCCGCGTGAGTCTGAAAATTTAGAAGATTACATTTGGTGGTTTGTTCTCGCCCCAGACGGCACAGAGGGCTGGATTGCCACCGACTTTTTAGAACCAAGTATAGGGCCAAATCGTTAAGCCTATGTCTGATATTCAAGAAAAAGTAGATCAGTTACGAGATGAGTTAAACCATCATCTTTATCGTTATCATACCCTTGATGACCCCATCATTAGCGACGTTGAGTATGACAAGCTGTTTCATGAACTGCGACAGATTGAAGAAAACCATCCTGAGCTAATCACCCCCGATTCGCCGACCCAACGGGTTGGCTCTGAACCATTAGACAGTTTTGAAAAAGTAACCCACCTTTTACCCATGACCAGTTTGGGCAATGCGTTTGATGATGCAGACGCTCAAAACTGGCTCGACCGCGTCATTCGGCGCTTGCCCGATTGGTACGATGTCAATGATATCGAATTTGTGGTTGAGCCAAAGATTGACGGTTTGGCCGTGGCAATGGTCTATGAAAATGGAACTTTGGTTCAAGCCGCGACCCGTGGTAATGGTCGAATCGGCGAGAATGTAACCGCCAACATTCGAACCATCAACGTCGTGCCTCTCCGTATCCCTGCCGAAAAAGAGAAACTCTCCCCACCAGAGCGAATTGAGATTCGGGGTGAAGTTTACATGCCACTGAACGCGTTTAATGCCTTTAATCAGCAACAACTTCAAAAAGGTGAACGAGTATATGCCAACCCGCGCAACTCCGCCGCAGGGTCATTGCGTCAGCTTGATAGCAAGATTACGGCCCAGCGTCCCCTCTCCTTTTTCGCTTATGCGATTGGTTATGTTGAGGGGGCGGAGGTTCGTACTCATGGCGATGCGCTAGATTATATGCAGGCCTTGGGGCATCCCATCAACTCAGATATATTACGCACCAAAGATTTTGATGAGGTGTTGAGTTTTATCCACCAATGGATGGAAAAACGAGACCAGCTTGATTATGACGCGGATGGCGCGGTCATCAAAATCAACGATTTAACCTTGCAAAAATATCTCGGCGTGGTTGGCAATACGCCCCGCTGGGCCATTGCCTATAAGTTCCCTGCTCAAGAGGCGACCACAAAACTCTTAAATATTGAGGTTAATGTCGGACGTACAGGGCAAGTCACACCTTACGCAGTGTTAGAACCTGTTAATATCGGCGGGGTGACGGTTCGCCAAGCCACGTTGCATAATTTTGAGGATTTAGCCAAAAAAGACATCCGAAAAAATGATACCGTAATAATCAAACGGGCCGGTGATGTGATTCCCCAAGTGGTTAAGCCGATTCTCGATTTGCGACCTGATGATTCATCGCCTTACGCGCCTCCTAAGCAATGTCCATGCGAACATCAAACCCCGCTCGTTCAATTTGGGGAGGAGGTGGCATGGTTCTGCACAAACGCCCTTTGTCCGGCCCAGTTGATCCGTCAAATTGAATATTTTGTCTCCCGTCCGGCCATGAATATTGATGGGTTTGGTTCAAAAATTGGCGAGCAGGTGGCCAAGGCTAGCCTAGTGCAAGACATTGCCGACATTTATTTTTTAACTCGAGAACAGTTATTGGCCTTAGAAGGGTTTGCCGAGAAAAAGGCAGACAAAATTTTAGAAGCAATTGAAGCCAGTAAACAACAACCATTTGACCGAGTGATAACCGGCTTGGGGATACGTTATGTGGGCAGTGTTGTATCCTTGTTTTTGGTACAGGCTTTTTCTGATATATTTGCTCTGCAAAAGGCAACCCAAGCCGAATTAGAGTCGATTGATGGCATCGGGCCGCGTATTGCCGAGTCGATTGTGGAATGGTTCAGCCAAGCGACCAATCAAGCGGTTATCCTAAAGTTGCAAAAAGCGGGCGTAACACTCACCCAATCCACCCAACCAACAGAGAACCAATCTCAAGTCTTAGCCGGATTAACCTTTGTCGTTACCGGAACCTTACCCACTTTAAGCCGTTCAGAGGCCAAAGCCCTCATCAAGCAACATGGGGGTAAAGTTACGGGGAGCGTCTCTAAAAAAACCAATTACCTATTAGCCGGTGAAAAAGCAGGCAGTAAATTAACAAAAGCGCAGAGCTTAAATATTTCTGTGATTGACGAAGAGATACTTAATACCCTAATCACCAAAGATAGTTAATATTTTTCAAGTATGGAACAATCGACAAATCAGAAAAAAAGAGTTGTTATTACGGGGTTAGGAGCGATTACCCCCGTTGGTAGCGATGTGAACACATTTTGGAAGAACATGAAGGCTGGTAAGTCAGGAGCGGATGTTATATCACAGTTTGATATTGACCGTCACTTCTCAAAAATTGCCTGTGAGGTTAAAGATTTTGAGCCAACTGATTGGCTCTCAAAAAAAATGGTCAAACGACTAGCTCGCTCAACCCATTTTGCCATTGCTTCTGCTAAACAGGCTCTTGCCGACTCGACGCTAGATATTACCGACGAAAACGCCAGTTCAATTGGTGTGGTCTTTAACTCTGGAGGTGGTGGTATTACCCACATGGAAGCCGCCACGAAACTACTTGAGGAAAAAGGGCCAAGGGCAATATCTCCCTTTTTAGTAACGAATATCATGCTTAATGCCGTCTCCTGCTCGGTATCGCTAGAACTGGGTACAACCGGCCCCTTGAATACTTCCGCTCTAGCCTGTGCTAGTGGCAACTATGCTCTACTTGATGCGTATCAGATGATTCAACGGGGTGAGGCCGAGGTGATTATCGCTGGTGGGGCTGAGTCGATGATTTCGCCTTTGATTATAGCCGCGTTTGGACGTATGCAAGCCTTGTCGAGACGAAACGACGACCCCCAACGGGCTAGTCGCCCCTTTGACAAAAATCGAGACGGATTTGTTTTTGGCGAAGCTGCGGCCGCGTTTATTTTAGAGACCGAAGCTCATGCCAAGGCGAGAGGAGCTAGAATCTATGCCGAGATACTAGGCGGACGCTTGACCTCTGATGCGTTTCACCTGACCGCACCAGAACCGGAAGGACGGGGCGCGATAGCGGCTCTATCTGGCACTTTGGTTAATTGCGGTAAAACCACCACTGATGTTGACGCGATCTTTGCTCATGGCACCAGCACCCCTTTGGGGGACACAGCAGAAACCTTCGCCCTGAAAAAGGTTTTTGGCGACCATGCCTATCACATGCCTGTGACGAGTACTAAATCTCAAATTGGGCATACCTTGGGAGCGGCGGGTGCTATTTCGGCTTTAGCGGCAGTCAAGGGGATTGAGGATGGGATGATTTGTCCGACCATCAACTATGAAACTCCTGACCCAGAGTGCGATTTGGATTACGTACCCAACGAAGCGCGGGCGTGTGACATCAACCTCGCTCTCATTAATGCCTTTGGATTTGGCGGACAAAACGTCGTGTTGGCGATTGGTCGATATAGCAACTAAATCGTCATTGATAACCGCGTTTGTCTAAATTTAATAAATGATTAAACTAAGGTCAATAAGCGTATTGTGTGAATTTCAGCGCAATACGCTTTACATTTTACAACTATAAATCTCAATTTTAGCGAGGGAGTTACTCACATGATTGTAGCGTTACAAATTATTCAGATTATTCTTTCTATCACCATTATTGGACTGGTTCTCATGCAATCCAAGGGGTCTGGTTTAGGCAGTGCCTTTGGGGATGCCGGTGGCGTTTATCGTACCCGACGTGGGGTCGAGCAGATTCTGCATCAAGCAACGATTGGGTTAGCCATTATCTTTAGCCTAATGTCCTTGTTTTCAGTGATTTATATATCCAACTAAGGTTAGTGATGAGTAGGTATTTTTTTACCTACTCCCTAATTTATTGGTATGGGGCAACATATTCGCTGGCAAGCCATTATTACCTTCACTGGCATTGCCTTAACTTTAGCCGTCTTAATATTTTTGACCTTCTCTCGAACCACTGTCATCGTCTCAGAGACTGGGGGAACATACATTGAGGCGGTGGCGGGTCGTCCACAGTTTATCAACCCGCTATTGGCGCAGTTCAACCAAATTGACCAAGATTTAGCCACCTTAATCTTCAATGGATTGACCAAAATTGATGAAACAGGTGAAATTGTTCCCGACTTGGCAAAAGGTTGGGAGGTCAGCGAGGATGGTTTGAGCTATCTGTTTCAATTGCGGGATGATATTCGGTGGCAAGATGGTCGTTTATTTGCGGCTGATGATGTCATTTTTACGATTGAGTTGATGCAGTCCGCGGACTTTCCCGGCTCACCAGAACTACAAGAACTTTGGCAGATGGTGACGGTTGAAAAAATTGACCCTTACACCATCCGTTTTGGGCTACCTACCGCCCTCCCGACTTTCTTAAACTTTACCACCATTGGGATTTTACCGACCCATCAGTTTAAGAACAGCACCGCCTCCGAGCTACTTGACCACCCCTTTAATCTTGCCCCGATTGGTACAGGGCCATTTAAGATTGATACGATTAATGCTGAGTTTGCTCACTTATCGGCCAATCGGTTTTATAACGGCTCCGAGCCACGCCTTGATGCGATAGAGTTTCGCTTTTATCCCAGCCCGCAAGAGGTTTTAACCGCCTACGAGCAAAAAGAGGTTTTAGGTGGAGCAATCCCCACCGTAGCCGAGCCGATTGCTCGTAAGATTAAATCCCTCAACCTGTACCATGCCTCCATATCTAGCTACGTCTTAGTCTACTTTAATCTACAAGATGAAGAAAACATTCCGTTTTTACAGGAGTTTGAACTTAGACAGGCTTTAGGATATGGCTTAAATCGGCAGACCCTGATTGACCAAGCCGTTTACGGGAGTGGTGTTCCTACTGCTAACCCGATTTTGCCGTGGAGTTGGGCCTACAATGCCGCTCAACCTGAGCCGGAGTTTGACCCTGAACGGGCTAGAGCTTTGCTAGGTCGAATCGGTTGGACTGATGATGATGATGATGGCATCCGCGAGCGGGGTGACATACGATTAGCTTTTACTCTACTGGCCCCAGCCGATCCAGTTAAAATTGCCGTAGCCAACGAAATTGGTCGTCAATGGGGCGAGT
Organism: Anaerolineales bacterium HSG24; assembly: GCA_030377895.1. Classification (GTDB taxonomy): domain Bacteria; phylum Chloroflexota; class Anaerolineae; order 4572-78; family J111; genus JAUCGB01. Next base: position 16,905 of record JAUCGB010000018.1, read on the forward strand.
TAGGAGTCGAGGTGACCGTCGAAATCGTTGAGGCTCAGTTGGGAGAGAGATTGCAACAGCATGACTATCAAGTCGCTCTCGCAGAACTCTCCTTTTTTGGTGATCCAGACCCCTACGCCTTATGGCATGCCAGCCAAATTGAAGGTGGACAGAATTTTGCCGGTTGGGATAATCACCGAGTGTCAACCCTGTTGGAGGAGGCTCGTACCGTCACCGACCGCGGCCATCGGAACGACTTCTATTTTGAGTTTCAACGCATCTTTGCCGACGAAGTTCCGGCCCTGATTCTCTATCAGCCGATATTTACCTACGGAGTTAGCAATCAGGTGTATGATGTGCAACTTAGCCCCATGGTGATCCCCGGCGACCGTTTCCGCAACATTGCCGATTGGTACATGGTCTCCGAGCGAACCATCCAAAAAGAGCTACAACTGCATGAGGCCAATGAGTAAGTCGGTGAGTTCGGTTGATTCTCTAGCAGGCTCTTTGATTGTCTTGGGTCTGTTTTTGGTTGGTCTAGGGGGCGGTTTTATCCCTTGGATTTGGCGAGATGCAGTCGCCTTACAACTGACCGCCCCCGGTTTGGCCGAATACATCAAGTTTTTGGCCGAAGTTCGGAACGGAATCATCCAAGTTGAGCGGCTCTATTTTTTGTATCCTCTATTTGGAGCCATGCTCCTACTCCCCCTATTTGCCGAAAATCGACAGCTAAACCTACCCCGTTGGTTACGTTGGTCGTTACGTTTGGCAGTTTTCCCCCTAGCTCTAACTTCCCTCTCACCCGTTTGGGCTCCCGATGTTTTATTGACCAGCGAGTTCCGCTTGCAAACCATGCTGGCCATAACTGCCATCGGCCTGACGGTGATTGCCCCGTTATTGCGTCAGATTCCCTTGCTGATTTTAGTCGGCGTGCTGTTCGTCGTCATGCCGATTAGCCTCTATCTTTCCATGCAAACCTTTTGGCTGGTTCACACTCCCCTTGAATATACCTATCATGAGGCCATTGTTTTAGGCGCGGGCTGGTGGGTGTCCTTGACTGGTGGAATCATGAGCATGATTGGTGGTGGGTGGGCGATGGTGAGTCGCTATTTAGGACGATGACCTACAGTTCACCGCTTTTCGCAAGACCTCATGTTTGAGCAAGCGCAACCCCTCCAACCGAATTGCCTCGGGGTACAGTGTTTTGTAGATATTACAGTTTGGCGATTGAACATCATACCGTCCAGTGGCCCGATAGGTGACGATTGGACAGCCACCGGTACACCAATATTTCCACTCACAATTCCGACAGCCCTCTTTTTCCTCCACCGATAGATTTTGGATACCGATCTCATCAGCCCGAATCAAAGCCAATGGGTCATCCGCCTGCGCGGTGGTGAAGGATTGGGATTGGTGCATTTGGCATTTGGAAACATGACCCTGATGGTCAAAAACCAGATAACTTTGGCCCACCCCACAGGTTCGCACATGGGGCGTGGAGAGATTGGCTCGGTCTACCAATGAGGCTAACAAGGAGCGGCGAGGCATGTTCTGCTCAATCACCTTAAACGCGGCCAGCATGCCGTCGATAATTTTTGCTTCCTCCAACTTCAAATTTTTGTGGGAGGCAGATAGCTCATTTTCTCGATAAAAGTTCAGACTAAAGGGGAGGTCATGCTGTAACACCCAATCGATTACTTCCGGTAATCCAGCCGCGCTTTGACCCGTCACGGTGATGGAGATATAGGGTGTTAAGCCATGTGACAAGGACAGTTTCACCGCTTCGATCACGTCCGCCGATGTACCTTTGCCACCCGCATAAAATCGCTGTTGGTCTTGATATAACCCCAAGCCATCCAACGAGATCATCAACCGTAAGTCAAGTTGTTGTATCTGTTTGATAATCTCTGATTTGAGCAGGGTTCCGTTGCTGAGGATAACGCCTTCTAAGGCCATGTCATGCTGTTTTGCCAACTGTTGGGCATATTGGTGGAGTTGCCTAATCAGGGGAAATCGGAGCATGGCTTCTCCACCGGAATATTTCAGTTTGACGGTTTTGTAGTTGTGCTTTACAGCGGAGCGAAATGTAGCCGCAATTGAGGCTTGACCCGTTTCGAGGGTCATGTCTACTTTGTGGTGAGGGAGGTAGCAGTAGCTACAACGGAGGTTGCAGCGGTCGGTGAGGTGGAACCAGGCGGTGAGGATGGTTGGGGATTCGGTAAGGGTAGGTTGGAGTTGGTTAGTGGGGGTGAGGAGGCCAAGTTCAACGAAAGAGTTGATAGGTTTTGAAAACCTGTCAACTCTGATATCCCGTGGTTGTTTGAATTGGGAGAGTAAGTTTAATGCGGAGCGGTTTAATACGGCTGGTTTGCCGTAAGGGGAGGTATAGCAGATTGAAAAATCATAATTTAAGGAGACTTCATAAAAATTTGAATGATACAATCCTTTTGATGTTGAGGATATATCTTTATTCGATACGTTTGAGGATATTATAGGGCAATCACAATCATCACAGTCAAAGTCACAGTCAAACAATGGTCGATTGTGACTTTTAGAAGATAGAATTACTGTTAAAGGGGTATAACCTTGTTCAAACATTAAGAAGTAGTTATCCTTTTCATGATAAAAACTGGTTCTGGTGTATTGATTATTTATTTGTCAAAAATCCTTAGCTTGTTACCATTGCCTAATTAGTAAAGCTAATTTCTTCCATTTTGAACCATGCCTACCAAAACTACCAAGTTCCTGAATCAGAAATATTGTGCGAACGCAGTTTTATCGCTAATGATAGTTGTCTACACCAACTGATTAGATAGGAATATTTTTCAGAAGGTTCTTGTTGTCCCCAGTAATCCTTAAAGCCAGAAAGCCATTGGTTAGCAATATCGTCTGACAATGTTGATATCTTCTGAGCCAAATATTCAACTTCTCGTTGAATAGAGTATTTACCATAGCCACCATGTTGGGCAATTAAAGCAAGTCCTTGTTTGTAATTGTCAAAAGCAATATCATACTCTTGTTTTTGAAAGGCAACATCTGCCAATATTCGCTTCATTCGACCCGTCAACAAAGGAAGTTTATGGCCTGTATTCTCATCCTCTTCGTCTAAAATCTCGGTTAATAATTCAGCATAGTAAGGGATTTGCTCATAATTTTCTTCATCATAATCATATTCAGCCTTAGCGACCAAACTATTAACAACCGTATGTAAATCATAAAACTCCTTACCCATCTCATAAGCATTGTCATTATTTCGACGCGCTCTTGATTTTTTCTCCAACTCCCAATAAGCATGTCCAGATTGAAATAAAATCTTGGGGATTTGTTTCAGGAATTGATGTTTAGCGGCCAAACCATAGCTTTGTTCAAGATAATCACAAGCAACTTTGAGTTGCTCTGGGTCGCTGGTATCGGTGCCTTTGATTAGATAAACAGAGCCTAATTCGGTATAGGCACTAGCCAATCTATCTATAGCCTCAGACCTTTTGAAACGACTAATAGCCCTATTAAGGTACTGTTGAGCCTTATCATAGTCACCCTTATTGCCATAGATAGCCCCTAGTGTTGCTTCACCCTGTCCAATCAGGACTTCATTGTTTTGCTTCTGCCACAAAACAATAGCTTTTTCACAATAACCTATGGCTTCAATATATCGACCATCCATGCCGTATAGATAGCCAAGATTGTTCATAATACTGGCTATGGTTCCGGGGCGAGCGTTGATTTCTAAGGCCGCCTCAAAGGCTTGGGTATAAAACTCTATCGCCTTTTGCCAGCGACCACTTAATCTGTGAATGTAGCCCACATAGTTTGAAACGGTTGGAATATGCTTCGTCATTCCCAACTGTTTGAGAATCCTCAAACAGTTCATTTGATGTGCTAACGCGGCTCCTAGTTCTCCTCGTTGAACTTCACTCACCGCCAATACATTATGAATTTCTGCTTCACGTCCTAGATTCCCTTTATTTTCCTTGAGTAGCTTTTTGAACAACGTTATGGCTTCATCAGCCTGTCCTAAATTATTGAGTTGTTTGCCATGCAAGGTTCTATATTTAAACAACTGTTCTTCATCCAATACTGCAACATAAGGTCGTACAATTTCCTCAAGTTGTTCGGCAAACCTATATCGTTTCATCCGTTGGACTTTTCCAATCGCATTACAATATACCGAGAACCCCTTATCAACATTGGATATTAGTGCGTGTGTAACCCATTGTTTGGTTAACAAATCTCGCCTGGCTTCTAGCCCTGCTGATTCTAAATCAGTCTGGTCTTGTGGTTTATTTTTAAGCTGTGTCTCTAGTTCTTTTATTTTTATTTGTAAATGTGCCACTGCAATTTGGCTATTACGAACCTGACGGTCCCCATCGGGGTCTACCTTATCTAATACATACTCATTAATTATACGACGCATCTCATCATGTAAGGTGATACTACCGTCAGGTAAGGTCTTTACAAAGGTATAGGTTTTGGCTTCCTCAAACCGTTGTTGTACCAGTTTTGGTGACCATTTTTTAAATAGTTTACTCAACAACTCCTCATCTAAGGGGTAGATACGAGACATCAAGAGGGTCAAACGGTCTATTGGCTGACGGACATTGGCGATATGACGCACCAAGTTAGATTCAAATTCTTCTAGTCGTTCCCTTTTTTCTTCATCAGAAAGAGACTTTAGCTCTTCCAAACTAGCTTTTACCAGCCAATCTAATGGAATATTTCGTGACTGCCATTCCACTGCCAAATCAATCAAAATAGGTCGTCCTTGGGCTAACAAAAGCAACTTCTGAGCTAATTCCGGTTCTAAGGTAACATGTAACTGTTCTTGTTTTTGTTGTAAATACAGTTCGCTTGCTTCTATCCCCAAAGGAGCCAAATCAATAGTTTGGATATTTTTACCAAAGTTATTCTGTAAAAATTCGCCAATGGGTTTTGCATCACGCCCAGCAATTACTAATAGACAGTTCTTTGTGTTTGGAAATATATCTGAGATATAGTGCCATATATCCATCTTCTCTTCTAAGGCATCCGTTGTGTCCAAAAATAAGACTATCTTTTTCTGAGCAGATACTTTATTAAAACAGTTAGCAAAGGCCCGATTAACGGCTAAACCTTCCTGAGCGATCCTTTTCTGACTAATATCAGCTATTTCCATCTTACGAAGGTCTAACAATCCTTCTAAGTAAGGAGTAAAAGTTTTTTCACCCAACAATTTGGCTATTTCTAGCCCTAGAGTATGGGCAATATGAAAAGCGTGGTTATCAAAATCAATGATATGACCTTGAATTGATTCTTTTTGATTGTTAACAAATCGTTGACGTGCCTCTTGAACAAGGCGAGTTTTTCCCACGCCACCAGAACCATTAACACAAAATACACGTTGTGTGCCATGTTCTTTAATCAAGTTATCTATTTGGGCTAGTTCGTTTTGACGACCAATAAATGGAACTTGTTTGATCATTATCTAATCCTTTTCGTAGTAATTGATAGATGTAGTTTAGTAGTTTATAACTTTAACGGTAGTGGTGCAAAGGTAGTGATAAGGAGTGCAAAGCTCGTTTTGCCTGCAAGGCAAGTCTTGCACTCCGGATTCTGCTATCACTACTTGTGCAGGTCTACCACTTTAACATAATGTAATTGATTTCACAAATAATTAACTGTCTTTACGTATAGGGCATATAGGGTTTTTAATTTTTTTTAGATACTCTCTTAATCGATTGTAAGGTCGTTCGGTATACGAGGTCTCACGTAAAAAGTAGTTTAGTGTAAATTGAAAATGTTTATCTTTGCTCGACGTTTCATCAAGTATTCTAGACATATGTCGAACATCACGGTTTTTCATTAACAATTGTAGGTGCTTATCTAAAAGTTCAAAAAACTGCTCTGCTAATGTTTGTCGTTCAGATTGTCCTAGCTCAACTAACTGACCATGATGGTGTTGATAATAGTGTAGTTGTAACTCGTGAAAAAGAAGTTCTAAGAGAACAATTTCGGGACGATGTATGGTTGGGTTCGCAAGGTCATTGGCATAAATGTCTCTAGCTGACTGACAAATAGTTAGAAATAATTTTGGATTTTCTTGACGTAATCGAATACTTAACAAACGACTCGTGATATCATCTTGCAAAAAGCCACTAGTTGTTGTTATTAAATAAGAACCTATTAAGCTATCTGCAAGATCATAAGCATCATCTTGAGGTAACAGTTTTAAATCCATAAATTTCTGTAGAAACTGATAATTAAATCGGCGACATGGGCCTAATATATCCATAATATTAAGTAACTTTTCTGGTATATCACTTCTTACATCAGCAATTGCCTTTGTCATGATTATATTAATCTCTGATTTATAGTCATGTAAAAATTCATCTGGAGTAGGATTTATTCGCTTGTATCTACCTAATAATTTTACCATTGCTCCCGGGTGTCCACCCGAAAGATGAAAAATATGGGCTGATATATCTTGTCTTTCTTGATCATCTTCCATGTCACTAAGATAATTTCTAACCAAAGTCAATAAAATATCATAAGTAAATAGATTAAGCTGATGAATATGAGGTTGCAAATTAGAATTTTTAACAACTTCATGGTTTGCTAAATACCGACCTGCAATAACCACCCTAAATTTATCTTTAAGGTTACGATGGAGGCGAGGGATAAGTTGGGTTAATAAAGCTTTTAGTATTGATGATGACGGGAGTTTTTCGAGGTCAATTAAAATATATACAGATTGATTGATTTGCCGTTTTTGTTTAAGTTGTCCACCCAATTCTAAGAGTAATCTATTTATGGACATAGTGTTATAGTTTTCAGGCAGAAGTAAGCCAAAGACAGAAAACAATGCATAAACTAATTGAGGGAAGGTTGGATAAGTATCAGCGGAAATATATGCACATAATGCAGAAGTACGTAAACGTCTTTTCAATTCTAATAACAATGCTGTTTTACCGTATCCAGCAGGAGCATCAAGGAAATGGTATTGAGGCCCATAGGGTAAGAGTATTGCTTCTATGGTGCTCTCTTGATTAATAAATGGTTCTACTTGTTTAACAGGTTCTTGTTCTGATTTATATCGGTCTGGATATTGATATATTAAATAATTTTCAAGTTTTTCAAGACGCTTTAGGTTTTTTACATGTCCTAAAAATGCGCCTCGGTCAATAAAATCCAATGGTTTAGGTAAACGTGTTTGTTCTTCTGAGGATAAAAATCCTCGGATAATATCTCGGTATTCATTATCCACTAAATCATCAAGCCATGTACGTAGTTTATCATATTGATTATTACTCATAAGTTACTCCTCAACAAAACGTTCAGAATAATGACGATAAAGGTATTGTTCAACTCGGTCTAACTGCCTGTATATCTGCATCTGACCTAGAAATGCACCTCGGTCAATAATATCTAACGGTTTGGGTAAACGGTTTTGTTCTTTTGGAGCTAGAAGGGAGCGTATCGTATCTCTAAACTCGGCATCGGCTAAGTAATCAAGCCAATCGCGAAGTTTATCAAATTGATTTTGTTTCATAGGGGAGAATATTTTTTCAGATAGAACAGGTGGGCTTAGTTTAGCAGAATTTTGTCCATCTGAATTTAGCCCACCTGTCCTATCACCTTGTTTTTTAAGGAACCATTCAATGATTGTCTTCTTTGGTGTATCCTTCGACAACCTGTCATAAACAGATGGATAATTATCATACGTTAACATACAAAGGTCATTTTTACTACGCTTTTCAAGTTCAGGTTTGGTATATTGTTTTTTCACTTAATTACTTTCTCCATACAATAATCAAAATAAGTAGCCACCAAATCTATCGACGGGCGTTTTTCTCCCTTCTCTATTCGTAAGAGATGCCCATGCCCCAATATATCCCCAAGTTGACGGCTGGTCAAATTATGGCTTTGTCGAAGACGATGTAACTTTACCCCAAATTTGTGGTAATTTGATGAAATTCATCATCGCTTGGAACAAATACCCCAAATTTTGTTTTCCTAATAGTTGTGAGCTGACCATACTACTTGCCTTCGGTTATATTTTCTCGCAATAAATGCCGTGATAACAAAGCCGTCATCTTGGCTTAACTCTTTATAAACGATATGAAATCTAACTGTAGGGCTAAATATGCCCCACAAACTCAGTCATCGATGCGGGGCCATCCAAAATGAGTTTGAAGCGATTAAGCACTGTACGCCCCAAAACAATCTCTGTTTCATACTCGTCGGCTAAAACCTGTAATGCAGACAAGGTTAGCCCACTCAGTTTGAGCGACACCGCATAAATATCGACAAAACGAGCCTCCGTGCCGATACTACGCACTCGCCCCTGACTAATTCGCGGTGCTTCAACTTGTTGTAAGTAGCTGAGTGGCACAACCGTTAAGTCTGCTCCGGTATCGATCAAGGCGGTTAATGGGCCGACAGTTGGTTCTTTGCCACCCGCGCCAAGGTACACCTCACAGACCGGCGCGGCAGGGATGTAGTTGCTACTGAACTCAAAGACAGCCATCAAGATACCTCCAACCGTGGGCTACGCAGATGATATAACTCCTGCGGTGAATTGGTGACTTGCTGGATAAGGATATGTTGTGTCGCTAAACGGTCTTGAAGCCGTAAAAATAGAGATTCAAAATCGGTGGCCGAATCGATTATCTGACCTTGATAAATCGCCACAAATTGACCGTCATATTGTTGTTTTAAGGTTGGATATAACTGTTCAAAAGCCTCAATCTCTGCTTGGAGAGGTTCAACCGCTGTTTTAGAATAAGGTGGGCCTTCTTGAATCTGTAGCACTAGCTTAAATTTACTCCGCAAAAAGGCCATAAACTCGGCTAACAATCTCAGTCCATCCAAGGGCAACAGATCAACAGTTGCCATGATTTCATTCCGTAATTGTTGTGTTTCTGGCATCATCATACACCTCCATCTTAGCTAACTCCACCTGGTTCAACACATTTAGTTAGCCATCCAACTCCAAATGATCAAAAATCAACTGACCTGTGGACACCTCAAAATAGGTGGCAATTCTCGCCACCAAATCTATCGACGGGCGTTTCTCTCCCTTCTCTATTCGTAAGAGATGCCCATGACTCACCCCCAATATATCCCCAAGTTGACGGCTGGTCAAATTATGGCTTTGTCGAAGTTGGTGTAACTTTATCCCAAGGTTGCTCACAACTAATCATCCAACTCCAACTCATCATCCGCCAACAAATCAACAGACACCTCAAAAAAAGTAGCTATCTCAAACGCCAACTCTAACGACGGTTTTCGGCTTCCGGTCTCTAAACTACCAATATAACCGTGGGTCGAAAAGCCAAGTTCTTGGGCCAACTCTCTCATGGTTAAGCCTCGCTGTTTTCGCAAGGCTCGTAATTTTTCACCAAACCGTTCCATGTATTATCCTCAATAATTTTTAAGTCCGATTTGAAGGTTGACAATCGTTTGTTTCTGTGGTATCATTTTATTTGTACCCAATAGCATACAAAATCGTGTATGCTCAATCAATCCCAAATCCAAAGGAGGTGAACCACATGGCAACCTATCCCCTAGACCGAATCATACAGGAGTACGGGCGCGGCCTGAGATGGCTACCAGACATGGCCTGCAACATATCAAACTACTGTATGAGGCAATCAACACTGTCAACCAACGACGGCAGGTGTTACGAGATGACCTCGTGACCATGCAAAAAACGGTCTTGGCTTTGCAAGAAAAGCTCAATCGGTGGCAGGCGCGTCTAAAGAAACTTGATCAGTTTGAAGAGCGGTTGACCAGTCATCTGAGCACAGTCAGCCAATTACAGGCCGATGTTGACAGCCTGAAACAGTGTCTCGAAACACATGGTATCGTGGTCGATTCCGCCAAGAAGTAAGCCACGACACCGCCATCAGACCATCAACATCATGGTCATGATAAAGTTTATGGAACGATTTGTCCAATTTGTGAATTTGCAAATGCGTGAATGGCGAATGGTAAAGCCGCCCAGAAACCCGATTTCTTTGAGAAATCGGGTTTCTAACGCTTTTTCTGGCGAGTTCACTGAATATTTGCTGTTTAATTGTAATCTGATATAATAGTTTCACATTCTTTCTAGGATGATACAGTGAAGATAAAGTCCATCATCTGGTTACCAGAAGTTATTGAGAAACTTGAAGTTAAGCACAGTGTTGAAGTTGAAGAAGTTGAAGAAGTTATTCAACTTAATCCAATTTTCCGTCGAGGACCACGTGGTAAACGACGAGGAGAGAATTTATACAAGGCTTACGGTCAAACAGAGGCAGGGCGATACCTATTTGTTGTATTCATTTACAAACTCAATCGTAAAACTTTAATTCTCGGTGCGCGTGATATGACTAACAAAGAACAAAAATCGTACAAAAAGAGTTGATCAATGATAAAAATACCTGAATTTAAAAGTTTAGACGAGACAGTTGAATTTTGGGAAACACATGATTCTACTGATTATTGGGAAGGTATGGAAGAAGTTGAATTTGAGGTTGACATTCATAAGAATCTTCTTCATCCTAAGCTAATTATTTTGACACATCGACCTGAACATTGCCCTCGCTGTCAACACAATCTTAATGAGGTCATGATTGAATATGTTGTTTTAGATGATAGCCAATTCTTAATTATCCGTGATGTACCTGCACTCCGGTGTCAAACTAATAAGCATGAGTATATTTTAGAAAAAACTCTGGATGAAGTTGAGTATCTATTAGAGCTTGAAAGAAAAGAGAAACTCCAACCAATTACAACCCTCAATACACCTGTTTTTAGCTTAAAAATGGTTATTTAGGTAACGGAATTAATATGGTCAGCATCCAAGATGAAGATGTTCATGCCGCTAACGACTCCAACTCATCCGCCATCCAACTCATTCTTCATGATAAAGTTTATGGAACGATTTGTCCAATTTGCAAATAAGAAATAAAAAGAGACTGAGATAACTCAGCCTCTTTTTGTTTGGGTAAGTTGGATCCATGGTAGAACCCCGCCGATACAGGGCGGGAAAGGGGAAAATTACTTCGTTAGATAGCTATTGTTTGGCCTAAAACCATCCGTTCAAGTACAATGAGCGGGTGATTTTTGTTTTTCTAAAATAGTATTGCATTGCAACGAATGTTCTGTAGCTTATGTCACCTTGAATGGTACTCAATAGGCTTTAGCCTGTCCCGTACACAACCTAAAAGCCGTGTCGGCTTAAATTGATAGCCATTCCATTCAAGATGACATAAGGCAACCCCAAAAAGGTATTCTATGTCGATCCAAGAAATGGCACTTTATGGTGATTTAGTTCTCTATCTTCGAGATCAAGTCGCTAAAATTCTAGTTGAAGAAGATATTCATAACGATCTTGACAAAGCCAACGACCGACTTGACTCGCTCATCCGTAACTGGTTTTTTACGCCCCAAGAAGACCTCTATGGCTTGGCCCCACGTGAGGTCATCTGGCGAGAACAACTCGATATGCCTAATCCGATTCCCCCCGAATATGCCCATGACGCGTTTGATGATGATTGCCCCATTTGCCAAGGAGCAATCGAAGAAATCGAATCGGGCGAGCACAATCATGCCCACGGCAACGGCTGGAACTGGACCTATTGTCCTGATACGTCTCTACTTGATATCTACGATCCTGAAGGCAGTGAAGAGCGTTGGGAAAAGGAGCGACTTTGGATGCAACCCCAACTTGACCAAGGCCCAGAACCTTCCTTGGATGAAATCCCGACCTATGCTCCGCCCGCGACTGACGATTTAGAGTTGTCCCCTGACGAGTTTATGGAACGCCTCAATTGGCGACCACGAATCGATAAGCGGTTGCAAGAGATGGCCCTCCGCTTTATTGAGCGTTTTGATTGCCCCATTCATCGTGGTTTATTTGGCCCTGACTATCGCCGTTTGACAGAAAAAGAGTGTTTGACCCTGATAAAAGGATTGGAAAAACAAGGTATAGATTTGGACGAGTTGAGTAATCATCTGGAGGCTTGGCCTTATAAAAATGTTGCACTCGATTGGTTGAGTGAGCCTGAGCGACACGCCTATTTTATTATCAAGTCTATGGAAACTCGGCTTGATCCTGCTGATAAATCCACCCTAATCAGTTTCCGTCAACACCGCGATTTTTATTTTGTTCTACAACAAATTATACCATATAATGCCAGATTGTGGTTACAAGGTTGGTTAGAAGGCATAGCCCTTGGTCAAAAAGCAGAGAATCAAGATCAGGATCACGATAGGATTGAGCCAGACAGCTTCCCTTTTTAACGAGCGGTAAAATAAATCACATAGCTAATTTTAAAAAAATCATTATGAGAATAGTTGTAATTTCAGATTTTCAATGATTTTACCCGAAAATTGAAACTGCCGAGGTTGAAATATGGCAGAAAAATAAGACAGAGGGAGTCGATCTATTTTGTTGATTCAAATGGTCATAACTCGAACTCCAGGTCTCTGACCTTGAGACCCGCTTAAAAACGGCCAAGGCTAATCCATGGCCGGGCCTTGAACTGTTTGTTTAAAGGAATTCAAAATTTAGGTGTATCGTAATGAAACAGAAAAACGGAAATTTCAAAAATATCGTTATTAAAATGATTTGTGGGCCAGGACGAGAGGCTCTATCTCGTCTACCTCCTAGCAAACGGCGAGGGTTATGGTATCAAGTATTGATATTACTGTTGGGCATAGCCTGCGGTCAGTCTGCCCCAACTGACTTACCTCCTGCATACCAAGCGACGAGCCTCAACCCGCCTGCCGAGTTGGAGACGGTCAGCGTGGCTCAGGTGATTGACGGGGACACCATCGAACTTGAGGACGGGCGGCGGATACGCTATATTGGTATTAACACTCCAGAGCGTGATCAGCCCTATTATGATGAGGCGACCGCGCTAAATCACCAACTCTTACAGCAAGGGCCGGTTCAACTTGAGTATGATTTTGAGATTGAAGACCAGTATGGCCGAACTTTGGCCTATATTTGGGCCGGTGGACGGCTGGTTAATTTGGAAATCGTCAGTGCCGGATATGCGAACGCCTTTTTTATCCCACCAAATATCCACTACGAGACAGAGATTCAAGCGGCGGAACAGCAGGCTAAACAGGCCGAGCAAGGTATCTGGCAAAGTACGGGCGTGGCCTTAAAAATTATCCATGTGGAGGCCAATGCCCCCGGCTCCGATGATGAAAATCCAAATGGGGAATGGATCGAAATTCAGAATCAGGGTGGTGACACGGTTGGCATGAGCGGCTACAGCCTAAAAGATGCGGCGAATAACTTTTATGAATTTAATGATTTTAGCCTATCAGCAGGGCAAACCGTCCGGCTATACAGCGGTACGGGACGTGATAGTAGTAAAGAACTATATTGGGGGATGGTCGATCGATCTGTATGGAATAATAAAGGGGACACTGCTTTTTTACGTAACCAAACTGGAATATTGGTTGATAGTTATCAATATAGCGAGGAGTGACACTCGTTATTGCCAATGATTGGCTTCAATCCAGTTGCCAAAGTCGAGTTGTTAAGTTGCGTGTTTCGCCTTCGACAAGTTCAGGCCACATCCGCCGCCTGAGCTTGTCGAAGGCAGACTACCAGCATGACTAAGTTAATTAATACCCATTCCTAAAACCATGATCCGTTATAATATAGGTCTGCTGGTCTTAGTTAGTCGTATAAATTATTTTTATTTGGACATGTTTGACTGAAATCATATATAATTTGATACGAATATCAACCACACAATGGCTTGTAGTCAGCTTAAATAAATCGAAACACGTAAATTAGTTCAAATTACCACAGCACCTTTCAAGATATCTTAAGCAAGAACCTATTGACAAACGCCTTAATGTGTGGTAGAATTGAGCTATCTTAAATAAAGGAGGCATTTTCCATCATGTTATTCCTTCCTCAAGAAGAAGGCCAAGGTTTGGTTGAGTATGCTCTTATTCTTGTTCTAGTCGCTATTGTTGTTATCGCTATCTTGCTCTTACTTGGGCCGATCATTGGTAACGTCTTTAGTAACGTAACGAACAATATGGGTTAGTAGTAAGCTTTTTATTGTTTTAAGTAATCTTCTTACAAAAGAGCCACCATTTGGTGGCTCTTTTTTTGTCTATTTAATCTCTATAACTTGACTTGCTCGAGTGTACCGTAGCACATGTTTAGCCTGTATCGCACACAGCCTGATTAACATCATCGTTAGGTGTATCTTTAGAATAGAGAAAACCTTCCTCGAAACTTCAAGCTTCGAGGAAGGGGTGGAATCTACTGTCCGTCACCAGTTCCGTTGTTTGATGTTGGAACTGGTGCGGGTGATGGTTGCACATTAACCGTAGGCACGATGCCCGGGCCGGGGAAGACAAGATTGGGGATAGTGCCTTCGGGGGTGAAGATGATTTTGTCGGTGCTATTGAGTGCGCTGGCGTTGGTACGCATGATTTCTAGTTCAAGATAATCGGGGTTTGAGGCGTAGATATCGGCGATAGTCACTTGCGGGGCTAAGTCAGCTCTGGCCTTTTCAAACGCAGCTTCGGCCAAGGCTGTATTGATAGCCAAATCCTGCTCGGCGGCAAGGAGTTCGTTTGATTTTTGGGCTTCGATAATCGCCCGCTCTGCTTCGACGCGGGCCAACTCATTGGCCCGTTCTGCCTCAATGACCACCTTTTGAGCCTGAATTTTTTCCTGCTCTAGCTGGGCCAAAGTGGTTTGCTGTTTGGTCTCTTCTTGCAAACGACTTTGAGCCACCCGAATTTGACCTTCTTGCAAGGCTTGTTCCGCATCGGCTTCTGCATCGGCTTTGAGTTTGTCTTGAGCCGCTTTTTCGGTTTCTAGGCGACTTTTGACAATCGCGTCCAATCCGGATTGCACTTCATCCGATAAAATTACTTCGGGAACAACGATATTTTGCACATCCAAACCAAAATTTGTGGCCAGTTTTTGTATCTCTTCACTAATACAGGCTCTTAACGCATCCCTAGCACTGCCGATGATGCTGTCATCAAAGGTGCGTTCTCCCACACAGACCTTCATCGACTGTCGGGCTAAATCTTGGACCCGGTTTTGCATGAGTGCATCATCAAGATAAATAAGCCGATATTTAGCCCATAATTGCTGGATAATATCCTTTTTGCTAATGCTGGGTCTAAAAACATCACCACTTACAACAAGCCCTATCCGTTGCTTGTCTTTGGTAATTATCTCCTCGTCTCGCACGTTAAAGGGAATGGCTTGGGTGGATATGGGTTGGAGGGAAACAAAAAATCCAAAATCACTATACACTCCCGGTCCAACGACATCAAAAATCTGATTGTTTCTAAACTGTATCCCGATTTCTTGCTCATCAACCGGGGCAAACAGATAGTAAAAGTTGCTCGAAAAGGCTAAAATTGCCAGAACAACGGCGATGAAGATAATCGCTAGAAATATCGACACGCCGCCAATTGCTTTAACTCGGTTTAACATGGTAATACGCTCCTTGAAACTATTTTAGATTGGCTCGTTATTCAGGCCGAAACATGTATCACGGTCTTTAGGCTGTATACAGGACAGGTTAAAGCCGCTTAATGATTTAATAACTAATAACCTAATAACTTCGCTTTTAAACAGAACAATGAATCTTCCTCGCACAGCGATCCTTGCGAAAAATTAGGAGATAGGGTTGTAAATTGGGAATGACTTGGGCGGTTTGAGTAGCCAGATATTTAGCCATTGCCTTTTTACCTTTCTTTTCAACACTATCCAAACGCTTGTTGCTGGTCTTGGCTTTGGCATATTTTAACTCAAAGAAAAAATGGACCGAGCGGTTAGGCTCAAATACCGCCTGCAAATAGATATCCACATAACCATCTGCGCTAACTTCATATTCGCTGTGAGGGATGTATACATCCACATCCGACAGCAGGCTTAACATTACCACCTTGATATATTTTTCGTCAAATTTTTGGGCGCGAAGCCTCCCTGTAGAGGGATTGTCGCGATTTGATAACCCTTTGAGCATCTGCTCGGTCAAGCTAATCAACATGCTCGGGTTACCGACAACCAACTGCTCCAACATTTCCAACTTATCATCACTACCGATCCGCACTTCTCCCCGAACCATCAACAGCCGTTCCATATACTCCAAATAGAGACTCTCCAACACCACATTTGGCATCCTCAAAAAGATGGTCAAACCCCGCCTGTCGGAGATGGTCAGATAACCCATGTAGAATAGTAGGCTGACCAACGCCCCCTGGTTGAACAGGAACTCGGTTTCCCAAGTTAGTACAAACAACTGTTGAATCCCCCGCACCGATATGACTTTGTCTCGCACAATTTGGGTTAACACAGATTCCTCCAATGCTTTCTCCCCAATCGACAAGATAGCCCTGATTTTGCGGTAATCACTGACTACATTGACATCCATCATGCTTTCAATGTAGCGATGCTGAGGGTCGTATCTAACTCCGTAATACAAGACCATATCGCTATTGTAGACTGTCTGCTCGGCCCGTGGACTAAATCGGTAGCCATCATAATAACTACGAAGAATTTCCCGCATCTCCTCTACCTCTGTAGGAAAAAGGGACTCCAAAATAGGAGTAATCTCTTCATCGGTGAAGCCTAACATTTCGTTGAAGCGAATATCTGTAGACAGGTTCATGGCGATATTGAAGCCACTGGTCAAAGAATCTAGCAGAATGGGCATGACCCCAGTGATAAAGATACGGTCAACAACGGTCTCCGCCCCCTTTTTCAAGGCTTCATAAAAGGGTCGCACATAGCCATCGGTTTTGACCAAGTCTTTGAACATCTCCTTGCCTTGTGACATAAGATTGTTAGCAAAGTGGTCATATTCATCAATAACGATATAAACGCATTTGCCCAGGTCTTCTTCGGCAATCTTGTCAAACAAAGCAGAGAGGATGTCATTGGGGGTCGGCTGTGCCAGAATAAATTTTCGTTCGGCAGGGGAAAAATGCTCCCGATAAAGTCCAGTAAACAGTTTGACTCGCCGCAGAACTTCTGCGGCAAATCCTTCATTGGCATTTTCCAAAGTTTGAGTATTGATACCACTAAAGTTGAAGGTAAGCATCAGGTAACTATTTCGTTTGGGTGTAGGATGCTCGTGAATGTAAGTTCCCTTGAACAGTTCAGCAAAGCGTTTGTCACGCCGACGGTCATAGTACCAGCCGAGCATATTGCAGAACAGGGTCTTGCCAAATCGCCGAGAACGCAGGATAACAATATGACGTTCTGGTTGCTTTTCCAGAATCTCAATATAGTGGGTCTTATCAATATAGTAATAGCCCTCGGTACGGACTTGTTCAAAATTAGATGCTCCATAAGGTAATTTCATTTATATTTAGAGTCCTTTGTTGTACGATCCGGTTTTTTTACTCGCTATTCACTACTCGTTACTTCTAATAATGTTTGTAAGACTGCTTCCAACTCTTTGAGTTCATCGCCGTAGGTGGCCCAGTCGCCCCGTTGAGAGGCTTCTTGGGCGGCATTATAATGGAACTCTGCCAACTCTGCCAACTCGCTGACATCGGTGGTGTCCACATCCGGCAGAGGTTTAGTGGTTGGCTCACGGTCTGCGGGAGTAACCAGCGGTTCTTGCCGTTTCTTGTTGAACAGACTCTCCAACGCTTCACCGAGAGTTTTCTCCATCGCGATTTTGTCACCTGTAGCCACGATGACCCGCTTGAGTTCGGGAATCTCGCCGCTTTCGGCCTGTAGGTAGAGCGGCTCGACGTACAGCAGAGAATCCTCAATCGGCAAGACCAGCAGATTACCCCGAATGACTTCGGAACCACTTTGATTCCATAGTGAGATTTGGGCCGAGATTTCGGGGTCTTGGTCGATTCTGGCCTCGATTTGCAGTGGCCCAAAAATTAGCTCCTGTTTGGGGAAACGGAACACCACCAACTCGCCATAGCTCTCCCCATCAGCCCGAGCGGCCATCCAAGCGATCATATTGTCCTTACTACTCGGCGTAAAGGGCTGAATCAGCAAAAACTCATCCTGTTCAGAATCGGGCAGGGAGAGGATGACGTAGTACGGCTCAAGTGTTTTGGTCGTGCCTTCGGAATGTTCTTTGGGCAGTTGCCATAGATCCTCCTTATTATAGAACACGTTTACATCCCGCATGTGATAGGTCAGGAACAGTTCGCTTTGTACTCGGAACAGGTCTTCGGGATAGCGGATGTTATCAAACAGGTCGGGCGGCATCTCGGATAAGGGGCTGAACAATTTCGGAAAAATCGCCCTATAAACCTGAATAATCGGATCTTCGTCATCAACCACGTAAAAAATTATATCCCCATCGTAGGCATCAATCACCACCTTCACCGAATTGCGGATATAGTTTAAGCCCCTAGTCGGCTCGGAGTAGGGGAATAGGTCGGTAAAGGTGTAGGCATCCTGAATCCAGTTCAGATGTCCTTCTTTATCGACCACAATGTAGGGGTCGGTGTCGTACAATAAAAACGGAGCCACCGACTGCACCCGCTCTCGGATGTTGCGGTGGAGCATGACATGGCTTTCGCGGGTAAATTCTTGGCTTAACAGCATGTTGATGTCATTTAAGGACACGGCAAAGGCTAACCGTTTTAGATAAGTATCCATCACCACCCCACCTGTGCCGTAGTATTCATTGTAGACGTTGGTGTCGCCACTGGGGTAGTTAAATTCGCGCTCGGTGGTGTTGACAAAGACGTAATCTTTGGTCAATTCGCCGTAATAGATTTCGGGCCGGGTGATGTCAACGCCGATGCTCGATTGGGGGGGTAAATCCTGAATCCAGAGTTTGGGCAGTCCCTCTTCGCTTACCTCGTTGACCGGATTCGCCACCACTCCATACCCATGCGTAAACTGGAGTTTTTGCGTTACCCAGGTTTGTTGTAGCTCGCTTTTATCCAACTCTCGCACCGAAATCGCCACTTGGCGTAATTCATCATCGACCATGTAACGGTCGAGGTCGATATCGTTGAAGGTGTAGTAAAGTCGAATGGACTGAATCTGCTTATAGGTTTGCTGGAGCGGGCGATAGTCCCACAGCCGAATATTTTTCAGGGTGGTGGCGTTCTCTTCGGCCATGTCGGAGGTGAGAGAGACGGGCTTGGCGAAACTTTTTTCAACCACTTTGTCTAGTCCGTAGGCCCAGTTGGTAAAGTCGATATTGTTCCGAATATATGGCGATTCGCTGGCTAGTTCGTTCGGAACGACGATATACCGTTGTACAATATTGGGGATTAGCCCTGTGCCAACCGCTCCGACAATTATCCAAACAAAGATGACAGCCAGACTGAGGGCCGGTTTGCGTAAAAAGATGTTGAGCAGGAGGATGACTGCGGCGATGCAGGCCATAGCCACCATCGTCCATAGGGCTGGCATGGTGACGTTGATGTCGGTGTAACTGGCTCCAAAGGCGACCCCTCGGTCAGAATAGAGCAGGTTAAACAGGCTGAGCCAATGTCCCCATGCGAAGGTGAAGAAGATAAGCGCGCCGATAATGGAAAGGTGAAGCTGAATATGGGGCAGGATAACGGGAAAACGTCCCTCGGCGAGGGTGTTTTGTTGGGCTAGGGCGTAGACAGCTAACGAGGCTAACAAC
Source organism: Anaerolineales bacterium HSG24 (assembly GCA_030377895.1). Lineage (GTDB taxonomy): Bacteria > Chloroflexota > Anaerolineae > 4572-78 > J111 > JAUCGB01. Next base: position 36,476 of record JAUCGB010000018.1, read on the forward strand.
CCCAAAAACAGAGCCACCAGAATCCAGCTTTGCATGAAGTTGTAGACTGGCAGACTGAACACGTAAAAACTAGCATCTATGTTAAATACCGGGTCGGTGATGCCAAACGGTTTTTGGTAGAGGTAGCTGAGGAAGATGAGCCAGTTGCCAGAGGCCGCAGAGCCGATGATCCAGGCCAGTAAAATGCCCAAGCCCCAGATTAATCCGCTGACCAGATTTTGGCCTACGACGACTTCCTCGCTAAAAAACAGCACATTGCGGACGGACAGCCAGCGGGCGATGAGGGCGTTGGTGATAAACAGAGTTGCCACGGACAGCCCCACCGCAAAGCCGACTCCTACTTTGGCCCATAAGCTGGTAAAAAAGACCGATTCAAACAACAGATGCTCAAACCAGAGGAGTTCGGTGTATAGCCCCACCCCAAAGCGTAGCATAAGGTAAAAGAACATAAATCCGGCTATAACCAGCCAGAAGCGAGCCGGAAGCGCCTTGGGCGCAGGGACGTTACTATCGTTACTAGCAAACGGGGGGGGATTAGGACGACCATTCATAATTTGTTTCTCCTAAGTAAGTGGGAATTGAGAATGAAGAATTGAGTTTATCATTTATCATTCATCATTCATCATTTATCATTCATCATTTATCATTCATTCATCATTATACCATACCCCATTTTAATTTGAAGAATGAGACGGGCGATTGTATCATTGAGCAAATAGAGATAGCCCCATTCTCATAGTGTCAATTTGTGCCAGATATGTTATACTAAACAAGTCTGCCTCCATCAGTTTTGGAGGTGTTTCTTTATTTCACTCAAACCCATAACACGGAACTAAAAATTTAACGTAAAAGACGCAGAACGTGTAAAGGAAAAATATTTATGACTGCCTTACCTCCCGATTTATTAAATCGACTCAGTGACACCCTGAGCGACTGTGATTATTTTGATAACCATGACCGTTTGCAGGCTCTGTTTGTTGATGCGCGCATCCATGCTTGGGGAGATGGTTTACCCCAAACCAACAGCTTGAGCAGTCGAGTTAGCCAGACGGTGCGGTACTTACTTCCGAAAGTTAACCATGCTAATGAGAATGAGAATGGCTTGGTGCTGTTTTTGCATGTGTTGGTCGATCAGTATGACCCCGCCGACCAGATGTTGTATACGATACAGGGTCTAGCGGTTGAAGTGGCCGAGGCGTTGTCATCGACCCCAAGCGAGCCACGTCCGTGGGAAACAGCCCGCCCTGTCAGCACGTCTAAACAAGCCGCTAGACCAAATAGCGCAATGATATTGAATCGAAAGCAGTTTCGTAAACTGCATGCTATCTTAAAAGAGAGCTTTTCATGGGACGATATACGGATTTTTGGTTACGACCATCAACCAGATATTTATAAGTTGCCGACCTCGATTAGTCTTGATGACATGTTGTGGGCCTTGCTGGATGCGGCTAACGAGGCTCAGGATTATAGCCCCATCATGGAAGCGTTGCTGAAATCGCGTCATCGCTCTGCTTATGAGGCGTTTATGGAGTGGCTGGAGGAGAGTGGCCTGCCGAAACCGAAACCAACACCTGAGCGTCCTGTGGCCCCTCCTACTCCGAAGAAACCAAACATTTTCGCACTCAATAATCCGACCAAGTTAACCTTTAAGGGGAAACGGATTCTTATCAACGCCTTGTTAGAGTGTCCGGCCATTAGCGACCGAGCGCGACGCAACACCGTCATTGACAACTTGCCCGGGCCAGTGCAACAGACTATCACTCGTAGTAATGTGGCCTTGGATGATGTGGCTAATCTGGTTAATGCCTGTGAAAAACATAACGGGTTTGCCGATTTGTTAGAAGTGTTAGAGTTTTTCGAGCAAAGCTCACAACCGTTTCAGCGGGTGCAGGTGTTATTCCAATGACTTGCTACCCGACAAAGTAGTTTAGGGAAAGCTAAAACAGGAACACAGAGTTTCACAGAGAAGCACAGAGTGACACAGAGTGACACAGAGTAATACAAAAGAAAAATAATTCGTTTTTTCTCTGTGAATCTCTGTGTTCCTCTGTGAAACTCTGTGTTAATTAGTTCAGATTAAATTTCTGTCGGGTACTAAGTTCCAATGACCAAAATAAAAAAGAGCGTCCGGCTAATTCGTCGGACGCTCTTACGATTCAACGATTTTGTTATTCAACTATTCAACGTCACGTACCACGTTTTCACGCTTCACATTCCGTTTGTGTCAGGTCGTTGATTACGCCTTCGCATCAGTCTTAGTTGTATCAGGCTTAGGTGCATCACTCTTAGGTGCATCACTCTTAGGCCGATGTGGCCGAGGCTCTTGATGCGCCTCCTCTTCATCTTCATCCCACCACGGGCCTAAATCGTACTCCATATATTTGTGCATAAAGCGCGGTACCCAGCCTTTTCGAGGGTGACAGTGGTGATGACCATGTCCGTGCCGACCATGTCCGTGATGACCATGTCCGTGCCGACCATGTCCGTGATGACCATGTCCGTGTCGACCATGTCCGTGATGTCCATGTCCGTGTCGACCATGTCCGTGTCGACCATGTCCATGCTGCTCATCATCGTGGTCAGGATGTGATTCTGAGTGAGGTTTACCATAGCCCATGCTTCGCATAAAGCCAAACTTAGGGTCAAAAATCATCCGTTTTAGGGCTTCTTTATCCCCTTTCAGTTCGATCCGAAAGCCATCTTCGGTCTCAATTATCTTAAATTCATGAATAGTTTTTTCAGTCATACTAATATTCTCCTTAATATTGTTTATATTAGGTCAAAGCTAAACGCTTTGACGCATTACATAAGATTTATGCCGACAAGTCGCTCACGCCTCACGTTTTGGCTCGTCGAGGCCAAGCACAAGGTTTTGTAACACCTCAATTGCTTCGTTGAGTTTAGGTCGCACAATTGCTTTGACCCGCTCCAACTCTTGCCGACCCAAATCGGTCAGTTTATACATGCGAATTGTCCGTTTGCGGGGGTCTTCCCACTCACCAATGACAAAACCTCGCTTTTCTAGCTCGTTCATCAAGGGGTAGATTGCACCCGGATTTGCCACCCACTGCCCGCCAGTTCGCTCGGTGAGTTGGCTCATAATCTCGTTGGCGTACCGAGGTTGCTCCGAAAGTAGATGAAGCACAATCAAGGGCAACAGTCCGCCACCTTGGCTAAATAGGTTGGCAACAAACGGATTAAAATTATCCCGCCCTTGATGCCAAGGCTTAAAGCGTCGCCCCCCAAAAGCCCAATGTTCTTCCGGCCAATCGCCGGTAAAGTTATGGAAAAAGCCTCGCCATGCTTCTGCCATCTCCGGTGGGGGCGGATGATGCTCGCCCTCGTCTTCATCGCCATGACACTTCTCCCACCGTTTACGGCGCTCTTCACGCCAATCCCACCAAAAGTTTCGTCCCTTTTTCCTACGCTTATCTCCTCTGATAATCATTACCTCCTATTCGATTTTGCGTAACCGTTCACCCCTCGTTCCCAAATCCAGTTTGGGAACACGAGGCTGAATGATTACTTGCAGATTGGTTCAATCTTGTATCTTGGGTTGCAAATCAACATAGTTAAAACCAAGTTAATTTATATTCAACAATATTGAATTCAATATTGTTGAACTGATTATAACCGATTAATTCGATATTGTCAAGAGGCAATTTTTAATGACCAATCTTTTTGACAAAATCGTTACTTTAGGTTAAGATGTTGGGCGTAAAAATTCAGCCCCGTTAGGGTCAGAGTTGTACGGATTTTTCAGATAAACATTTTCAGTCACCTTCCCGCAAGTTTGAAACTTGCGGGAAGGTGAGACTACCTTTGCATCACTACCGAAAAACATTAATCTGAAGGACTGGTAGAAGACTTAAGAGGAGGATTATTTTGGCTAATATAAAATCAGCGGCAAAACGAGCACGACAAACGCTAAAACGTACTGAACGTAATCGGTATTATAAAACCACAGCTCGAACCTATATTAAACGAGCAAAAGCTGAGATTGACGGCAATCAGCTTGATGAAGCAACCGAAACTGTTCGGTTAGCAAACAAAGCGTTAGATAAAGCGGCTCAAAAAGGCGCTATCCATAAGAACAATGCCGCTCGTCGCAAATCTCGCCTGATGAAAGCGCTCTACCGCGCTAAAACTGGCGATAACTAATCTTAAACCGGATGGTTTAATCAATCGAACAAAAAATCCTCACAACCAGTGAGGATTTTTGTTTGATGAGCATATATTCTGTGAAACATATTCAACGACATTTTGGCCTACTTATCATCATCCTGCTCTACCTTGGCTTAGGGACGTTGTATGACCATGACGTTCCCATGTTCGAGAAACCGGACGAACTGAAACATTTTGCCGTCGCTCAATATATGCATGCTGAGCGTAAATTGCCTTATGTCGAGGCCGGAGTCTATCAACCCTACGACCAAGAAGGCACGCAACCCCCGTTATACCACGCTTTAGTCGCGCTAACCAGCAGTTGGCTCGATCTGAGCCAGTTTGTAGAACCGGCCCGCAACCCGCACTATGTTGATGAACGCTCCTTTATTTGGCGACAACGGGGCAACAACAACCTCTATCTGCACTCACCCACAGAATATTGGTCAGGCGATGCAGTGATTTGGGCTGGTCGAATAGGTCGTTGGCTGTCGTTGTTGATGGGCATAGTTACCATCATTTTGACCTACAGGCTGGCTGGCCTGACGTTCAACAGCCAGACTCTAAAGGTTTCTAAAACCTTTAGAGTCTTGAGTGCCGGATTTGTGGCCTTTTTGCCTCAATTTTTGCACCTAAGCACTGCCATCACCAACGATAGTTTAAGCACTACTCTAGCCACCGCCATTCTGCTCTATTGGGCGATAATGATGCGAAACGGCCTATCGAATCGATATTTGGTCGGCTTGGGTGTATTGTTAGGCTTAGGTGGGTTGACCAAGCTGAGTTTGCTATACATGATGCCCGTTAGCGGATTGGTGGTAGCATGGCGAATTTTTGTCATGCCACGCATTACGCCTTCATTTGAAATTGCTGAAATTGCTGAAATTGCTGAAACTCCTACTGAGACTGCGCTCCCTTGGGCACAGCGGCTTAAACAATTGGTTTGGGCTGGATTGCTCCTCATCGGGTTGAGCCTGCTCATCGCGGGCGGTTGGTATGCCCGAAACGGGTGGGTTTATGGTGATGTGACCGCCCTAAATGCCCATTTACTCTATCGCGGCGGCGCATTAGAGCAGACTCCGACCCTGAGCCAACTATGGCAGACTGAGCTAATCGGCCTTGAACTCTCTTTTTGGGCCGCCTTCGGCGCGGGGCAAATTTTACTTGAGCCGTGGTTGTATGACCTGCTACGTTGGCTCAAATATCTGATATTTAGTGGCCTGACGATTGGCCTCATCCGCATGGGATTGAGGGGGTGGCGCGACCGTTCTCTCACCATTTCCCATCAGATAATCCTTCTGCTCCTATTCTGGATTCTGATTATCTTCGCCGCTCTCCTGCGTTGGATGCAGATAACGCCCGCCTCATGGGGGCGATTGCTCTTTCCAGCCCTACCCGCTATCGCCATTGTCAGCATGTGGGGTTTGAGTCAATTTCGTCGCCAAACTGAGCCGAATCTAGCATATATTATGCCCGCCATCATGATCTCATTCATGTTTGGCCTAGCCTGCCTCAGTCCCTTTTTATACCTGCGACCTGCATACATGAAACCAACCTTGCAGGCCGAACCTGACCTGAGCGCAAGGTCACTAGAACGACTCGATTTCATCCATCTCGATTTCATATATAATGAAGAACTGCGTCTGCTAGGGTATCAGGTGTTCCAGAACGAGGCGCGTCCGGGTGATTGGTTGCGTGTTACCCTCTATTGGCAAGCCATCCAGCCGATTGAGAAGAACTACAGCACCTTTGTCCATGTTCTGAGTAATGCCGAGCCGGAAGGTGGCCTAACTAAAATTGGTGAGGTCAACAGTTATCCGGCCAAGGGGAACTGGCCGACCAGCATGCTCCCCGTTGGACAGGTTTTGGTTGACCCGTATGACATACAGCTAGATTCTACGGCCAAGGCACCCGCGGTGTTACGTTTCGCCATCGGCATGTTTGAATTTGATGACCCTCATCGAGCAGGTAAACCAGCAGTCAATCAGGCTGGTGAGTCGATTGAGCCGTTGGTGGGGCAAATTCCCTTTTTGCCGCATACATGGCCGGAGTTGATGCCATCTCATCGGCTAACCGCTGATTTTGCCAGTAAAATCATCCTTATTGGCTACGATTTGCCGCAGATGGAGCCAGCGACAATCGCTGATTCTACACCCATCCAGCTAACGGTTCAGGCTGGTCAGACATTGCCTCTGACCCTGTATTGGCAAACCATGACCCCACCTCAACAAGATTTAACTTTATTTGTACAACTGATTGATGAGGCCACTCAAACCCAAATCGCCGGATTTGATGCCCCGCCCGCCTTCCCGACTCGCTACTGGCAGACGGGTTACAGTTTGACCGACCCGCGTCCCATCAGCCTGTCACCCGACCTGCCGCCCGGTAACTACAGTCTACTTATCGGCTGGTATCAACCTGATACGTTTGTTAGGCTACCAATAAAAACGCCATCTTATCCCAATAATGCTCTGCCGCTCTTTAGGTTGTCTATCGGAACGATTCAGTAATCCGGTGCGAATATGCTTCCTTGGGTTATCTGGTGGCCGTTCTCCTCCAAAATGCTCGTTGTGACGATTAGACGATGTAGGTCACGCTTGTAGCGTGACCATAATCGTTCGCCTGTCATTCCGTGGATTCAGGGCGAGGCAAGGCGGATTAGAGTTCTGATTTCAAACCAACGCTACACCGCCTTGCCTAGCCCCTACAATTGCCAAACGTGCAACTTATTTAGGACTCATTCCTAAGCAAACTAGTGACGCTACAAGCGTCACCTACAATAAACCATGCCGAAAAGACCTACTAGCAATGTAGCGGATGAATATCCGCTACGATCGAGAAAAAGTTTTAATCTTCAAATTCAGGATGTTGTTTAGATGTTGAGGCAATATTATAGATATCGTAAAAAAGAAACTCAGACCAGTTGATGTTATCAACCACGGTAGTTTCATAAGTCGCCCAAACAACTGTCTTTTCCTCTGTATTTCCAAAAGCATCAATCATGCTAAATGTACCCTCGAAGTTGATGATATAGTATGGAATATCAGTTTCATGAATGGCTTGAAGCATATTGAATATATCTATCTTTATTCCATTTTTTAATATCTCATCAGTGAGATTGTCACCAATTGCCCACTTGACGTTGATCACATCGCCATCAAGTGAGACCTCACTGGCCGGGATTACACCCCGATTATTGTCACCAACAACATCGGCAATTACGATTCGCAATTCATCTTCCGGCGATAGATTGACTGGTTCAGTTGCTGATGTAGGAACGATAGAATTTGACCCCGAATCAGTATCCGAAACTTCTACCTCCTGCTCACCCACATTAACCGTTCGCTCCTCATTGTTTATGGTTCCAGAGGCTAAGATTCCCCCTTCAAAAGTAGTATTACGCGACTTCTGCATCTCTGGGCAAGCTCGCACACCGTTAATCAGGACACAATCGGCTGGTTTCTGGTCGACGTTGTCCAACTGACCGCTCAACACCTCGGCCTTGCTGTCTCCACCAAAAAAGGCCACCGTATCATTAAGCAGGCGATTGATGTAATCGCCCTGAATATTGGTATGTTGGCTGATAAAGGTGGCTCGTCCGGCCTTATCCAAATTCAGGTAGACCCGCCGCACCGAGTCGGAATCCTCAATATAGATGCCCTCCAACGACAACGCATGCCCATCAATATTGCTGTAATTGTTTCGTAAATAAACCAAGAATTGAGTCGGATCGGTTGGGATTTGTGGTTTAGGCGTGGGGAAGGTAAAGGCCGGGCCGTCATACTGGCCATCCTCAGAGAAGGTCATCCCGTCAACCAGTTGTTGATCAGAATCATCGGCATCGGGTGGGGGCGGTGGAGGCGGGACGTAGTTTGGATTCGGGCCAAACAGTTCTACATCGTCGATATTAAAGTTGATCTCCGGCCCGCTGACATCGTTTTTTGTCCCCAAAATAAAGAGGGTCAGTTTATCACTATTCCCACTAGAGATGCTCCCCTGCACCTTTTGGAACTGCAAGCGACGCTGATAATATGTCCCTGTCCCATGTCGATTGGATCCGATGCGAGGCTGTTCGTTTAAGGGAACGCGATACCATGCTTTGACGCTCGTGGCTTGTTTCTGTCCACTGTAGTCGATGCCCCAATACAGGTTATACCGCCCTTTATTAAACTCTTCTCGCGGTAAATCACTTCGCATAAGGGTATAAAAAGAGAGGTTGTAGGTCGAATTGGGCAGAACCTCAATCGTTTGATGGATACCGATGGTACGGGTAGTCATATCAGACGGGACGAGGCGGATACCGAGCATTTGGGACTGTTTTCCGGCATGGATTGCCTCATCCCACTCCTCACGTAACCATGTAAACTCAGCCTGACCATTGTTGTATGTCTCCCAATATGGGGCGACAGATTCACGCTTTGTCCACAAAAGAGACTCAAAATCGCCGTTCCGTACCACGTTTTGTTGCGGTGATAGAGTCATCACATCGGGATATTCGGGGGCATTATACGCGCTGGTTTGATAGCGCATATACAGATAGCCGTTGGTGCTATAGACCGCATGGAGTCCGCCCCATTGCCAATCGTTGGGAACAGCCCAAAAGCCTTGGTAGCCGACAATTTGCGACTCGTTCAGGAAGGCAGATTCCTCTGTCAGCAGATAGTCGGTCACATCATGGGCAAAGTCGCCTTGTTTGGGCGAGCTAATCGCTTGATGCATACCCTCCCGAATCGTGCTGACCAGTGTATCGAGTTGGTCGTTCACCTTGTCAGCAGAGCGAGCATTGTCGAATCCAATAAAGTAGATATATAGTCGATTTTCGCCGATTTTGTCAGCATCCACAATCAGCGACTGGGCGGCAATATCTTCAATATGCTCTTTTTTCTCAAGCACAGAGCGCACCGACAAATTTTCATCTTTGGGATAAAATATCGCGCCGCCACAGGCCGTCGGGTCGGTGGGCGATTTGCCGTCGCTGGCGACTATCAAAAAGCGAAACTCGCCATATTGACCAATATCAACCCCACTGCCGTCGATAAACTCCAACGATTGGGGGTCGATGATGATCCAGTTTTTCCCCGCGCCACTCGGACATAACACTTCTACTGATTGAGCCTCGGCCTCTTGCCAACTCAGCCCCGTCAAAACCAGCCCTATTATAAAAATCCAAAAAACCAATAACCACGATGTACGCCACATGTAGAACCTCCTAAGATAAGAAACGTGAAACGTGAAACGTGTTGCGTATCACGTATACCGCCATTATATCATACCCTTGTTTGGAAGTTCAATGTTACACCGTTGATTTGTGACCCTCTTGTTACCCGACAGAATATTTAGCCTGAACTAATTAACACAAAATACACGGCTACCAACTTAACTTGCGACAGATAATATCGTAACACAGTCTTTAGACTGTGCGGCACAGGCTGAAGCATGTGCTACATGTCTCGGCCAGATACACAGAGGAACATGGCGTTTCACAGAGAAAAAGCGAATTATTTATGATTATCATTCCTATGTCTCCGCATCCTCTGCCAAACTGGTCAGAAACTGCTGATCTGGCGCGGTCAGGTCAACCTGATTGAGCAACTCAGGGCGGCGAGCATGGGTGCGGCGCAACGATTCCTGTCGTCGCCAAATCTCCTGATTAGCATGATGCCCAGAGAGGAGGATGTCGGGTGGGGTGTGGCCTCGAAATTCGTAGGGGCGAGTGTAGTGAGGGTGTTCTAACAATCCACTTGAGTGGGAATCTTTGGCAGTGGCATGCTCGTCCCCCAACACGCCGGGGATGAGGCGAGTCAGCGTATCAACCATGACCATGGCTGGAATCTCACCACCGGAGAGGACGTAGTCGCCAATCGACATCTCATCGGTGACGAGGTATTGGCGCACCCGTTCATCAATACCTTCATACCGACCACAGATAAAAATCAGGCGGTCATGTTTGAGCATGTCGCGGGCGATGGACTGCTGAAAAACGCGACCTTGCGGGGTCAACAAGATGATGGGGGGATATCCTTGCTCAAGAAAAGAGGCGTAACCAATCGGGGGAATCTCGATGTCAAGAATCGCCTCAACTGCGTAAAAAATTGGGTCTGGCTTCATGATCATGCCACCGCCGCCACCGTAGGGCGTATCGTCGGTGACGTGGTGTTTGCCGAGGGCGTAATCGCGGATATTATGGACGGTAATCTCAACCTGATCCCGTTCTTGGGCGCGACCAATGATGCTAGTCGTAAAGACGGCTTCAAACATTTCGGGGAATAGGGTTAGGATGTCAAATTTCATGGGTATTTCATAGATATTTCATGGATATTTCATAGGTGTAGAACTTAAAGGAGTGCAATAGTTTTGCAAATTAAGCATGGCGATCAGAATCTACCTGATGCTAACGGAATCTTTGGCGGGAACACTACAACGGATACTTCAAAACTCAACGGATATATTTCGCCAATAACAGAATTTTTTACCATTTACAGTAATTATATACGGATGAAAACCATCCGTTCCGCAGTTAAGTATCCGTTGTAGTGTTGATTCCGGCTAAACCAAAGAAAAAGTTAGCATCAGGAATCATCTACCAACCAGTCTATCAATAATCTGTTTGGTGTGTTGTAGAATCTGGTAAATGCCAAAAATCTCTTCTTTGGTTGCATCATAGGCCAAACTAACGGCGTACTCCTTATCCTGCAATACCACAAAATACCAAGCTCGCCCCATGATATAGGCCCCATAAACCGGTCTAGTATTGTTATTTAAGATTTGCGCGGTAATCATGGCAATCAACAACTGCCCGCGTGGGTCATTGGGCGAGTCGAGTTCTCGCTTATGCTCTTGGATGAAAAAATAAGGGGCTTTAGGAGAACCTCGCCCTTCTGCTACCACAAAATCAACCAGACCACCCAGTTCTTTATTGTTGTAGACAGTTTTAATTTCTCGCTCATAAAATGCCTTATAGCGGGGTTGATCAAACTCAACTCGGTTGAGTAATCGCCCAATAAATTTTATCTGTAGCTCCTGCTCATTCCAATAATGGATATAAGCAATTAACTGTTTTTGGAGGGTTGCCAACCTTGCCTTATCATCTTCGACCAATGATGGCAAGTTGGTTAGCCAATCGGTTAATAATGAATGTTCAAGTTGGGGTATTAGCCCAAACGTCTCTTCAACCTCATCGGTTGTCCATTGACAGAACGACTTCCATTTTGTCATGATGCACCTCTTAAGAAATTATACACAATCATCCCAACAATAACAAAAAGTGTTGACCTCAAAGAAGCCCCACCAGTTACTCATTCCTGCTAATCACAGGCAAATAAATCCGGTTTCCTGTTTACTGCCTCACCGCCACCAACGAATGTGGACAATTTTGTAGACGTTTGTTGTCAACTTGTTACCCGACAGAAATTTAATCTGAACTAATTAACACAGAGTTTCACAGAGGAACACAGAGATTCACAGAGAAAAAACGAATTATTTTTCTTTTGTATTACTCTGTGTCACTCTGTGCTTCTCTGTGAAACTCTGTGTTCCTGTTTTAGTCTTCCCTAATCAACTTTGTCGGGTAGCAAGGTTGTCAACGCATTAAAAGCTAACATAACGGAAAAGTTAGCCATCGGTATTTATGAAGATAAGGTAAATTGACAAATCAAGTTTATGACAATATAGTAGTAGGACAGTAGGACACTTATTCAGGAGATAATCACATGCAAAAATTTTTCAACACTGCTGGGCCGTGCCGGCCCGATAAACATTACATGCTATGGAGAGGTAATGATTCGTGCTTTAGCTTACCAATATCATAAAGAAATGGAAAAACGGCACTATCCTCCAACCGCGCCAGCCTATCTGGTTGAGGGTCGGCTTGATATGAAACAATTGTTGGCTGATTTCCAGCAGTTTTGGCGAGAGAACAGTGAAATATGGCAAGAGAAGTATCAATACAAAGAGTCTGCCCCACATTTGGTGATGAATGCCTTTATGATGCGAGTGATAAACGCCGGAGGGTCAATATCACGAGAGTTGGCTGAGGGCCGAGACCGACTCGACCTGTGTGTACATTATGGCGAGTTCAGGTATCCGATTGAGTTGAAGATACGTTATGGTGATAAAACCTACAAAGAAGGGAAAACTCAGATAGCTGGCTACATGGATAAGATGGACTGTACCGAGGGCTGGCTGGTGGTATTCGACCGACGCAAGAAACCTACCTGGAGTAAGAAGATTTTCTGGCGGACTGACAAGGTAGAAGGAAAGATTATTCACACGGTGGGGTGTTAAATAAACCATTCAGGAACGTGTAAAATTAGCATGGTTCATTTTCGGCTAAATGATCTTTACAAATTGCGATGAATCGTAGGGGCTAGGCAGGGCGGTCTAGACTTGGAATGTGCGACCATCTCCGCTCCGCCCCTGCCTCGCCCGTCATTCCAAAGTTTCAGGGCTAGGCAAGGCGGATTGGAGTTCTGATTTCAAACCAACGCTACACCGCCTTGCCTAGCCCCTACGATTACCAAACGCGCAACTTATTTAGGACTCATTCCTAATCCAGTTGACGCGAATGAGTTACCTCCGACAACAGACCTCGGTAGTCCGGCACATGTAGTGATTACCTACCCGCAAGTTCCAAACTTGCGGGTAGGTGACTGATCACTACCCAGACCTCTTTTTGGCTCAAAATCCATCCTGCAAGTGACAATTCGCGAGCTTTTTGATTAGCGGTCATACGCATCACGCATCACATATCTTACTACCCGACAAAAATTTTTACCTTGAACTAATTAACACAAAGTTCACAGAGGAACACAGAGTTTCACAGAGAAAAAGCGATTTATTTTTTTTCCTCTGTGTCCCTCTGTGCATCTCTGTGAAACTCTGTGTTCCTGTTTTATCCTTTCCTAAACTACTTTGTCGGGTAACAAGTCACATTTCACATATCACATTTTACGGAGTAAAACTATGAACAAACAAGACAAGTTAGCGGCAATGGATACCGTATTGCCGGAGAGTGAACTGCCGAAACCGGTAGAAACGAAAAATGCTCATTATGAAAAAGGTGACACCATCGGTGGGCGATACCAGATATTCCAAGCCTTGTCCGGTGGCATGGGGGAGGTTTACCTGTGTTATGACACCGAGTGGAAAAGACCCCGCGCCCTGAAAACCTTCAGGGCAAAATTTCTGACCAATCCAAGGGTGCGGAAACTGTTTGAGGCGGAGGTGAACCATTGGGTTAAGCTGGAAAAACACCCGAACATCGTCCAGTGTGAGTTTCTCAAGACGGTTGATAACCTGTCGTTTATGTTTTTGGAATGGATTGCCGGAGACAAGGCCAAAGGCACTAGTTTGCATGAGTGGCTGGCACATGGGCGGTTGGAACTGCGCCAAGCCGTGGAGATTATTATTGATGTGTGCCAAGGGTT
>JAUCGB010000109.1 GCA_030377895.1 Anaerolineales bacterium HSG24
AGAGTGACACAGAGTGACACAGAGTAATACAAAAGAAAAATAATTCGTTTTTTCTCTGTGAATCTCTGTGTTCCTCTGTGAAACTCTGTGTTAATTAGTTCAGATTAAATTTCTGTCGGGTACTAAGAGTAGCTTTGATATTAATGAACTCCGCGAAAACTTCTCTACTCAGAAATCTGGATTCAAAACGGATATTCGAGGTAAATATTCAGTAAATTCGCCAGAAAAAGTGTCAGAAACCCGTGAAAAGAATTTCTGTCAATGGACGGTAATCTGCACATAATCTGCACAACTTCTGCAAATTTGCAACGTATAATTAAGACGAGGCAAATTCTCACTTTCGAGGAAGCTCAAATCCCCTTGAGGATTAATTATGCCAAATCAACTAATAAGAGGTGTGTTATGTTCGGATTTTTTTCATTTAAAGGTAAACAATCAACCAAAAGCCAAGATATAGCTCAAAATAATAAGCATCTAATAACCATGCAAGATGTGGTGAAGATATACAGTGGTGCGGCAGGCGAATTTATGGCACTCAACGGCATTAACCTAGAGGTCGAGAGAGGTGAGTTCGTCTCAGTTGTCGGCAAGTCAGGCAGTGGTAAATCGACCCTGATTAACATGCTGACCGGGATTGACCGCCCAACGAGAGGCACGGTGCATGTCGGCAGTACTGCCGTTCACACCCTGAGCGAGGGACAGATGGCACTTTGGCGGGGCATCGACATGGGGATTGTGTTCCAGTTTTTCCAACTGCTACCGACCCTAACGATTGTGGAGAATGTGATGCTTCCCATGGATTTTGCCGACAAATACAGCTTTGCCGAGCGAGAAGGTCGGGCGCTGAAGCTACTGGAACAAGTTGATGTGTCCGAGCATGCTTACAAACTGCCAACGGCTATCTCCGGCGGGCAACAGCAACGGGTGGCGATTGCGCGAGCTTTGGCTAACGACCCGCCCATCGTCGTAGCCGACGAACCGACGGGGAATCTTGATTCTAAAACGACCGGCACAATTTTAGAACTATTTAACAAACTGGTAGATTCAAATAAGACGATTGTGATGGTCACGCATGATAACGATTTGGCTAAAGAAGGCACACGACTGATTTCGATTGCAGATGGCGAGATTGCCAACGATGTTAGATTAAAGTAAGGAGCGGTATATCATGAGATTTATAAATCCTAGATGGCGTAAAGTGATACGCGACATGTGGAGCAACAAAACTCGAACTATATTAGTTGTGCTGTCGATGGCGGTGGGAATTTTTGCGATTGGGGTTGTTTCTGGCTCAAAAGAGGTACTTGTTCGAGAACTGAACGCTAGTTTTATGAGTACCAATCCGCCTAACGCCATGGTCGTCCTACAGGAAACCATCAGCGAAGATATGATTGAGACCGTCGGCAACATGCGTGAGGTGGAGGATGTCGAGGGGAAAATCGAGTTGGATTTGAGCTACAAAATTAACTCGACTGACGAATGGAAAGATTTAGAGTTCTTAGCATCAGATGATTATACTGAGGTTAAAATCGCCAAACCCTCACCCATCACCGGGGATTGGCCACCCGACACTAAAGATATTCTGTTAGAGCGGACTTCGATTGATTGGATGGGGGTCGGGATTGGCGATTCGATTATCGTCAAAACAGGTGATAATAAAGAACGAATCATGCAGATAACGGGAGTGGTTCATGACCAAAACGGCCCACCGACCGCGCTATCGGGGCAACCCAAAGCTTATGTGAATTTTGAAACATTAGAATGGCTGGGCGAAGAAAAAGAGTATACCCGCCTGCATTTCACCGTCACCGAAAATAAAACCGATAAGAAATATGTTGAAGAAGTGGGAAAGTTGATTACCCGTAAAATCGAATATGATGGTAGCGACGTGCGACATGTGCGTATCTTTACCTACGGTGAGCATCCGGTTAATGATATTTTAGAACCGTTACTCCTAATTCTAACGGGGATTGGGGTGTTATCATTAGTACTGAGTGGCTTTTTGGTGATCAATACGGTTTCGGCTCTGTTGGCTCAACAAACTCGCCAAATCGGCATCATGAAGGCAATTGGGGCAACAGGACGACAGATTGCTTCTCTTTATTTTGTCACAGTTCTATTCTATGGCTTGCTTTCCTTGCTATTGGCGATTCCGATGGGAGCGTTGGGCGCGTGGGGATTCACCTCATACATGGCCTCATTTTTCAACTTTGATCTGGTCAACTTTTCCATTCCACCAAGCATATTGGCTTTACAAATCGGCACAGGGTTGATGATTCCTCTAATCGTCGCCATCTATCCAATTGTATCTGGCACTCGGATAACATGCCGTGAGGCGATTAACGACTATGGGGTGAGCGAAAATTATGGCAAAAACTGGATTGATCGTTTATTACAACAGATTCGAGGTGTATCACGCCCTTTGATGCTGTCATTCCGTAATACTTTTCGGCGCAAGACTCGGTTAAGTTTAACCTTGTTGACCTTAACTTTGGCGGGGGCAACCTTCATCACCATTTTTAGCGTGCGTGATTCGGTCTTAGCCACCCTTGATGATACCTTAAATTATTGGAATTACGACATCGATATTCGGTTTGAAGCAAAATATCGCTTAGAAGAGATTGAGCGAGCGGTGACCCAAATACCGGGTGTTGAAGAAGTAGAGAGCTGGGGCTACGAAGGAGTGACTAGGGTTCGGGCTGATGGCGAAGAGAGTGACAGTTTTCTCTTGATCGCGCCAGAAGCCGATACGGACATGCTAAACCCGACGCTGATTGAAGGGCGCTGGCTGTTACCGACAGATACGCAAGCCTTGGTCGTCAATAGTGACTTTTTGAATGATGAACCTGATTTAGAGTTAAATGACATAGTGGTTTTAAAAATTAACAATCGAAATAGTAACTGGACGATTGTGGGCATCACCCAAGGCACTATGGTCGGGGCGATGGTCTATGCCAACCAGCCTTATTATGCTCAAATGGCAAAAAATGTGGGCAAATCGAACGTGGCTCAAATCAGCACCTTGAGCCGTAATCCCAAAGAGCAAGCCGAAATCGCCAAACAGTTAGAAGAACACCTGAAAACTGCTGGTCTAAAGGTAGGCCGAATTCAAACCATCCCCCAACTACAAGAAAAAGTCGAGACACGCTTTAATTTTTTGATTAGTTTTTTGTTAGCAATGGCGGTGGTGTTGGCTATTGTCGGTGGTTTGGGGCTGATGGGAACGATGAGCATCAACGTGTTGGAACGAATTCGGGAAATCGGGGTGATGCGAGCGATTGGGGCATCGGATTGGGCAATTTTACGGATGGTGATTATCGAAGGCATGTTAATCGGTATGTTCAGTTGGGGCATCGGAGCCGGAGTCGCCTTCCCTTTGAGTTGGGTATTGAGTAATCAAATTGGGGTAATGTTGTTCCAAAACCCGCTCAACTTTGCCTACTCCTTTAGTGGTCTCGCCATTTGGTTGATGCTTGCGACGATTTTGGCAGGTATCGCCAGTTTTATGCCTGCTCGTGGGGCTTCTCAGGTGACAGTGCGAGAGGTATTGGCTTATGAGTAAAGGCAGTCCCGATAGGCAGAAGGCAGATCGTCACTGAATGTGTAAAAATAATGGGTAGAAGTAGTGATAAGACGACGCTCATAACATGTGGGAAGATGGAAAGCGAATCGTGAAAAGAGCGTCTCGTTCCCTGTTTGGGAACGAGACGCTCTTTTTCATTCAGCGCGAAGCCTCCCCGTAGGGGGATCATTGGCTATCAACGTAAGCCGAGACATGTAGCACATGCTTCAGCCTGTGCCGCACAGTCTAAAGACTGTGTTACGATATTATCTGTCGCACGTTAAGTTGGTAGCCGAATCATTCGCCCATTCACCCATTCACCCATTCGCAGATATAATACCTGATGTATGGAGTAAGAGTGACCTCTCCTGCGAGACATGTGGTTTTCCTCGCAGGTGTTGGCCCAAGATGTTGCCCCAAACGAAAACCCTTCCTTCCTCGAAACATATTGCTTCGAGGAAGTAGGTGACAACTGAAAATGCGGCATACCCTAAAGGTTTTCAAAACCTTTAGGGTACAAATGTTTCCCTACCGCCGCACGCTCGGCAGATAGACATCCTGTCGTCGCAGGTCGATGTTGGTGATCTCGACTTGCGAGCCGACCAGTTGACCTTGCCCGTTGACCGCTTGCAGACTGGTGCGAGTAAACTCAACCGGGCCGCTGATTTGGCTGGTGAAGGTGATGGTCATCAATTTTGTTTGCTTGGTTAGCGAGTCGGGCAGGTTGAACAGACCGAGGGCCAGACTACCGCCCGCGTTATCGACCTGTGGCCCACTGCCAAGTTGCAGGGTTTCGCTTAGACTGTCATGCTGAGTCACCGCCGCGATTTGATACCGATTCGGGTTGAAACCCAGATTCAACTCAAAGCCACCTAGCTGTTTACTTTCGGCAGTGCGTGCGCTTTCAGTAATCCCCGATAGCTGGTCGAACTGAACTAGCACCTCGAAGGTTTCCCCCGTTTCGACATCATCCACTGGCGTAAAGACGGCGAAGTTGGCCTGACCGTCTCCCTCGACTGGAGGTTGCTCCGTGGAGAGGCAATCATGCCCATGCCCCACAGCCACGGCGCTAACGTCTCGCAAATCAACCAAGCCGTTTTGATCCATGTCTCGGTTAGCCTGCCGACTGCCCCATGCTCCGGCCACTTGACGCAGGTCAAACTCGGTCAGGCGACAGTCGTCGTCAAAGTCACCGGCCAAATCTGGCCTTGTTTGGAGGCTGTCCGGCGCAACTAGAATCTGTTGACTGGTTGAGCGACCCCACACATCTTCATCATACATGGGATAGATTTCTGCTGGGGGCACACTGAACTGACCGGCGGTGGTGGCTCGCATCAGATAGGTGTAGGTATGGTCGCCCGGCCATAGGCGAGTGACAAAGAAGCTGACTTTGTCATCGTAGATATTTTTGCGATTATAGCCCCAATAACGCCAATACGAGGGTTTGCCGTCATCACTGTAAGCGGTATTGTTCAACCGCTCGTTGATGGCCTCAAAACCAGCCGGGAGCGGGTCTTCGACCAGCACATACCATGCCTCGTCATTGGCGGTCACTTGTAGTTCCACTTCAACCACATCGCCGATTTGGTAGCTGGTGGCCTCTTTTTTGTTGAGCGAGTGATAGCGACGTTCAATCCCTAATCCGGCATCCTGCGAGCTAACTGCGGCGAAACTATCGTAAAACAGTTCCTGTTTCAGGGCTAAACTATAGTAGAGTTGCCCCTCGCCGTATCGTTCCAAGCGGACGATGTTCTGACCGTCACGCAGGTCTGCCCCGCCAATGATCAACGGATCAACTACAGTCGTCAAATTATCCCCATTTATTTGCCCCTGCCTGACCAAACTGTCATTCAAAAACACGAAATAACGATAGTCGGCCTGTAATTCACCAGAGATTTGCAGATAATTGGAGAGACTCAACACAGCAAAGGCGGTGGCTTGGGTGTCTCGCCAACCAGCCCCCCGCCGATGTTCCATGAGCCAACGGGCCGCCTTGGGCAGAACGTCATGCTCAGGACGCAGTTGGGTTAGGGCTAAGAGGGTCATGCTGGTGTTCTTTTCTTTGGAGGCCATGGTACGCCAGTAATACTCGTTTTTATGATCGTTGGTCGGCCAATAGGCTCCGGTACTTGTCTCTTCAACTTCGCTCAACAGGGCATCGGCCAGTATTTGGGCTGAGGCTACATCGCCGTCAATCTGGAGGGCGAGAGCCAAGGCCGATTTACTGAAGCTGTCTAACTCGGCTTGACGAGTCAACAAGGCTTGAGCCGCGCTCAGATCACCCCGTCCGGCCAAGGCTTTGACATACAGAGCGTAGGCGACACTTCGCGCCTCAGTTTGACCCTCGGTTTGACCCTTGAGTTGATTGTCAAGGGCGTTGAAGCCGTTCGTCAGCACGTCGGGATTGACCTCAAATCCGGCCTGCTCGACCATCGTCAACCCAAGCAGAACGTAAGCGGTCATGTAGCTGTTCCCCTCGTCGTCGTACCACCAGCCCCAACCGCCGTTGGCATGTTGATAGCCGTACAGTTTGGTCAAACCTTGATCGATGATGTCGGGTAGCTCATCCGCTTTTGGATTGGGGATGCCCAAATCTTTATAGGTTTTGGCTGCTACCGCACTCGGCAGGACACGGCTCATGGTCTGCTCAACACAACCGTAAGGATACCTGATGAGCGCATCCAGACCATCCAACACCCCCAGCGCCACCGACGGTGAGAGCCGAATCGTCATCTCTGACGTGTCATGCACGGCGTTAAAGGGCATGGTGAAGGTTTCGGTGGCCTGATAGCCGTCAAGCGGTGTGATAGCGCGGGTCGTGGCGATGGGCGTATCAACCTGACCGGCTGCCTGCCATCGATCTGGCACGGCGTATGGTTTGATGGGCAGAGTCAACTCCACCGCATCCCCACCGAGCGAGGTATCAACCGCACATGTCACCTGCGCGTCGCCCACTTGACTGGCAACTGCCGTCCAACTGGAATAAGCCGTGTTGCCGCTCGTATCCCCAGTCAGGCTGATTTGGCGAGTCGCCCCATCAAGCAAAGTCAGGTCGGGCGAGCTGACCGCGACTTGCCCGTCAACCGCTTGGCCGGTGTAGTTCTGCACGACTGTATTGAGGGCAAAGGTGTCGCCCAAAATGGCAAATCGAGGCAGAGAGGGACGCATAATCATATCCTTGCTGACCAGAATCTCTTCCGTACCTTCGCCGATCAGCGTGTCAACCGTGACCGCTTTGGCCAGGATGCGCCATGTGGTCAGATTATCGGGCAGTTTGACCATCACCTTGGCTTGCCCTTGGTTGTTGGTTTGGATGTTGGCGTTCCAGTAGGCGGTATCCTGAAAAACACGGCGCGGGTCTTCAGAACTCTTATCAGTGTCACCACCGGCACCGGGCGGCTGTTGGGTCGGGGAAGGGGTGGGGGTGCCAGTGCCAATTGGAGCAAAAGTCCCGTCACCATTCGCATCTTCTGTCACACGTCCCCAATAGTAGCGCCGCGGAGTCAGACTGTCGTAGGTGGTCACTCGGTTCGATTGAGGGGCGTAAAAGGTGTCGAACAGGTCTGCCGACAAATCATCGCTCAGGGCAAAGATGGCCTCATCAACCAAGGCCAAGCTGAACTGAGCCGATACCGGCTGATTGTTTTGGTCGGTCACTTGTAAGGTCAACTCGGCTTGGTCGCCCGGTTTATACTTCTTGGCCGATGGCAGAATTGTAACCTGTAAGCGTCGATGCTCTGGCGAAACGAGTATCTGCGTCTCGGTAGTCATCAGCTTGCCTTCGGGTGTGGCCTCATATCCATAATCGTTACCTGATTGATCTGAATTTAGTTTGAAAATATGAAGTTTGGCGAAAACGTTGGGAGCAAATGCCTCTTTGATGGGCAGGTCAACCATCGTTACTGGCCCGTCCAAATTGATGACCATCTCCTCGTACAGCCCGTCCCGCTCTAGGGTCAGCAGAGCCATGCCGGTCAGTTGCGACTCAATCAGCAGTTGGGCCATGTCGCCGACCTGATAGTTGTCTTGATCAACGGTAATTTTTAGCTCATCGTTTGAGGAAGGATACCATCCACTGCCTCCGTAGAGCCACAGATAACGATAGATTGTCATCTTCCGTCCTCGGCCATCCTGAGCCGTCACCATCAACCGATACCAACCAGAATTCAAACCGGACAGGTCGATTTGACCCTCGCCATTTTGATTGGTTGTAACCTGTTTTTGTGACACCGGCGAGTTGTAGGGGTAGCCCTGATATACCGCCACCGTGACCAACTTGTCGGCAACAGGCTGATTGTCTCGGTCTTGGACCGTAATCTGACCGATAATCGTGTCACCGACCTCGTAACCGTATCGCTCGGTGGTTAGGCGCAGGCTGACATCGTTCCAATAAACCCGCAGGTTCTGCTCGCCCGAAATCGGCTGATTGCTGGCCTCCGTGACGGTGGCCTCGAAGATGTAGGTGGTATCTTGACCTAACTGTCCATCGGTGGCAAATACTGTCTCCCACTGACCTTGGTCGTTGGTCAGACCTGTTAGCTCCGTGACCAATTGCCGATTACTACCCCAATAGTAAGTCTGACGATAGATTTTCAGACTCAACTCGGCTTGGCTGACTGGTTGACCGAAAAAGTAATCGGCGTTCACGGTGATGGGAATCTCGTCTCCAGCGATGCCGTACTCGCGGGGCGTAGTGACCTTAACCTGATACTCCGGCTTGCGGTAGGCTTCGACTTTGAGCGATTGACGTTGCTGAAAATCAGCAAACTCTAACAAAAGTTGGTAGTTGCCCATGGGCGGTTCATCGGCCAAAGTAAAGGAACCGTCGATGGTTCCGAAACTGTTCGGCTGGAATACTTGGCTAGTGACGACATTGTAGCGCGAATCTCGCAGAGTCACGCTGACTGCTTGGGTCGAGGCGAGGGGACTGTAGGAGAGACTGGTTCCGCTTTGCCCTTGCTGACGTAGAATCGCGGCAAAATTGATGGTATCGCCGGGCCGATAGATGGGGCGGTCGGTATACAGATAAACATGGTAGGGCGAGGTGGAGCCATAGTTCCAATCCCAATCCCAATACCAATAGCCATAATCGGTACGCCAGCTACTATCCAGCCCGGCTAGCGTGACCGTGTTGCCAGTCGTGCCAATCGCCAAAATCGGCGTGGCATTGCTGAGGCTGAACTCAGCTAAACCGTCAACGTTGGTGGTGGCCTGTTTGATGGCCTGTCCTTGATCGTCGTACAGGGTCAGGGCCATGTTGACCGTCGGCTGACCTGTTTGCAGATTGACGCTCCAAGCCAGCAGGCTGTCCGAGCCACTCCGTTTGAGGGTCAGGACATGGGGCGTGACAATCAGATACATGGCATCTTGTCCCAAATCGGCATGGCTGGCCGACAAGATGTATAGGCCATCAGCCACCGTCGGCAAGTTGGTCGCTTGACGCATGGAGCCGTATGTATCTTCCTTATCTACTTGGCTGACCTGTTGCCAACTGGTTACTTGGCTCAAGCCCGAGTTCGAAATGGGCTGGCTCCAGTTACCACGTAAGTCGCTGTAGCGCGTAGCGAACTCCGCTGGGGTCAAACTGTACAGACTGAACTCGATGGGCGTGGTTGAGTCGGTGGCCCAAAACTGCACTTGATTCAGACCAGTCGGATCAACCAGTTGAATCGGGATTCCGTCGCCAAAACTAAGTTGGCCCTGTTGCGTAGCCGACAAGGGCGGCGCGCTCCACAATAATAAACTGACAATACTCACCACCATGATAGTCACGGCGGCCATGTTAAAGCTGGACAATATTCGATGCATGATAAACCTCCTCAGGTTTGTTAAAATGGTTATAGTTGATTAGACCCTATGAGAAGTTGGTTTTTTGCGTTTTGGAAACTTCATAGCAAAAGTTTAGTAAAGTAACCTAAAAACCCGATTTCTTTGAGAAATCGGGTTTTTGATGCTCTTTCTGGTGAGTCGCTGAATATTTAGGAATGTGCATGCTGATAGTCCGCGGCATGGTTCAAAATAGACCAAATCATCTTTACAATGTAGGTCACGCTTGTAGCGTGACAATAATCGTTCGCCTGTATTGAGGTATTACGGCGTTTATTAAGCAAACTAGTGACGCTACAAACGTCACCTACAATGGTTTTATTTGTAAAGCAAACTCAACGGATAATGAACCATGCCGAGATTATGGTAGGGGCTACCCGTAGGGGGGCGGTCTAGACTTGGAATGTGCGACCATCTCCGCTCCGCCCCTGCCTCGCCCGTCATTCCATAGTTTCAGGGCGAGGCAAGGCGGATTGGAGTTCTGATTTCAAACCAACGCTACACCGCCTTGCCTAGCCCCTACGATTGCTAAACGCGCAACTTATTTAGGACTCATTCCTTAATATGTTGACCAGCACAGCCTTCGCTGATTGTTGTACAAACTCCCAAAACTCAGTTTGTGCCTTCGTTGCCGGTTGACGATGGCTATGAACCATAAATATTTTCCGTTTTAAAGTTCCTCCGGCTAATGGCACTTCTTTAATCCGACCAAATTCTATACTTCGCAATGCCACCACTCGAGGAATAAAGGCCACGCCAATACCGGCTTCGACAGCCATACTGATAGCTTCGGCGTTGCCCAACTCCATCACTACATTCAAATCATCAATCATAATTCCCATTTGGCTGAGAAAACTCTCCATCGTTTTTCGCGTCCCCGCCCCCGAATCTCGTAAAAGAAAGTTGGTTTCACACAACTCATGCGGCTCTATTAGAGAACGCTCTGCCCAAGGATGATCAACCGGCACAACTAACGCCATATAATCGGTAAAAAAATGACGGTGTCCAACATGTTTAGAGGTTGGCTCGGTGCTGACAACGGCCAATTGAACTAGGCCATTCATCAATTTCTCTAGTATAATATCACGGCTATGTGTATAGATGCTCATCTGTACTCGTGGATGTTGTTGCCGGAACTGTGCGGCCAAAAACGGCAAAATATATTTACCTGTTGAGGTACTACAGCCAATTTTTAGATGTCCAACCACATCCCCCTTCATTGATTGAATTTCCTCTTCGACCTGTTTAGCCCGATTCACCATCTCACGGGCTAAGGGAATGAGTGATTTCCCATGCTCGGTTAAAGCTAAAGTGCGCCCCGCTCGTATAAATAGCGACACATCTAATTTTTTCTCCAAGTTACGAATCTGCATACTAATGGCTGGTTGGGTTAAATTCAACAGACTAGCAGCCTTCGAGAAGTTCTCAACTTCTGCCGCGACTAAAAAAAGATTCAATTCATATATATCTAGCATCATTCACCTCTGCAAAAAAATGTTTGCAACCATTGTAGTAATTGAGGAAGTCTTTCAGTCCTTGTTCCCAAACTGGGTTTGGGGACACAACTGCTCAAGCAACAGTCCTTGTTCCCAAACTGGGTTTGGGGACACAATTGCTCAAGCAACAGTCCTTGTTCCCAAACTGGATTTGGGGACACAATTGCTCAAGCAAACTCTGTTTGCGACTTGCAACATGCTAGAAACAGAGTTTCTATGGCAAATACGTTCCCAATCTCCAGATTGGGAACAACATTACCTGTAACCATTGTAAAACAATTATCCTTTAAATACAATAGTAAAACCCTATTCATCTATAAGATTTGCTTATAAGAGGTAATAAGAAAGTCTTATAAGCAAATCTTATAAAATCCATTGTAATCTATAAATTTTAGTGTTATAATGGGATCATCTTTTTGTG